>NZ_CP021416.1:1598075-1917690 GCF_002162315.1 Sulfurospirillum diekertiae | reverse complement strand
GTTGAAAATCACGCTGTTCAATGCGCAGTTCCATCGCTAATTTTTCTATCTCTGGAATGGTAGACAAACGAGTCGCTGCCATTTTTGCATCGTTTCCTTCTTTGAGGCTCTCAATGCCTAATGCACTAAATCCTAAAAAGATAATGACCAGTAAAAATGCTAGTTTATTTTTAATTGTTGCCAATAACATTGCTCTCCTTTTTTTGTGCGGTATCGTAGTCAATCAACGTAAATTATATGTAAATATAAGGGAAAAATAAGGAGTTAGAAAAATATGATTGTTGTCATGTAACGTAAATGTCACATTGACACGGTACACTTTCGATCATAAAACTAAGAGATATAAAAGGTCATCGAGAATGCAAAAAGAGTATATACATATTTTAGAGTGCGTAGGGCACGGGGTTTGGGAGTGGGATCCTATTGGCAATCGAATCACTTTATCGCCTCAATGGGTTTCTATGTTAGGTTATGAATATGAAACATTTCAACAGACAAAAGATATGTGGATGTCGCTTATTCATCCTGAAGATTTGAACTATTGCCTCAATGAATTGACCTCACTTTTGAGCGGTCGCATCAAACACTACAGGCATCAGCACCGTATGCTCTGCCAAGATGGAAGTTACAAATGGGTGCTTGATCAAGCGAAAGTTGTTGCGTACAATCCGCATGGCTACCCTAGCAAAGTGGTGGGCACACATACCGATATTCATGAGCTGAGAACAACGGTGGAGATGTACAAACAGCAACGAAAATAGACTTTACATGTAAAGCCTATAACTCTAGCTCAATGCCCACAGGACAATGGTCTGAGCCTTCAACAGAGGCTAAAATGAATGCATCTTTCAAACGCGGTTCTAGCTCTTTGGAGATGAAAACATAATCAATTCTCCACCCGACATTGCGTTCCCTCGCTCCAAAACGGTACGACCACCACGAGTAGGCATCTTTGATGTCACCATGAATGTGCCTAAAGGTGTCGATGTACCCGTGTTCTAAAAGCGAGTCGATCCACGCGCGCTCAATGGGCAAAAAGCCAGAAGTCTCTTCATTGGCTTTTGGATTTTTAAGATCAATCGTGCGGTGTGCCGTGTTCACATCGCCACAGATGATGATGCTATTTCCCTCCGCTCTAAGTGCTTCGGTATGTGCCAAAAAATCACTGTAAAATTTCATCTTGTGCGCAAGACGCTCTTCGCTTTGTTGACCGTTGGGAAAGTAAACGTTAAACAAAACCACATCGCCAAAATGGTGCTCCAAAATGCGCCCTTCGTGCGTATGGTCGATGGAGTGCGCGGTGTCGGTCTTTTTAAAATCAATGGTCGAAAAACTCATCGTTCCCGAATAGCCCTTTTTGGAAGCTGCGTTCACATGTTTACATGTAAAGGTATGGTTAAAAAGTGGTTCTGGAATTTGATGCGCTTCGGCTTTGATCTCTTGCAAACACAAGATGTCAGGTTTAAACACATCCACCCATGCAAACGCATTTTTAGAAGCAACGGCGCGAATGCCATTGACATTCCACGAGACTAATTTCATCGGTTTTCCTTTTTACATGTAAAGCGTAGTTTTTTAAAGTTTTAATGCCATAATGATAGCAGAAGAGGGGCAAATGCTTTGAAACTCACGGGTATTTTGAATGGATGGTGGTGTTTCATCGCGCGTGATTGTTTCAAAGCCGAAACGAGCAAAATAGTGCTCCGCCGTTGTGGTCAGCAGATACACGGTTTGAATGTTTTCATGGGTACAAAAGTTAAGCAGATACGAGAGCATTTTCTCACCAAGCTTTTGGTTTTTAAAGCCATCTTTGACGCACAAAGAACGCAAAAGCGCTTCGTTTCCATATGTTTCGACACCGATGGTTGCGACAATCTTTTCATCGATTAATCCCACAAAAAGCGTGATATTTTTCTCATCAATATCCGCTGTTGGGAGATGGTTCGATGCCAGCAAATGAGCGATAGCTCGGTACTCATTTTTTGTCGCTTTTCGTAGAGTTATTGGCATGCTTTTTCCTTTTACATGTAAAGACTAAACAAGGCTTAGAAGTACGATCAAAAGGATCGGTGGTGTGACGATGAGTCCAAACTTTGAGTACTCCCAAAAGCTGATTTTGACCCCTTTTTTTGCCATGACATGTAGCCACAAAAGGGTTGCCAGTGAGCCAAAAGGTGTCATT
This sequence comes from Sulfurospirillum diekertiae, assembly GCF_002162315.1. Lineage (NCBI taxonomy): Bacteria > Pseudomonadati > Campylobacterota > Epsilonproteobacteria > Campylobacterales > Sulfurospirillaceae > Sulfurospirillum > Sulfurospirillum diekertiae. The sequence continues at coordinate 1,915,508 of NZ_CP021416.1, read as the reverse complement.
TTGGGACCGAGGTTACAGCCGATAATGTTAGCGTACGCCAAAGCGGAGTTGGGGATGTCGTGAAGCGCAATGTCCATGATCATGACGCTTGGCATATTGTTCATCAATGCGCTTAAAATAGCGGCGATAAAGCCTGTTCCGACAATCGCAATCGTATTGCCTTGTGCATTGAGTTCATTTAAAATATGCGTCAAATACGTTGTGAGTCCCGCATTTTTCAGTCCGTAAACAACGATGTACAGCCCGATGCTAAACCACACAACCTGCCACGGAGCTGTTTTGATGGTGAGCCACGGTTTAGCAGCTTTGAAATAGGCTGCGATCGCAAGAAAAAGCAGGGCTCCTCCAAGAGCGATAAAACTAATCGGAATGTGGTACTGTTCCCCCACAAAATAGCTTCCCATCAATGCGGCAATAAAAAACCACGCGAGGTGAAACAATGGTTTAGACTTTAGCACATCATCGGGATGTTTCAAGAGCTCTACGTTTACATGTAAAGGAATATCTTTACGCAAAAAGAGCCATAAAACAGCGATGGAAACAAAGGTGCTCACGATGTAAGGTATGAGCATTGTGCCAAGATAGGTGGAAAAACCGATGTGGAAGTAGTTGGCGGTGACGATGTTGGTGAGGTTGGAAAAGATAAAAGGCAGTGATGCCGAATCGGAAATAAACCCGCCTGCAAGCAAAAACGCCACAATCGTCTTAGGTTCTAGTTTTAAAATGCGCATTTTAGCCAGTAAAATAGGTGTGAGAATGAGCACCGCCCCATCGTTGGCAAAAAAAGCGGAGATGATGGAGCCTAATAAAAGTGAATAGACAAACATCACATGTCCGTTGCCTTTGGAAAATCGTGCCATCCAAATCGCACACCACTCAAAAAAACCTATCTCATCGAGGACAAGGGAGAGAATGATGATGCCAATGAAAGCGAGGGTGGCATCCCAAACGATGTTGGTCACGACTAAAACATCGGCAAAACTCACCACGCCCAAAAGCAGGGCAAAAGCAGCGCCTATGATGGCAGACGTGCCGATTTGAATTCCACGCGGTTGAATAATGACAAAGAGCAGGGTGATAAGAAACAGTGAAAAGGCGAGGATCATTTGGCATCCTTGCAGGCACAGACTGGCGTAGGCATTTGCATCTCTAAATAGCTAATCTCTTCAAGACATTCAAGCCTAAAACGATCTAGCGGAGAGCGAACCTGATAATACGCCCATTTCCCACGACGATCCACACGTAAAAACCCTGCATCTTTGAGGATTTTGAGATGACGTGAGACACGCGACTGGATGAGTGAAAATGCCTCTTCGATTTCACAGACACACACTTCACCGTGTTGATGAATGAAACGAAGGATTTGAAGACGTGTTTCGTCATTGAGCGCGCCAACGGTTTGTAAAAAAGTTTCCATGAGGTTTCTCGCAATTGATTTTTGAATAGCATAGCAGAATATTTCTTTCATATCAAGATATATTGATATGAAAAGTTAGAGTATAATATAGCACTTCAATGAGGAGCATAGCATGGAATTTCACACATGGCTTTTGTATGCCACCGTTGCGTTTATAGCGATAGTCAGTCCTGGTCCAGCGGTACTGTTAGCGATCAATAATTCTTTGATGTACGATCTTAAAGCAACTATTTTTTCATCTTTGGGGAATGTTTTAGGGCTTTTTGTACTTTCCAGTGCGGCGATGCTAGGTCTTGGCGTCGTGTTAAAAACATCGATGATTCTTTTTACCGCGTTTAAAATTATGGGAGCATTGTATCTGATCTATCTTGGTATCAAGCAGTTTCGAAATCTTCACAACATTTTTGAGCGTGTCCAGCTGAATCATGTCAAGAGTTCCGTGCATTATTTCGCTATTTTTCGTAAAGGATTTTTGATCTGTATCACGAATCCTAAACCGATCATCTTTTTTACAGCCCTGTTTCCTCTTTTTTTAGAGCCAACAGCACCGATCGTACCCCAGTTTTTCATTTTAACCTTGACGTTTATGGCATTTTCGTTTATGACACTAATGAGCTACGCCTTTTTTGCACGAAGTTTGAAGGGTTGGTTTCGTACGCGTAATCGCGCCACGTGGTTTAACCGTATCAGCGGCGCGATTTTTGTGGGTTTAGGTCTTGGGCTTTTGGGACTTGAACGCAAGTAAAAATTTCTCTTTACCTTTCATAATCAAATAGAAAAAGAGTGGCACAAAAACGACGCCAATGAGGGTGAGTGTGACCATGCCACCAACAACCGTTGTACCGATGATATGACGGCTGTTGGCTCCTGCACCAGAACTCAGCGCTAGAGGCAAGGTTCCTGCGATGAATGCAAACGAGGTCATGATGATGGGGCGAAAACGAATTTTTGCCCCTTCAATGGTTGCGTCTAGTAAATTAAATCCTTCTTCCATTTTTTGCAATGCAAATTCCACCATCAAAATCGCATTTTTGGCTGAAAGTCCGACAAGCGTGATAAGTCCTATTTGGAAGTAGATGTCATTTTGAAGTCCACGAAGCCAGATAGACAGCTCTGCTCCTAGAAGCGCAAAAGGAACCGCTAGCACAATCGCCCAAGGAATCATCCAGCTCTCATACAGTGCGACTAAAATAAGGAAAATGAAAACAATGGCAAAGACAAATGAGAGATTGCCTGTTTCTAAAAGTTTTTTCTCTTGCAGCGATGCACCACCCCATGCGATAGAGTAGCCTTCAGGCAAAACTTCTGCCGCGATCTCTTCCATGATTTTAATACCTTCGCCAGAAGAATAACCTGCATTGGTCTCTCCCAATATTTGAGCGGAAGGGAACATATTGAAACGTTTGGTAATGTTCGGATTGAGAACACGCTTAAAGGTCACAAGATCACTGAGTGCAATGTTATTTCCATCGCTGGCTTTGATGAAAATATCGCCGTAATTTTTAGTATCTTCTCTAAAATCGCCTTTTGCTTGAACATTGACACGGTAATTGCGCCCAAAAATATTGACATCATTCACATAGATATTGCCAAAAGTCGCTTGAATGGTGGTATAAATATCGGCAATATCAATACCATACGCTTTAGCTTTTGAATGGTTGACTTCAATGCGAAATTGCGGTGTACTGGAACTTAAGGTGCTTCTAACCGAACGAAGTTCTTGGCGCTCACTGGCACGTGCAACAATCTCTTTGGCATAACTTTCCAGTTGGTGGTAGTTTCCACCCGTTCTATTTTGAACATACATCTCAAAACCACCCGATACACCGAGTCCACTAATGGCAGAAGGAGAAACGGCAACAATACGTGCTTCTTTATTGGAAGAGAGTTTTTGCATAAGATCTTTTGAAATAGCGTCGACACTTTGATTTGCCTCTTTACGTTGTCCCCAATCGGTAAGACGTACATAACTGTAACCCGCTTCGGTTGTATACGCTTTTGAACTAAAATCAGAGCCTGAAAAACCACCCACTTTATTGACAGATGGATTTTGAAGTGCCACATCACCTACAGCGATATTGACTTCATGGGTACGTGAAAGAGAGGCAGCCGCAGGAAGTGTCGTGACGGCAAAAAAGACTCCTTTATCTTCTTTAGGCACTAGACCTGAGGGAATAATACCTAGAAGTTTAACGATCACAAAAATCATAATGCCAAAAAATAAAAGATTAAAGAGGCTAAAGCGGATAGCCTTTTGAACAATTTTTCCAAAATGGTGGGTGACATAGTCAAAAAGATCGTTGAATTTTTGAATAATCCATAAAGGTGCTTCTTCCTCTTTTTTCAAAAGCAACGAGCAAAGAGCAGGGGTGAGGGTTAGAGTAACAAGCCCAGAAATAGCGACGGAGATGACAATGGTAATAGCAAATTGCCGTGACATCGTACCACTGAGTCCGCCCATAAAGGCGGCAGGAATAAAGACGGCACTTAAGACAAGAACGATGGCAATAACTGGTGCAGTAATCTCTTGCATCGCTTTAATGGTCGCTTCTTTAACACTGAGATTTTCTTTACGCAAAATTCGCTCAACATTTTCAATGACAATAATCGCATCATCCACCACCAGACCAATGGCTAAGGTCAGTCCAAAAAGGGTGAGAAGGTTGATGGAAAAGCCTGTGGCATAAAAGCCAGCAAAGGTTCCGATGATGGAAACAGGGATGGCAAGGACTGGAATGATGGTCGCACGAATGTTGCCTAAAAAGAGATAGACCACAAAAATAACTAATGCAATCGCTTCTAATAAGGTGACAACAACCTCATGAATAGACGCGCGAACAAACAGTGTTGGATCGTACGTAGCATCGATTTTGAGCCCTTCAGGGAATTCCTTTTTGAGTTCTTCTATTTTTTTATCTAAAAGATCTGACACTTCAAGAGCATTGGCTTTAGATGTCAGAGTAATACGAATCATAGACGTGGGTTGTTTGTTAAAGAGTCCTTTGAAAAAGTAACGCTCAGATCCTAGCTCAAGTGTTGCAACATCGCCTAGTTTCAAAGAGGAGCCATCGGTGTTTGATTTAATCAAAATTTGCGCAAATTCTTCTGGTGTATTAAGTCTGCCTGTAGAGGTGACTGTGTACGTAAATGCAACATTTTTTTCTATCGGTTCTTGCCCAATTTGTCCCATAGGGTACTGCTCGTTTTGGGCTTTAATGGCATTGATCACTTCTGTGGTCGTAATGTTGTAAAAAGAGAGTTTTTGAGGATCAAGCCAGACACGAATGGAATACTCTTGATTGCCGACAATAATGGCTTCCGAAACACCAGGAATGCGCTTAAACTCTTCCAAAAGATTGTTAATAGCGTAGTTGGACATAAAAATAGTATCGTAACGATTGTTTTCTGAAGTCAGTGCGAGCATACGCAAGGTATCGTTGGAACGCTCTGCCACTTCCACCCCTTGACGTTTAACAGCATCGGGAAGCTTACTCTCCGCCAAACGTATACGGTTGTTGACATCCAGCTTGGCTTGGGACATATCGGTTCCCACCTCAAAATAGAGGTTCATGGTAAGAAGTCCGCTCGGTGAGGTCGTAGACATCATATAGAGCATGTTGTCAACACCATTGATTTGTGCTTCCAATACAGAGGCTACCGTATTTTCAAGTGTAGCGGCATCAGCTCCTGCGTAAGTGGTGGAAACAATGATCTGAGGCGGTACAACATCGGGGTATTCTTGAACAGGAAGTGTTCGAATTGCCATAATACCTGCGATAATAATAATGAGTGAAACAACGATGGCAAAATTAGGTCGTAAGATAAAAAAATTTAGAAAACATCTCGATACATTACCTTTACCGTGTTTACAGATGTGACATTTTAACTAAATATTCTTAATAATGATGCGCTATAATCATTCGATTATTAGGAGTTATATTATGGAAATTATTCATTTTGAGCATGTCAATGTCGCTTACGACGAGCAGGATGTGTTGCATGACATCAATCTAAGCATTAAAGAGGGTCAGCATACGGTTATTTTAGGTGCGAATGGTTCAGGGAAGTCAACACTTTTGAAACTTTTCTCCAACGATATTTATCCACGTTTCAGCGAAGCGACCACCAAAGAGGTGTTTGGCAAAAAGGTGTGGGATATTTGGGAGCTTAAAAAGCATTTGGGTATCATCACCAATGATTTGCACTACCAATTTAGCGATAGAGCACCCAATTTGAGTGGTTTTGAGGTTACTCTCTCAGGCTTTTACAGCAGTTTTCATATTTACGAGCATCAAGAATTTTCACCTTTACATGTAACGAAAGTGGAAGAGGTTTTGGACTTTTTGGAAATACGGCATTTAAGAGACAAACATATCTCCGAGATGTCCACAGGGGAGCTAAGGAAGTGCATCATAGCGCGTTCTTTAGTGCATGAACCAAAGGCGATGATACTGGATGAGCCAACGGTGGGACTTGACATCAAAGCGCAGTTGAATTTTATTGAGATGATCCGTAAAATTGCAACACAACGTACGATCATATTAGTGACTCATCACTTAGAGGAAATTTTTGAGGAGATTTCACAAGTGGTGTTGATCAAACAAGGTTGCATTGTTGCGCAAGGAGAAAAAGAAGCACTTTTAAACGATGCTCAACTTTCCGCAATTTTTGATCTACCTTTACATGTAAAATGTGAAAAAGGACGCTATTTTGTTCAAAGTGTGGGGTGATTAAACTTTTTCACAACGCTCTTTAGATAAAATTTTTTATTAAAATCTTACGAAACTAAATTTGCAAGAAGTTAAAGCACCTAAGGTGCGTGGGCTTTCTGCCGAAGAAAACCCAGTGTTAACGTAGCTTTTTTAAGCTTTGCTTTAAAAGCGTATTGAAAGTCTATTAAATCAAGAGCACTAAGGATAACCATGGGTACTATTAGCGGAAAAGTATGGCACTTTGGCGATAACATCGACACCGATCTTATTATTGCGGCGAGGTATTTGAACACTTCTGATCCGAAAGAGCTTGCTAAACATGTTATGGAAGATGCAGATCCAGAGTTTGTCAACAAAGTCAAAGCGGGTGACATTATCGTTGCGGGTGAAAACTTTGGGTGTGGCAGTAGTCGTGAGCATGCTCCAATAGCCCTTAAAGCTGCGGGTGTGAGTGCGGTTGTTGCGAAGAGTTTTGCACGTATTTTTTACCGAAATGCATTTAATACGGGACTTCCTATTTTTGAACTGGCAGAAACTGATACCATCAAAGAGGGCGATACTATTGTTATTTCTATGGAGAGTGGTGAAGTGAAAAACGGTACAAAAATCTATAAATTTACCCCGATCCCCCTTTTTATGCAAGAACTTATTGGATGTGGCGGATTGATGAATTATGCTAAAAAAGAGATAATGAAATGAAAAAAACTTATAAAATAGCGGTGATTAGAGGCGATGGTATTGGTCCTGAGATTGTGGATGAAGCGATTAAAGTGCTTGATAGTGTCTGTTCCCATGAAAATTTTGAACTTCATTACGAAGAGTATCTTATGGGTGGCGTGGCGTATGATTTTAAAGGAACACCACTTCCCGATGAGACGATTGAAGGTTGTCTCAAAGCGGATGCTGTTTTGTTTGGCGCCATTGGTGGTCAAAAATGGGACACTTTGCCACGTGAGTTTCGCCCAGAGACGGGACTTTTAAAACTTCGTAAATCATTGAGACTTTTTGCAAATCTTCGTCCAACGGCTATTTTTGATGAATTGTTAGATGCCAGTACGCTTAAACCTGAAGTGCTAAAAGGGGTTGATCTTTTAGTAGTTCGTGAACTTATCGGCGGTATTTACTTTGGTGAACCTCGTGGTAATGATGGCTTTAAAGGCTACAACACGATGGTGTACACTAAGCCTGAGATCGAGCGTATCGCGCATGTTGCCTTTGAATCAGCGATGAAACGTCGCAAAGAGGTCTGCTCTGTCGATAAAGCGAATGTTTTGGAAGTGAGTCAACTTTGGCGTGATACCGTGAATGAAATCGCAAAAGAGTACCCTGAAGTAACCTTAACACATATGTATGTAGACAATGCTGCTATGCAACTGGTTCGTAACCCACGCCAATTTGACGTGATTTTAACGGGCAATATCTTTGGAGACATCCTTAGTGATGAGGCCAGTATGATTAGTGGTTCTATTGGCTTGTTACCGTCCGCTTCTATGGGGGGGAAAGTGGGCCTGTTTGAACCGATTCACGGCTCTGCTCCAGACATTGCAGGACAAGGCATCGCCAATCCTCTTGCCACCATTTTAAGTGCCTCAATGATGCTTCGTTTTGCACTCGGTGAAGAAAAAGCGGCAGATCGTATTGAAATGGCGATTAAAAAAGTATTGCATGATGGCTATCGCACCAAAGATTTAGCTAATTATGGTGCTAAGGAAGTGTGTTCAACGACACAAATTGGCTCTATTATCGCGGATTATGTAGCTAAAATATGAAAACACTCACGCTCGCTTCGATCTACGAACTCCAAGGTCTCAAAAACGAGGCTTTGGATATTTACAAAGAGTTATTGCGTGAAAATCCTGACAATAAAGAGGCAAAAATTGCTATCAAACGTCTTTCAGGGATTCGCAAAAAGTATTTGGGTGTAGATGAAGAGATGAAGAAATTTTTTTTAACAATGAACTCAGAAGTGGAATTTTTAGAATTTGAAAGGTGGTTGGTAAAGCTATGGAATTAAAAGATATGATTCTCTCAACGCTCAAAGAGCTTGAAGAGGTAGTACCCAAAGAAGAGCAACAACAAACACTTCAACCACCGCGTATACGTGAACCTGAACCTGAAATTGGTTCTTTTGAACCAGAGCCACTGTTAGAACTTAATGAAGAGATCAACATGATCAAAGCGTATGGTATGCCTCAGGAGAGTGAAGAAGAGTCTTGCCATGAGAGCCAAAAACAGTTTTATATGAACCTTAGAGAGCGTATTTTGGTACTTTTTGAAGGGTTCCAATCCCCCAATAATCGAAATATAGAAGCCAAAATAGATTTGACACTCAATTTTTTAGAGTACCTTTTAGCAACGATTGACGAACAACTGGAGCAGATGGAAGCCACGAAAAAATGAAATTAAATTGCGTTTTCCCTGCGCATTTTGATCAACAAATACAAAATGCTATTGCATTTTTGAAGCCCTACACCAAGCGAGCTTATTTGGTAGGGGGCAGCGTGCGTGACCTCTGTTTAGATGAACCTTTGCACGATTTAGATATCGAAGTCTATGATATTGCCCCCGAGGCATTTGATCGCTTAATGACACGCATGGGTGCAGTGGGTGTGGGGAAAAGTTTTTTTGTCTATAAGCTTGGCAATATCGATTTTTCACTGCCTCGTGTTGAGCACAAAAGCGGTGTTGGACATACTGCCTTTGAAGTTGCTATCTGTCAAGATGAAAAAGAGGCATCAAGGCGTCGTGATTTTAGTGTGAATGCGATGATGCTGAATATCTTTAGCGGACAGTTGCTTGATTTCTGGGGTGGTAAAGAGGCGATTGCGCATAAGACGCTCTCTATCATAGATGAAAAAAGTTTTAGAGAAGACAGCCTTAGAGTGCTTCGTGCTATGCAATTTAGTGCACGCCTTGGCTTTAAGGTAGAGCCTCAAAGTGCGGAAGTGATGCGAAATATTGATCTAAGCGATTTGAGTCGTCCGCGTATTTTATGGGAGTTTGAAAAGCTCTTTCGCGCTTCCTTTTTGCACTATGGACTCTTTTACATGTATGAGCTTCGGCTCTTTGAAAAATGCTTTACATGTAAAGTTGAAAATCACTTTTTTGAAATTGCACGTGAATTGCTACGATACAAGCAAAATTTTGAAGAGGCACTTCGTCCTTACTATTTTGTTTATATCGTCGCAAATCGTTTAAAGCAAGATTCCTTACAATGGTTTAGGATGCTTGATGCACCCAATCATTATCTGCAAACCTTCAAGTATCAGCCTTTTTTTGAAGGGGAGATCAGCGATGAAATGCTTTTACATGTAAGCCTTGAATTGCCTCTTAAACTTTGGCTTGGAAATTACCGAAATGGTGTTAAAGAAAAAGCATGTAAACTTGGAATTTGGAATGAAATTTTTACAGGAGACGTCAGTGTCCAAGAGGTGATCCGTGATGGATTTGAAAAAGAAGCCATTAGGCATGAATTAAAACGAAGACGAATTGAAAAAATAAAACAGGTGTGTAAATAGATGGAAACAGCTAAAAATTATATTTTAAAAATTGATTGTTCGGATGAGAAGGGGTTGATTTACCGCATTGCGGATGTGGTATTTAAATATCAGCTGAACATTATCAAAAATGATGAGTATGTTGACAGAGAAAACGGTAAATTTTTTATGCGTGCGGAGCTGAGTGGCGAAGTCAACATGAACGAATTTCAAGGAACGCTTCAAGCGATGTTGCCAGCGCATGCGGAGATTTATGTAGCAGAAGCACGCAAAAAAGACATCATCTTAATGGGTACAAAAGAGACACATTGTTTGGGTGATATTTTACTAAAGCATGATAGTGATGATCTCAATGCAAACATTTTAGCGATTGTTTCGAACTACGAAGATTTAAGAGATTTGAGCAATAAATTTAACATTCCCTTTCACTGTGTCAGCCATGAAGGATTGAACCGAGCCGAACATGAGACAAAAGTCTTGGAAGTGTTGGCACAATACACGGTAGATTATATTGTTCTAGCCAAATATATGCGCATTTTATCCAGTGAATTTGTAGGGCATTATGACGAGCGAATGATCAACATTCACCACTCATTTTTACCAGCTTTTGTGGGGGCAAATCCTTATAAACAGGCATTTGCAAGGGGTGTTAAGATCATTGGAGCCACCGCGCACTTTGTCAACAATAACCTTGATGAAGGTCCAATTATCGCGCAAGATGTCGTACGTGTGAATCATGAAATGACATGGCGTGATATGCAACGCGCAGGTCGTAATGTGGAAAAAGTGGTGCTCTCCAATGCCCTTGATTTGGTTTTTGAGGAACGTATTTTCGTTCACGATAACAAAACAATTATATTTTAATTTTGACACGTATATTGGGCAAAGCCCGACATACTACGTTAGCCACTGGGGCACTAAAGCTAGCCTCTGATGAGGCAGAATTATTCGGTTTGTGCGCTTTAGTAGATCGAAGAAAGTTTTTTGTTATTTAGGAGATTATTTTATGTTTAACATCGTTTTAGTACACCCTCAAATCCCGCAAAATACGGGGAGTATTGGTCGAATGTGCGTTAATGCCGATTGTAAATTGCACATCATTAAGCCGACCATGTTTGAGATCAGTGATAAGAGTGTGAAACGTGCAGGGCTAGATTATTGGCATCTGTTGGATGTGACGGTTTGGGAAAATTTAGATGATTTTTTAGAAGCACACAAAGACAAATTGGAACGTTTCTTTTTTGCTACAACCAAAACAAAGAAAACTTATTTTGAAGCCTCTTTTAAACCAGGAGATTTTCTCTTTTTTGGAGGTGAGTCCACAGGGCTTCCGATGGAATTGATGAAAATGAAATGGGAAAATGCCATAACCATTCCGATGGGCAAAAACGGCAGAAGTTTGAACCAAGCGACTTCGGCTGGCATTATTCTATACGATGCCATTCGTCAAAATTTTGAAACGTTTAAATCAACCTCTTGGTCATAAACTATTAAAGGCGACACCATGAAAATAAGCGTAATGCTTCTACTCAGCTTTCTACCCCTTTTTGCCAGTGCAGCCATGAATATCACAACCAATGAGCAAGTTTCACAAGCATTAACGCCTGATGTTTTACGTGCCCAGATTGGTTTTGAAGAGCAAAACAAAAGTGCTGATGCGATTAAAGAACATCTTAATGTCATTGTTGCTTCGGTTAAGCAGTTTGACCCTAAAGGTGAATTTTGTCGTGGCGGTGGTTATTATCTTGTTCCTCGTTACACCTATAAAGATCAAAAGCAGATTTTTAATGGCTACGGTGGAACGCTCTCTTTTGGGTGTGATTTTAAGTCTATTGATCATTACAATGCTCTCTTAGTGGCAATTCAGAAAGTTAAAGCGCCAAGTGTTCTCATCAATCAAAGTGCCCTAACATGGGAAGTGAGCCTGAAAACTCGCAATAGCACACGTCTTGCGATGCGTGCCTCTTTGTTACAAACAGCGAGCGAACAAGCAGCCTTTTTTTCAAAAGAGATGAAGATGCACTGCGAGATAAGTGCGGTTACTTTTGAAGGAACTGAGCCTCAACCTGTCATGATGAAGAGTATGCTCTCTCGAGCAAATGCCTCTTTAAAAGAAGAGTCTGTTCCTACCGAAGAGCCTATCATGCACGATGAAACCCTCTCTTTATCGGCAACTGTTAATTATACGTGTGCAGTTAAGTAATCGATTTTGGTAAAGTTTTGAGTTTGAAAATTCACGATATTCTTTTCATCGGAGCGGGAGCAAGCGCTTTGATGGCAGCCTCACACTTGCAAGGACATGATGTTGCCTTGGTGGATGTTAATCCTAAAATAGGGGCAAAATTATTGATCTCTGGTGGTGGAAAATGCAATCTTACCAATCGTTTTGCAACAACTGATAATTATCTGGGAGATCAAGCGTTTATTGCGCCCGTTCTCTCTTCCTTTGATGCTACATCTACGCTTTCATTTGTCAAAGAACACCACCTGAGCATAGAAGAACGTGATCATGGACAAATCTTTTGTGCCAACAGTGCTAAAGAGTTGGTCTCCATTTTTGGACGTTTGACTTCGTATTGTACGTTTTATCTTTCCACTAAGGTTTTACATGTAACGAAAAATGAGCATTTTTGTGTCACGACCGATAAAGGTGAAATTCACGCCAAAAAAGTAGTCGTTGCCAGTGGAGGGCTGAGTTATGCAAGCATTGGTGCGAGTGATATTGGCTACAAAATTGCAGAGTCTTTTGGACATAGCTTTGTAACTCCTTCTCCTGCACTTGTCGGATTAACGCTTCAAAAAGAGCAATTTTGGATGAAAGAACTCAGTGGTATTGCTTTGCCTGTCACCCTACATGTAGAAGGGAAACGCTTTAGCGAGAATCTTCTGTTTGCCCACAAAGGCATTAGTGGTCCTGCTGTTTTGAGTGGTTCGTTATATTGGAAAAAAGGGAATATCACGATTGACTTTTTGCCACACGTCAAGAGTATGGAAGCTTTATTGAAAGAACAGAGTAAAAAGCAGATTATTACAGCACTTGGACTTCCTAGACGTCTGATTAAGGCATTTTTGGATGCTATGGGTATGGAAGATAAGGTGCTTTCCAAATTGACGGCTCACGAGCGAGAATTACTCTGCTCTTTAAAGTCGTACACCTTTGCACCTGCTGGAAATTTTGGCTATACCAAAGCTGAAGTGACGAGAGGCGGTGTAAAAACAGATGAAATTGATGCGCATAGCTTTGAGAGTCAACGCTGTAAAGATCTCTATTTTATCGGTGAAGTGCTTGATGTAACAGGAGAATTAGGCGGTTTTAATTTTCAATGGGCATTTGCTTCTGCTTCCTTTCTTGTCAAAGCAATTATTTGATACAATAAGTCACTTCATAGAAAAGGGTGTGTGTGAATAGAGAAGTTTTGATGCCATTTCGCAACCTTAAAATGGTTCTGTCCATTATTTTTATAGTTGCATTCTCACTCTTATCGCTTATTATTTATTATTTTGATACTTTGGAAACTGAAGAAGAGCGTGCTAAAGTCTATACGACTGCGGTAAACTACAGTTATGACATTAAATTAAATCTCGAACATGCTCTCTCCTCAACCCACACACTTCAAGCACTGCTAAGCCAAAATGATGATTTTTTTATACGCAATTTTGAAAGAGTTTCGAAAAATCTTTTATCTGAATACCCTGGTGTCATTGAGCTTGCTATTGCACCTGCTGGTGTCATTGCTCAAGTTGCGCCTCTTCACGGTAATGAAAAAGCACTTGGACTGAATTTATTTGAAATAGAAACTCAAAAAAAAGAGTCATTTCTAACACGAGACAGTGGTAAACTGACCTTAGCGGGTCCTTTGGAGCTTGTGCAAGGCGGTATTGGTTTAGTCGGCCGTTTACCGCTTTTTGAAGATGAAACGAAAAAAGAGGGTTTTTTAGGGTTTGTTCTAGCCGTTATACGTATTTCAGAAATTTTTGATACAGTGAAAGGTGCACATTTAGAACACGAAGGACTCTCTTATGAAGTATGGCGTGTGCACCCCGATAACAAAACGAAACAGATCATTGCTAGCACAAGCCATTCTTCATTGATTGATCCTGTGATTTATACCTTTGAAGTCCCTAACAATACATGGACAATTAGCATGGCTCCAACAAAAGGATGGAATAATTCACCTGTTTTGATGGTACGAGAACTCATGGCATTTGTTTTCGCATTGATGTTAGTCTCTATGGTAAAACTATTTATTGATCTAAAGATGGCTAAAGTTGCTCTAGAATCCAAAGTGCTTCAAACAACAGATGAAAAAAATGTACTTGCGCGCCAATTAGAAATTGTTTTAAATGCTATTCCTGACCTTATATGGCTTAAAGATCCTAATGGCATCTATCTTATGTGTAATAAAGCATTTGAGCGTTTATATGGAGCAAAAGAAGAGGATATTATTGGCAAAAGTGATTATGATTTTGTGGACTATCAGCAAGCCGATTTTTTTAGAACACATGATATTATTGCAATGGATGCGCATCAATCTGTTCGTAATGAAGAAGAGCTCAGTTTTAAAGGCGATGGGTACAATGGCTTTTTTGAGACAATTAAAACACCTATCTATGATCAAAATAGTGATCTTATAGGCATACTTGGTATTTCACGCGATATTTCTATACGCAAAGAAAATGAAGAAAAAATCCAAAAACTTGAGTATTTTGATCCTCTTACCTCATTGCCCAATAAACTTCAATTACACTTGCGTCTTGAGCATGATCTTAACATTGCACAAAAACAAAATGAAAAGTTAGCAGTTTTATTTATTGACTTTGACCATTTTAAAAATATTAATGACACGCTAGGGCATGCTGTGGGTGATCAACTGTTGGTCAAAGTTTCGAATCGCTTGAAGACTCTTTTACGCCAAGTGGATACCCTTTCACGTCAAGGCGGCGATGAGTTTGTGGTTGTATTACCTGGTGTAAGCGTTGACGATACGGTGCATATGGCAAAACGACTTCTTCAAGCGATTGAACAGCCGATTAAGATTGCTGATAATGAGTTGATTATAACTGCTTCGATTGGTATTGCGCTTTATCCTGATGATGGGACAGATATTGATACCCTTTTTAAATGTGCTGACGCAGCAATGTATTTAGCAAAACAAAATGGCAGAAACAGTTATCGTTTCTTTACTTCTGAAATTCAAAGCCGTTCCGCTCGCATTTTAAGCTTAGAAAATGCACTACGTTATGCGCAAGTGAGAGGAGAACTTAGTCTGCATTATCAGCCGCAAGTTTCACTTTGTGATGGCAAAATTGTAGGAGTGGAAGCACTGCTTCGTTGGCATCATCCTGAGTTTGGTATGATTTCACCTTGCGAATTTATCCCTATTGCCGAAGAGAGTGGACAGATACTTTTGATTGGTGAATGGGTGATGCGTACTGCAGCTAAGGCTATGAAAGAGTGGCTTGATATTGGATTTCCAGCGATGAGTGTGGCCGTTAATCTCTCCGCTGTTCAATTTCACCATGCGCATCTTTCCAAACTTGTGAGTTCAATCATTGATGAGGTCAATCTTCCTGCGTGCTATTTTGAGATTGAATTGACAGAGAGTGTGACAGCACAAAACCCTGTTCATGCGATTGCGACGATGAATGAGCTTAATGCAAAAGGAATTCGTCTTTCTATCGATGATTTTGGCACGGGGTATTCATCGCTCAGTTATTTGAAGCGCTTTAAAGTCTATAAGCTCAAAATTGATCAGTCCTTTATTCGCGATATTAGTATTGACCCAGAAGATCGTGAAATCGTTAAAACGATTATTGCCTTGGGTAAGAGTTTAGGTTTGAAAACCATTGCAGAAGGTGTTGAGACTAAAGAGCAATTGGACTTTTTAAAAGAAAATGGATGTGATGAAGCTCAAGGGTATTACTTTAGCAAACCCTTGAATGTCACCGATCTTGAGGCGTTATTGAAACACCCCGAAATTATTTTGCGTAAGAACAGCAATAATCCGCAATAGATTTTACATGTAACGTAAAACTTGAGTTTGCAGGCACTTCAAATGTTGCTTGAGAGTGAATGATCAAAGGCTCTTTTTGGTTAGGAAGTTCGACGCTCAATTCACCACTTAAAAATTCCATAACTTCGGCAGCGCCAGTGTTAAAAGTATAGTCACCTACTTGCATACAGCCAAGGGTTTTGGTCGTGCCATCTTCAAATTTCACGGTATAACTAACGACTTTACCATCAAAATAGATATTGGCTTTTTTGACGACAGTCACATTTTTAAATTCCATTGTTTTCCTTTATTGGGTTAAGTAAGATCTCATAATTATAATAACTTTTGGCTTGTAATTTCTTTTTCATTCTGTTTCTATATAATGTTGCATCTAAAAACTTTGGAGTGTGTTTGATGATGAAAATAGCCGAGTTAATTAGTGGATACGAAAAGTTTAAAGATACCAAATTTAAAAAGTATGAAAATAAATTTTTGGATCTTGTGAAAAATGGTCAAAACCCTAAGGTTTTATTTATTGCGTGTAGTGATTCTAGAGTGGATCCCTCGTTAATTACACTCTCATCTCCTGGCGATCTTTTTGTGCTTCGAAACATTGGCAACTTCGTTCCTCCTTTTGCACCCGATAATGACTTTCACGCAACCGCCGCAGGGATTGAGTATGCTGTTTCTGTTTTGGGTGTTACAGACATCGTGATTTGTGGACACTCCCATTGCGGTGCCATTGAAACGATGTATACCAACATTACGGACATTAATTTGGTGCATGTTAAAAAGTGGTTAGAGTTAGGATTGGATGCTAAAAATTATGTGACACAAAAATTGAGTAAAGATGTCAGCCATGCTAAAAGGCTTGAATTAACCGAAAAAATTTCACTGCTTTTCCAATCGAAAAATCTTTTAACCTACCCAGATGTGGAACGTCGTGTTCATGCGGGCGAGCTTTTCATTCGTTCATGGTACTACCATCTTGAAACAGGAGACTTAGAGTATTTTAATACGGAATCGGGCGAGTTTGAACCCATGATTGGAAGTGAAAATTAATGCAAAGTCACAAATATTGATCCGTTGGGTTCTGCTTTTTATCCCGCTCTTACTCTCAGCTCTTGAGTTTAAAGTGGCAACGTACAATGTTGAAAATTTGTTCGATGCTCAAAATGACGGCAGTGAGTATGAAGAGTACAAACCCAACACTAAACATGGTTGGAATGAGGCAATGTTGCAGATCAAGATTGCCAATATTGCTCGTGTCATTACCGACATGGATGCGGACATTATTGCCCTTGAAGAGGTTGAAAACAAAGCTGTTCTTCAAAAGTTAAATACCGCTCTTGGAAATAAAGCGTATCCGTATCTGTTTTATCCCAACAAAAAAGAACGCGTGAACATCGAAACGGCACTTTTATCACGTTTCCCTATTGAAAAAACATCATCCATTTTTATTAAAGATCAAGCGCGAGGTATTCATCGCATTACCCTTAAAATCGATAATAAGCGCTTAGATGTTTATATCAACCATTGGCCTGCGCAAAAAGAGAAAGAAGAAGAGAGGCTTTTATATGCAACGACATTGCATAATGTTCTACTAAAAGAAGAGGGCAAAGAGTATCTTCTTCTAGGAGATTTTAACTCACCGTATCAAGTACAAAAAGATTGGGGTATGGGCTTAGTGACTATTCTTAATGCTGGAGACAAAAAAAGTACATTGTACAACCTTTGGTATGATCTGCCTGTAGAAAAACGCTATTCGCATAGTTACGGCAAACAAAAAGCAACATTGGACCATATTATTATCCCCAAAACGTTAAGTGATGGAAAAGGGATTGATTATAATGAAGCGTCACTTGCCGTTTTTGTGCGCCCTTATATGCTCGATGAAAACAATAATCCAAAACGGTGGCAAATAAGCGATAGAGGAAGAGGGGTACACCAAGGTGAAGGCTTTTCGGATCACTTTCCCTTGACTGCAATTTTCCATACATCTTCATATTAGGTAAAAAAAATAACACCTTTTTAAGTCGAGTGCTTTTATAGTTACATCTTATAACTAACATAAAAGGATTCGATATGATATGTGCTGAAAAACTTCAACGTTTCATGATGGCAATAGTGCTCTTTGTTGCATGTTGTCTCATGAGCGCAGGCTCCATTTATGGCACGATATTGCTTGGATTTGTCATCGCAATGATTCTTGTATGGGCCATTACCGATTTTTGTCCTTCCATTTGGCTCTTTTCAAAGCTCGTAGGACACTGTAAAAGCAGTCGTTAACTCTCAAGCTCCTTTACATGTAAAAGGACGATTTAACCAACACTAGGTTAAAATAGACCTAAATTATTTACATGTAAAGGTCAATCAATGATCAAACCCCTTTTGATAGAAATAGGCGTCGAAGAACTTCCTGCAATCCCTTTTTTGAAAGAACTCCCCAATATTGAAACACTCTGGCTTGATATTTTAGAAAAAAATGCTCTGGGCTGTGAGTTTAACTTTTATTACACTCCTAGACGTTTAGTGCTTTGGCATGAAGCATTTCCTACTGAACAAGAGGAACGTGAAGAAGAGTTTTTTGGAGCGCCTCTTTCTGTTGCCCTTAAGGAAGGCGTACCAACACCTGCTGCACTTGGATTTGCTAAAAAATGTGGTGTTGATTTTAGTGAAGTTTCCCGTGCGACGAAAGATGGTAAAGAGGTGCTTTACTATAAAAAAACCATTGCAGGTCAAAACTCAAAGCTCCTTCTTAAAGAGATGATTGAAAGTTTTATCAAAGGGCTGAATTTTGGAAAGTCCATGCGTTGGGGCTTTTTGGAAGAGCATTTTATTCGTCCTATTCGCTGGGTGGGTTGTATGTTAGGCGATGAGCATGTACCTTTCTCCCTTTTTGGCGTAGAATCAACGCCTTTTTCGTATCCACATAGAACTATTTCGTATGAGCCTTTTGCGTACATGTTTGCAGGTGATTATTTTGATAGACTGGCTGAGCGCGGTGTTGTGCTTTACCCAACCAAACGTAAAGAGATCATTTTAAATGATTTTAAAGCGATTGAGAAAAAAGAGAGTATTCACATCGAAATTGATGAAGAGCTTTTAGCGGAAGTTGTAGCGATTACAGAGCATCCAAAAGCATTGATGGGTAGTTTTGAAGAACGATTTTTACGTCTACCACCTGAAGTGATTATCACGTCCATGAAAGAGAATCAACGTTATTTTCCTGTCTTCAAACAGGGTAAACTCACCAATCATTTTATTGTTGTTTCCAATGCGATCAGCGATGATTATGACTTAATCGTAAGAGGTAATGAAAAAGTGCTTCGCGCACGTCTTTCTGATGCGCTTTTCTTCTTGGACAATGACCTTAAACATGGGTTGAGTTACGAAGGATTGAAAGACATCACTTACCTTGATGGTTTGGGTTCACTGCTCGATAAAGAGCTTCGTGAAAAAGAGATCACAACGTACCTTATTTCAAAATATCAAACAACCCTTCTTTCTCAAAATGCCCGTCTTAATGCTTCAACCTTGAAAGCACTGATGGACAAATCTGTGATGTACAGCAAAAGCGATCTTTTAAGTGAGATGGTTTATGAATTCACGGAACTTCAGGGCTTAATGGGGTATTACTATGCGAATGCGGCACACGAAGATGAGCTTTTGGCATTGTCTCTCAAAGAGCAGTATCTTCCCAATTCAGAGGAGAGTGCGCTTCCTAGTACACTTTTTAGCGCGATTGTTGCGCTTTCTTCAAAGCTTGATTCCCTCATTGCGCTCTTTAGCATCGACAAAATTCCAACAGGCAATAAAGACCCGTATGCGCTTCGTCGTGCGGTGAATGGTATCATCAAAATTGTACTAGATCAGGGTATTGCCTTTGATATTAAAAGCGATCTCAAAGCATTAAGTGCATCGTATAAAGCATTTGATTTTGAAGTGTTAGAGACCTTTTTCTTGGAACGTATGTACCAATTCTTTGATGTCAACCCTTCAATTATTTCAGCGGTCATTAGCAGTGGTGAACGTGATATTGTGAAACTTTCACAAAAGATTAAAGCACTCGCAAGTATTGTTCAAGACGATGGTTTTAAAGAGATGTTTTCAACGTTTAAACGGGTCGCAAACATTATCAAAAATATGGACGTTTCCCTTGAAACACCTGTCAATGAAGCACTCTTTGACAATAGTTATGAAAAAGAACTTTACGCTGCTTTCAAAGTGGTTATTGCTAAAAACTATGCTTCATTTGAAGAAAATCTTGATGCTCTTTTTGCACTAAAACCCCAAATTGATGCCTTCTTTGACAATGTGATGGTTAATACAGAAGATGTAAAAATAAGAGCAAATCGTCAAAATCTTATTGCATCCGTTTATAATGCTTTTAAATCAATTGCGGATATTAAAGAGATTAGTATTTAACTTCGTTGCCGTGAAAGCACTGTTGAAGTGCTTTCTCCTTTTATGTAAAATAGAGTATTAAGGTTAAATTTGGCATAATTTGGTAAAATTATTTTTACAAAACTAATGAAAGATTGCCAAAATAGATGTCTGTCAGTAAACGAATTCGTTATTTTAAACAACTTGCTATCTTACTAACCATCTTTTGGACACTTTTAACAACCGTTTTTGTGGTATATCAGTTTTATAATGAAGAAAAGCATATTGAAGAAAACTCGCTAGAACGCATTAAAGGTGTTGCTGAAGAGTCTCTTGCCTTTGTTTTTTGGGTTTATGAGCAAAAAGCGAAAGCGATGAATGATGATGAACGCTACAATTTTCGAACGAATTTTTCACTCAAAGATCTTCTTGCCTTACTTGCAAAACAGAGCAGTATGGAATTTGATATTGCACCTGTTTCCAAAGACTTTACACATTCTGCTTTAAAACCTTCTCTCAAACAAGCCTTTCAAAATGTTAAAAATGAGCACCATGATAGTTTTGCTCTTTATGAAGATAAGGGTATCAAACACCTTTTCTATGTGAAGCCTATGTTTGCCAATAATGCGTGTATTTCTTGTCATGTGCATAGTGAATCTGCCATTGGTGATTTGCTAGGGTTTACGACTATTCAGATGAAAGTCCCTACATTTAAAAATGCAAATCCCCAGAGTTATTATTTTCTCATCATCACTTATTTGGGAACATGGCTTTTGGGTCTTTTTGCCATTTGGTGGATCCATGCACGTGGCCGCAATTACCTGAATGAAAAAACAAAGATGTATGAAGAGAGTATGTATGCGCTCATCGATATGATGGAAAAACGTGATAGTTACACGGCAGGTCATAGCCAAAGAGTTGCAGAGTATTCTAAAATGCTTGTTCTTGAAATGGACTACAGTGGCGATGATGTTGATTTTATTTATAAAGCGGGAATGTTGCATGACATCGGCAAAATTGAAATTCCTGATGCGATTTTACTGAAGCCCGATAAACTAACGTCCATTGAGTATTCTCTCATTCAGCGCCATTCAACAGCAAGTTATGAACTCCTTTCCCGTGAACCTTTTTCAGGGCTTGCCCATGTCGTGTTGCATCACCACGAACGTTATGATGGCATGGGGTATCCTGATGGCTTAAAAGCCGACCAAATTCCTTTCTTTTCACAGATTATTACGGTAGCAGATGCTTTTGATGCAATGACAACCAATCGCGCTTATCGTAAAAGCTTAAGCAGGCAAGAGGCTTTTGC
Organism: Sulfurospirillum diekertiae; assembly: GCF_002162315.1. Classification (NCBI taxonomy): domain Bacteria; kingdom Pseudomonadati; phylum Campylobacterota; class Epsilonproteobacteria; order Campylobacterales; family Sulfurospirillaceae; genus Sulfurospirillum; species Sulfurospirillum diekertiae. The sequence continues at coordinate 1,894,191 of NZ_CP021416.1, read as the reverse complement.
TATTTTGGAAGAAGAGAAAGGCAAACAGTTTAACCCTTATATTGTGAATGTGGCAAAAGTGGTTTTTGCCAACGTGAACCTTCCTAAAAATACCACGCAAATGCCCAAGGATTTACTGGAAGAGATGCGTTTTTCCTACTATTTTCGCGATCAATTAACAAGCTTTTACAATGTTAATTACCTGAAATTTATTTTTGCCCATGCGGGTGATTGTCAGTTGAAAATTTTAAGTGTAGATCATCTGAATTGCACTAATTTTTCCTTATATAATAAAAAATATGGCTGGAAAAAAGGTGATGAATTCTTGTGTTTAATTGCTAAAATGATTGGTGAACTGTATCCTGAATCTATCATTGTAAGAGCGTATAGTGATAATTTTTTGGTTTTACATGTAAAAGAAAACGAGCAACAGATGAACTACTCTAAAATTGATGCATTAGTGACTGAACACGAACTTGTCATGGTGTATCAGCATATTGATTTAGAGATTGATGAGCATTTGACATGGGAAATATTAGAAGATAAACTACTTCGTTTATAGAACACTGTATAATTGTATCTACAAACTCTATTAAAAAGAGGCTTCAATGCATTTTACTACGTGTCCACTAGACTGTTTTGATGGGTGTAGTATTGCTGTGAGCAAAGAGCTTAAGCTCAAAGGCAATAAAGCTCACCCGATTACACAAGGCTATCTCTGCCACCACCTTAATCACTTTCATACCTTTGAACGCATTGAAGAGCCACGCTATTTGGGTCAAAGTATCAAAATGGAAGAAGCCCTTACCATTCTTCAAGAGAAATTAAACACATACGAACCCTCTCGTACACTCTTTTTTAAAGGGAGTGGAAACTTAGGTATTATGCAAGGTGTTACCAAACAATTTTTTGCTTCGCATCGTGCAGTGCTAGCTTCTGGCTCACTGTGTGATGAAGCAGGGGATGCGGGTGTTTGTGAGGGAAGAGGTGCTAATTTATGCCTTTCGCCTTTACATGTAAAAGATGCAGAGGTTGTTATTTTGTGGGGACGAAATCCTACGGTGACAAACTCACATATGCTTCCTTCTTTAAAGGGTAAGACACTTATTGTCATTGACCCTGTCAAAATTGACCTCTCCCATCATGCTGATCTTCACATTCAAATTAAACCACGGGGCGATCTATATTTAGCACTTTTACTCTGCCGATTGGTTGCTATGGAAGAGATGGAAGATTGCACTTTTTTGAATGAGCGAACACTAAATTATAAAGACTTTTTAGACTTTATCAGTGGTATTCCGATGCGAAAGCTACTTGATAAAGCCCACGTGAATTTGGATGAAATAGGTGAGTTACTTCATCTTATTAAAGGTAAAAAAGTTTCTATTTTAGTGGGAATTGGAGTGCAAAAATACAGCTTTGGGCACAGTGTTTTAAGAGCCATAGATGCACTAGGTGCCATGCTTGGACTGTTTGGTAAAGTAGGCTGTGGGGTTGGGTATCTTTCCAACAGTGGATTTGGTTACAGTTTACCGTTTAAAGTTGATGCAAAAAAAGAGCCTCTACCGATAGCTAATTTTGGGAAGTATGATCTGGTATTTATTCAAGGGGGTAACCCGCTTAACCAAATGCCTTGTACTTCTAAAGTGGAAGAGGGTCTGGATAAAGCGAAATGCATTGTTTATTTTGGTTTGCATGAAAATGAGACATCTGCGCGCGCCCATTTGATCATTCCCGCTAAAACATTTTTGGCAAAAGACGACGTCAAATTAAGCTATGGGCATCCCTTTGTGGGACGTATGCCAAAAATTGTCGAGAGCCCCATAGGCATTAGTGAGTATGCGCTCACGCAAATGTTATTGGCTGCTTTTGGGCATGACTCTTTGGAAAGTGAAGCGACGATTATTGAAAAAGTGATTGCTTCCAATAGCGTGGAAAAAGATGGCTTTTTAATCTCTAAAACCTATGAAGATTTACCGTATGAAAAGACGTTTTACACAAAAAGTGGGCAATTTGAATTCATGGACGAATTTGACGATGACTTTGAGGATGAAGAAGGTTTTTACTTGATTGCCGCAAAACAAAATAAATCGCTAAATTCACAGTTTGTGACCGATGAGTATCTCTATGTTCCTCTTTGTTTAGGCTTAGAGCAAGAAGAGCGTGTGCGACTTACCAACCGTTATGGCACATGTGAATATGCTGTCATGCCTACTGCTATACTTCGAGATGACTGTCTGCTCCTTTACAGTGGGGCAAAAAATGCCAATAGGCTTACCCCTCATGCAATGAGTCAAGAGGGAAATTGTGCAACATATCAAGAGATGAAAGTACGATTGGAAAAAGTGACATGACCGACACGGATATTTTACTGGATGATGCTCTTTTACTGGTAGAGCAGAACTTCTATTTTTTGCATATGGGAGAGTTTTTAGGCAGGCTTTCCAAAACGGAAGACCTAAGTGATCGAAGTTTGTTTGTGGTGAAAAAGTATGAAAATGATAAAGCCTACTATTTTAATGCGGAAATCATTCAAGAGCTTTTACTCAATGCCAGACAAACTAAAAAAGAAGAAATTTCACTCTTTGAATATTTTGTTGAATTCAATGCTTTTCGTGGTATTTGTATGGCAACAGTAGAGAGCTTACGATTTGAAAGTCCCTTTAAAGTTTTTATGCAAAAACTCTTTGGTGAACAGTATGAGAACTTTTTTGACATTGTCTCTTTTGTCCGCAATGTACTTTCGCATAACATTCACTCAGAAATTCGCCTCAATGAAAAAGATTTTGATGGAACGCTCAAACGTATTCGCAGAATGGGGCGCAAAGCGGATATGCATTTTGCGTTTCAATACTCGCTCAATCTCCCAGAGCTAGGTGCTCCCAATGATGCTTATATCTTTACATGTAATATTGATTTTGAAAGTCTTGAAGAGGGAATGCCCTTTTTGGACATTCTTTCCATGTGGGATCTTTTAATGCTCAGTGAGCTCTGTTTTAATTTAGTGATGACGTATCGGATGAAAGAGGAAAAAGCGTTACAAGAGGAAGATGAAGAGGTCTGGGCAGAATAAATTCTGCCCAGAGTAAAGATTATACTGCTTCGTTATCAAGCTCACCGGTTCGAATACGAACACTTTTTTCAATGTTAGAAACAAAGATCTTTCCATCACCGATTTTACCCGTACGTGCACTTTTAACGATGACATCGATGACTTTGTCAACGAGATCATCAACAACAACGACTTCAATTTTAATTTTTGGTAAGAAGTCAACGACATACTCAGCGCCTCTGTAAAGCTCTGAGTGTCCTTGTTGTCTTCCATAACCTTTTACTTCACTCACTGTCATACCTGTGATATCAAGCTCTGCTAAAGCATCTTTAACATCTTCAAGTTTGAATGGTTTGATAATTGATTCGATTTTTTTCATATTAGATCCTTATTATCTTAAGTTAAAAGCTTTTTCGCCGTGCTCTACTTCATCCAAACCTTGTGACTCAGCTTCTACGCTTACTCTTGCACCACCTGTTAAGATAGACGCGATTTTAAAGACAATTGCAGTAGCAATCGCTGTGTAAACGATGGTTACAATGATACCTTCGATTTGAATCATGACTTGCTCTGCATTTCCGTAGAGTAAACCTTTACCAAGTTCGTTAACTTCTGGGTTTGCAAAAATACCCGTAGCAAGTGCGCCCCAGATACCTGCAACACCATGGATACCGAATGCATCCAATGAGTCATCGTATTTAAGTGCTTTTTTCAAGCCATTGACACCGTAGAACGCTACAATACCAGCAACTGCACCAATGATAAGTGAAGCGCTTGTATCAACAAAACCTGCTGCTGGAGTGATCGCAACAAGACCTGCTACGATACCAGAAGCGATACCAAGCAATGTGAATTTTTTATAAGTGATGTATTCGATGATCATCCAAGCAAGTGCTGCAACTGCTGCTGCTGTATTGGTGACAAGGAATGCACTCGCTGCAATACCATCCGCTCCAAGTTCGCTACCTGCATTGAATCCGAACCAACCAAACCATAACATACTTGCGCCAAGTACTGTAAGTGTTACAGATGAAGGGAACATTGCTTTACCATAATCTGCACGACGACCTAGCATTAATGCTACGACTAAGCCAGCAACACCTGCATTGATATGAACAACCGTACCACCTGCAAAGTCAAGAACGCCAAGTTTTGATAAGAAACCGCCGCCCCATACCCAGTGAGCAATAGGAGCATACACTGCTAAGATCCAAATAGCCGCAAAAACGATCCAAGTTGAAAACTTTAATCTCTCGATAATAGCACCACTTGCAAGAGCAACCGTAATACCTGCAAAGGTCATTTGGAACGCTACAAAAAGAAGGACAGGAATGCTACCAGTTGCCCAAAGGTCAGTTACTTTGATGCCGCTTAAAAAGAGGCTATCAAAACCGATAACACCACCAATATCTGTACCAAACGCCAAGGTGTAACCCGCTACAACCCAAACAACGGCTGCAACGATATACCCCATAACACTCATTGCAATCGTGTTAAGCAAGTTTTTAGAGCGAGACATACCGCCGTAAAAAAGTGCCAAACCCGCTGGTGTCATAAACATGACGAGTGCGGTTGCTGTTAAAACCCAAGCAGTGTTTCCCACGTCAAGGGTTAAAACCTTTTCAGCAACATCTGCTGCTGCTTCAGTAGCCGCTTCTTCTGCAGCCCACAATGTTGATAAAGGCAACAATGTTGCGAGAGAAAGTAGTTTTCTCATGAATTCCTCCTAAAATGTTGAACTGATGAAATTGTATCACTTAGACGATTTTAATATACTCAGCTAAATGATTAAAATTTAATCAGTTTTTAAAAAGAAGAATTTTTCATGCAAATTTTTAACAACAAGCTATAATATCGATCTAAAATAAAAGAGGAATATAAACAACAATGAATAACATGTTATGGTTATCCGCAGGACTTTTTTCTTATCGCCTTATTTACCTCTAAAAATCGTACCTATACTTCTAGGACTGCGTCTATTGGTGCGGTCGTTATTTTTCTTTATATGGTACTCAGTGCGTGTTATATTGTTTCCAACTATTTTACGGGAGAGGGCATTAACGATGCCGTTATTTTCCATCTTCGATATGGGCTGGATGGCTCTGGATTTGCTGATTATTATTTAATCATAGCAGTAGGAATTGGACTATTGATCAGCAGTTTAATGCTCTCTGTTTTTTACTATCGAATGCTTAAAAATAGTGTTCTCTCTGAGCATCAAAAGCTGAAACGTGTTATTTCAACGGTGTCGTTGATAGTGGCTTTAATCATCCACCCAACAGTACGCTTTTTAGGTGAGAGTGCGCTTAGTGTCCTTGGGGTTGAAAATCCTTTGAGCCTTAAATATAATTTTTCAGATTATTATAAAACAGCTTCATTATCGGCTATTAGCGAAAATCACCCTAATCTTGTTTATATTTTTGCAGAGAGTTTCGAAGATACCTATTTTGATGAAAAAATATTTCCCTCTTTAGTCACCGCTTTACGTCCAATAAGAGAGCAGAGTATCTCCTTTACGCAGATTAAACAAGCATGGGGAACCAGTTGGACGATTGCAGGAATGACATCGGTGATGTGTGGACTGCCTCTAGTGACCCCTTCACGAAACTCAGACTCTCCTCAAGGCAATTCTATGTCTAAGATGAGTACATTTTATTCAGGTGCTGTGTGTATGAGTGATATGCTCCATAAAGAAGGCTATAAACTCATCTACCGCAGTGGTTCCCCTTTGGAGTTTGCAGGTGTTGATAAACTCTATAAAACCCATCAGTTTGATGATATAAAAGGCATTAAAGAGCTTAAACCTTTACTTTCAAATCCAAGTTATCAAACACCATGGGGATTGTATGATGATACCCTGTTTGATATTGCGATGAATGATTTTAAAAAATACTCCAAAGGCAAACAAAAATTTGCGATGTTCCTCTCTACTATGGATACGCATCATCCTTATGGGCATGTCTCAAAAAGCTGCAAGGCACAAGAGTATAAAGATGGCAGCAATTCCATGCTCAATGCGGTGATTTGTTCGGATGAGTTAATTGCAAAATTTATTAAGCAGATTCAAGATTCACCTTATGGTAAAAATACAATTATTGTCGTTGGCTCAGACCATCTTGCGATGCACAATATGGCAATTGATGATCTTATGAGAGGAGAACGTCGCGATCAATTTATGATCATTGATCCGCGTCTTAGCCATGGCGATAAGATTGAGAAGACGGGGAGTACCCTTGATATCAGTGCGACACTTTTACCTTTTCTCGGATACAAAGCCAGTGTGGGTTTAAGCAGAGATCTTTTGGGCGATGAGCCTTCCTTGATGGAAGAATTTAAAGATGTAGATAAACTTTTAAATGCGTGGTCCAATGAGATTAGTCGTTTTTGGGAGTTTCCAAAAATAGAGAAAGAGTTAGTCTTAGATACGACAAAAAACAGTCTTAAAATAGGCTCAACCCTTTACAAATTCCCGATTTTATTGCATATAAGTGAAAATTTGGAAGTAAGCCCTTTCTTTGAAGTCAAACTCAAGTTTTTTGAGACAGTCAAGCTTTTTGGGTATTTACATGATTACCATGCTGAAGATGCGTTTTTATGGGTGGATAAATGTTCACGTATTAATACATTAAGCAGTGAAAATAATGTATCGCTCAAAGGTAAATATTGCTTTGCTTTAGGAAAATTAGGTGGCGAGATAACAACAGAAGTCCTTAGTACCGAAAAGAAGCTCAGTTTAGAGCTCTTAAACCAAACATTAACCCTTCCTTCTGAGGAAGAAAAAGCGATCCAAAGACGTGAAAGTCTAATGCAAATTAAAGAGAAATAAGTGATTATCTCTCTTTACATGTAAAAAGATTTTCGTCTCTTTTAAGATTTGAATTTTTGGAGTTCATTATTGAGATTTTCATTCATACGGTGAAGATCTTCGGATGCTTTCGATATATTTTCAATACTGCAGACATTTTCGTGTGAAAGAATATTGACTTTTTCAACTTCTTCGACCATATGATTGATTTTCCCTGAGGTAAAGATAAAACTATCGACGGTTTGCGCTGTATTGGCAATCGTCTCTTGTATAATAAGATCAATATCGTTGATGCTTTCTTCTAACTCCAACGAAAGGGTTACAAGATTATGCACTTCATGCGCATTTTGGGCAATATCGGTGTTGGCATCCATAATAGATTGAACAACCACATTAACAGTCGCATCAATCGCGATCAGACTTTTTTGTGTGCTCTCGGCTAATTTTCGCACTTCATCAGCAACCACAGCAAAGCCACGCCCGTGCTCTCCAGCCCGTGCTGCTTCAATGGCAGCATTGAGCGCTAAAAGATTAGTTTGTTCTGCAATCGTGTGGATAATGCCTAAAATATCTCTAATTTCATTGGTATTATGGCTCACATGATTGAGTTTTTCCGCCAAGTCTTGTTCTTTTTGTGCGGTTATTTGCATGGTGTGTTCTAACGTATCAAATTTTGTTTTAACACTGTGCATCTCTTTTGTGTTTTTTTCTAAAACGATATGGGATGATTTGACCTTATCGACAGAATTTTCAATGGCGTGTGTGAGGGCATTTCCTTCCTCTTTTGTGGTGAGAATAATTTTTGATTCTGCTTCAACATTGCGCACCATCTCTGAAGTATTTTTTGAAAGTTGTTGCGAGATAGAAAAATTCTCATGACTAATGATTTTAGAATTGGTGACAATTTCGTGCAGTTTTGCAATGAAAGTATTAATGTACGATGACACCTTTCCAAATTCATCATTTCCTATGACTTCAAGCCTTTGGCTAAGATCACCATGTGCACTTGAAAGTTCATAAGCAATGTTGCCTAATCTATCAAGCGGTTTTAAAAGAGCTTTCATTAAAAAGACAATGATAACAATAGAACCAAAAAGCATCAGCGTACCCATGAGAAAAAGCTTTTGTATTTGTAAATTTAAAAAAGAGTAAGACGTTGATTTATCAAATGCAATCGCAATTCGCCAACCACTTTGAGCTGAAATGGTGGAGGCAAATAATTTATCGACACCGTCATAGGTATAGTTGAGGATACCCTCTTGTTTATCTTTAAATTGGTGTGTGAGGTTTGGAACAACACTGGCTAAATTTTTACCAATGAGTGCTTTATTAGGGTGAACAACAATCGTTCCCTTTGTATCGAGTAAGATGCCATAACCTCCCTCAAAGGTGATTTCAGAGAGGGTCTTCGTCAAAGAATTCAGCGCAATATCGACACCAAGAACACCTATAATGACACTGTTCTCATCAAAAATAGGGGTCATCATTGTGATCATCAGTGTTTTAGTCGCAGGATCTTCATATGCATCGGTGATACCAATTTTTTTACTTTCTTTTGCCTGCTTGTACCACGCTTGAGTGCGAGGATCATATCCTTGAGGTCTATTCTTCTCGCTTCCCCAGATCATGCCTCCATCTTCAAATCCTACATACGAATCAACTGCTCCAATGATTTTAGTCGTCTCTCCCAGTTTTTCAACCATATCGTGAAGGGTTCTGATGTCAATGTCTTTGTAATAGCGTGAAGCACTTTCGATGTTATTCTTTTTTGTACTCAACAGAAGATCTATATAGTCTTTAAAAGAACGCGATGCCATTGTTAGGCTTGATTCTATTTGATGAATGCTGTTCTCTTTGGTATCTTGATAGCTAAAGAGGCTAAAGGAGATAAGACTTAAAAACATTAAAACAGATACCGTCAGAATAATTTTCGTTTTAAATAGCACAGAGAACCTTTTTTGGAATTGTTCTGGTCATTTTAGTCTATAAAAAAAAACAAAACGGTTACCAAAAAAGGTAGTAGTTTAAAAAAGATGTGATGTTATAAGGATTAAGTTCGCTTAGTGAGGCGATCTCCATAGAGGTTGATGAAAAGCCCTGTAACGATTAAACAAGCCGCAATGAGCTTCCAACTGGGTAAGGCTTCTCCTACTAAAATGGCTGAAGCAGAAAATCCTACCACAGGTACTAAAAGCGTAAAAGGAGCAACGGTCGTGGCTGGGTAACGACTCAGCAACCAACTCCAAACACCAAAGCCAAAAAAATGTGACAGGATAAGCAAGATACACAATAGCGCCAATACTTTTGAAGGTGAGATGTGTGAATATTCCCAAGTTCCACAGATGCGATTCAAAGATATAGGAGAGTGCTAGTAAAAACGGAAGCGAGATGAAACTTCCCCAGACAACAAGACTAAGCATATCCACTTTACCAATCTGTTTGGAGACAAGATTGCCAATCGCCCATGAAAGAGCCGCACATTCGACCAATACAAGCCCCAAGAGATTGACATCACCACCGGTGTGAAAACCCACAAATACGATACCAGAAAATGCAACCATCGCACCAATGGTTTTAGCCATAGTCATCTTTTCTTTGATGAAAATGACCGCTAAAATGGCGGTAAAAAAGACTTGGGTTTGAAGGGCGAGCGAAGCAATACCCGAACTTACCCCTGAGTACATACCTGAAAATAAAAAGGCAAAGTCCAGTATAAACATGCTCAATGAATAATAAAAGAGCATTTTCCAAGAGGTGTTTTGAGGGCGCTTGAAAAAGAAGACCGCTGGAAACGCAACAAAAAAGAAACGTAAAAACGTGAGCAAGAGGGGAGGTAATTCTTGAAGAGCGACTTGAATCACTACAAAATTAACTCCCCAGATGACAACGACACTGAGTGCAAGTAAGATATGTCTAGGAGGCATTTATCACAACGCTTAACGGTTGTTACTGGCGAGTTTAATGCCAAAAGCAATCAGCGCAATACCTGCAAGACGTGTTGCTATTTTACGCGCAAGAGGGAAAGTTTTGAGTTTATGCGCTAACGTATTGCCCAAAAGGACTAAAAGCGTTTGATATACAAGGCTGATAAGGCTTACATGTAAAATCATAGCACCAAGTGTTACACTGGAAGCATCCGGGCGTAAGAAAAGCGGAAAAAATGCTACAAAGAAGAGCATGACTTTTGGGTTGGTGATGCTTACAAAAAAGGCCTGTTTAAAATAAATCAAGGCTGACTTTTTGGGTTCTACTTTTCCTGTCTCTGGTTCAATTTTAGAACGAAGCAAACCAATTCCTAACCAACATAAGTAGCCTGCACCAAAATATTGAAGAATTTCAAACAAAAAAGGATTTTGTTGCATAATAGCTGCAAGTCCTGCTAGAGCAGCTATCATAAAGGCAAAATCACCTAAGAGTGTTCCAAAAACAGCACCAAGTCCTGCTTGAATACCATTACGAGCCGTCGCATTCAAAATTGCAATGGTTCCCGCACCCGGTATCAGTTGAAAAACTAAAATCGCAGCTATAAAGCTGTAATAGTTTTGAATGTCAAACATACAAACCCCTTATTAAATTTTGGATTATTGTACTATGATTCGAACAAAAGCATTGCTTATTTTTCGTCCCTTTTTTGTCCAACCTTTTGTCTATAATATAAAGGTAGAGAATTGCTTGATTGAAAAGAGCGCATAGAATAGGGGCGATACTTTTCATTATTTTGTCATTAATATACTGATTTAAAGGAAGTACATGAGCGTTAATCTACTTTTAATCGGAGCCAATGAAGCAACAACTCAAGAGCTTGTTTCATTAGTCGATGCTACTCTTTCCACCGCTGCCACGTACCAAAAAGCTACTTTAAGTAACTATCAAAATTATGATGTCGCAAATTTCGATTTGGTTGTCTGTTTTGCGAATCGTTATGATGAAATGGTCAAAAAATATGGCAAAGAAAAAGTAGTTTCTGTTGAATTTGTTCCTCCAACGGATTTTTTTGTCACCGTTGGTCGCATTCCTAATGGCGAAAATGTAGTTATCTTCAATAACAGCACTTCTGGTGCGAATGTTTTACTCAAATTTCTTAAATTTTACAATCTTAATCATGTTGGGTATAAAATTGTTCCTTTTGATGAGTGCAGTGAAGCTGAAACGAAAGATGCTCTTTTGGAAGCTAAATATATTATTGGAACCGATGGTTATGTCTCTTCAGGTAAAGCACTTTATACCAAATTCAGTCACTATTTGCGCCAAGATGTCACGGTTATTCCAAGTCCTCCTCGAACAGCGACTGCTGAGAGTGTGAGTGGTTTGGCACAAGTCGTTACGGCGATTAATAGCGATAAGGCTTTGCAAGAAGCACGTGATATTTCTAAAAAACTTGCGACATTAACCAAAGAGATATCTGGGATAACGCAAACAGCCTCTCAGTCCATCGAAAATACTGCCAACACAATTGTCGTGGTCAATGGCAAGCTAGCTTCTGAAGTACAAAATATTCAAGTAACAAACAATATGGCGCAAGAGTTAACCGAAGCGGTAGAACAAATTGGTACTATAACGACGGCTATCAAATATATTGCGAGTGAGACGAATCTTTTGGCTCTCAACGCAACGATTGAAGCAGCACGTGCAGGTGATCATGGACGTGGATTTGCCGTTGTCGCCAGTGAAGTACGAAAACTTTCCGATCAAAGTAACAAATCGACCGATAATATTCGTATCTCCATTATGGATGTTCAAAAAGTCGTTGATCAAATCGTTCCTGCGTTACAACGTACGGTTGATGAAATTATTAAAACACAGGCTGAAGTTGAGCGTATTAGCCTTGCTGCACAAGAAGAGAGTCGTGCAATGAGCGAAATTATCAAAAAACTTCAAATCATTGTTGATGTTTCACAAGCACTTGATACAGCAGAAAACAATCACGCATAAATTGTTCATTTCAGTGTGAAAAAGAGGCTAACACCTCTTTTTCATCTTTGATGATGGCATCCTCACTCATTTTTACATAGAATGCTTCTTTTGATGATTTAAAGAGAGTATCCTATACACTAGTAAAAAAGTCAAATTACTTGACATTAAACAATGATTCTGTTATGCTTCCGTTCATATTTTAACTAAAGGAGTTACCTATGCGTCCATTATTCACTGTTCTCACTATTACGTCTCTAATCGCGACATTTACCGTTGCCAAAGAGATCAATGTGGGTGTTGTGATGCCTATGAGTGGCTCTTTAGCATCGTACGGGCAGACGACTTATGAAGGTATTGAGTTGGCTCATTTACTGCAACCAACCCTCAAAAATGGAGACCATTTAAAATTGGTTCTGGTTGATAATAAAGGGGACAAAGTAGAATCCGCCAATGCTGCAACAAGGCTTATCACTTCTGATAAAGTTGTAGGCATTTTAGGTGCGATTACGAGCACCAATACAGCTCAAATTATTTCCATAGCGGATAAAAAGCAAATTCCTGTCATCGCTCCCGTGGCAACCAATGACAAACTGACGGAAAACAGAGCTTACGCGAGTCGTGTCTGTTTTACAGACTCCTTTCAAGGAACCGTTGTTGCGCATTATGCGCTTAAAGATTTGGGTTTGAAAACGGCTGTGGTTATTACGGATCAAGCACAAGTGTACTCGTTGGGACTTTCGAAAGCCTTTAGCGAAGCGTTTGTTAAAAATGGTGGTAAAGTGCTTAAAGAGATTCGTGTGAGTTCAGGAGATAAAGATTTTAAGGCAGTTGTTGCGCAAGTGAAATCACTTAATCCCGATATGATTTTTCTACCTATTTACCATGCAGAAGCTTCTATGATTACCCGTCAAGCGAAGCAAATTGGACTTACGAAACCTTTTTTATCGGGAGATAGTGTGGCTAATCCAACGTTTATAGAGTTGGCAGGTGATAGTGCCGAAGGACATATGTTTACGGACTTTTTCGATTATAACGCTCCTCCGACACAACGTTCAAAAGATTTTATCGCTGCGTATGAGACAAAAACGGGCAAAAAAGAGGTTAATTCATTTGTAACGTTGGGCGCTGATACGTACAATCTTTTAGTCGATGCGATGAACCGTTGTTCTAACCCTAACGATAGTGTATGTATTAACGATCAAATTAAAAAAACTGCCAACTTTGAAGGCGTTTCGGGCTTTATTTCCATTGATAAAAATGGTAATGCAACCCGCTCTGCTGTAATCAAAGAGATTAAAGGCGGTAAAGCTGTTTATAAATCTACAGTCAATCCCTAAGCTTTACATGTAAAGAGAAGAAGCAAATCTCTACTTCTTCTCTTTTCCTTCATACACGACTTCATTTCATCCCTCTTTTGTCACTTTGAGAGTATATGATTTTGTATCAATTTGTATTACTTTGAGTCTATCGTAATGATAATTTTGTTAAACTTTCCAAAATTTAGACGGATAGGAGAAATAAAGATGCGTCAATTCATAGCACTGGCAACCATTACCAGTTTAGTAGCAACATTGGCCCTTGCCAAAGAGAAAGAGATCAACGTGGGTGTCATCATGCCTATGAGCGGTCCTCTCGCTGGGTATGGTCAAGTGGCGTATGAGGGTGTTGAGCTTGCAAATTCACTTCAGCCAAAACTGAAAAACGGTGATAGCATAAAGCTTGTTTTAGTCGATACCAAAGGCGATAAAGTCGAATCCGCTAATGCGGCAACCAGACTCATTACTTCCGATAAAGTGGTGGGAATTATTGGTGAGATGATTAGTACGAACACCGCTCAGATTATCGCTATTGCCGATAAAAAGCAAATTCCTGTCATTGCCCCTGCTGCGACCAATGATAAACTGACTGAAAATAGGGCATTCGCAAACCGCGTCTGCTTTAGTGACTCATTTCAAGGAACCGTTGTTGCCAATTATGCGGCAAAAGATTTGGGTTTAAAAACGGCTGTGATCGTAACCGATCAAGCACAAGTGTATTCACTAGGTCTTTCTAAAGCCTTTACACAAGCGTTTGTTAAAAATGGTGGCAAAGTGCTTAAAGAGATTCGTATCAGCTCAGGCGATAAAGATTTTAAAGCGGTGGTTTCGCAGGTCAAAGCACTGAATGCGGACTTTGTGTTCTTGCCACTGTATCACACCGAAGCATCTATGATTAAACGTCAAGCCAAACAGATTGATCTGAATAAACCGTTTATCTCAGGGGATGGTGTTGCCAATCAAACCTTTATTGATTTAGGTGGTGACGCGGTTGAGGGGTATATGTTTACCGATGCGTTCGATCATAGTGCACCTCCAACCCAAAAATCAAAAGATTTTATCGCGGCGTATGAGAAAAAAACAGGCAAAAAAGAGTTGAACTCCTTTACCGCACTGGGCGCAGATGCGTATAATGTGATGGTTGATGCAATGAACCGTTGTGCTAATGCAGAAGACAGTGTGTGTATCAACACAGAAATTCGTAAAACTTCTCAATATGAGGGCGTTTCAGGCTTTATTTCCATTGATGATAAAGGCAATGCAACCCGCTCAGCCATTATCAAAGAGATCAAAGATGGCAAAGCTGTTTACAAATCTACCGTTAATCCCTAAGCGTTACATGTAAAACCAAAGAGGCAATGCTGCCTCTTTGGTTTACTCCTACCCTTTTAGCCTCTCCTTACCAAAGTTTTGATACTATAATTCTAGTTATAACACACTAGGAATTCGACTTGGCAACACTTCAAGAACTTATCAAAGAAAAAATTTTAGTCATCGATGGTGCGATGGGTACGCAGATTCAAGCGTTAGAAATTGCACCTGAGCAATGGGAAGGCAAAGAAGGCTGTAACGAGCTTTTGAACGCTACATGTAAAGATGCCATTTCAAAAATTCATCGCGGTTATTTGCTTGCAGGCGCAGACATCATCAAGACCAACACCTTTGGCGCATTGCCGTGGGTTTTGGAAGATTACGGTATCGGGGCGAGGGCGTATGAACTTGCCCGTGCGGGTGTTGAGATCGTCAAAGAAGCGTGTGCAGAATTTACCACAGAGCAAAAACCTCGTTTTACCGCTGCCGCCTTTGGACCAGGGACGAAACTGCCCTCTTTAGGTCATATCGGTTACGATGCAATGTATGAGGGCTACAAAGAAGCGGCACGCGGTGCAATAGATGGCGGATGTGATCTTTTTCTCATCGAAACGGCGCAAGACCCCCTTCAAATTAAAGCCGCTTTGCATGCGATACACGATGCTCAAAATGCTTTACATGTAAAACTTCCCATCATGGTTTCAGTCACCATTGAACTGAGCGGCACGATGCTCATTGGAACCGATGCTACCACGATTGCCGCGATCTTAGAACCCTTTGATCTTTTAAGCCTTGGCTTTAATTGTGGCACAGGACCTGAGCAGGTTGAAAAGCATGTCAAAACACTCAGTTCCGTTTGGGGTAAACCCATCAGTGTACACGCCAATGCAGGGCTTCCGCAAAACCGTGGTGGTTATACGTTCTACCCGATGGGACCTCGTGAATTTGCGGAACTTCAAGAAAAATTTACGGAAATTGCGGGAGTTGCCATACTTGGAGGATGTTGTGGTACAACGCCTCAACATATCTTAGAGCTTTCCAAACGCGTGGAAGGTAAAAAACCGCTTGCACCTAAAGGCGAGATGCCTCGTAGCATCGCCTCGTTGTTTGAAACCAGAGCGTTAAAACAAGACCCAGCACCGTTTCTCATTGGTGAGCGAAGTAATGCCACAGGTTCCAAAGCCTTTCGTGAGTTGCTGCTTGCCGAAGACTACGATGGCACACTGAGCGTTGCTCAACAACAAGTACGCAGTGGTGCGCACGGCATCGATGTGAGTGTCGGTTTTGCAGGACGAGATGAGCACAAAGATACCAAAGAGGTGATGGGGCGTTATGTGCAAAAGATTCTCTTGCCACTTATGCCTGACACCACTCAAGTTCCAGCACTTGAAGTTGCCTTGAAACTCATTGGTGGAAAGCCTATCATTAACTCTGTGAATCTTGAAGATGGCATAGAGAAGTTTGACAAAGTCTGTTCCTTAGCGAAGCGTTTTGGCGCGGCACTCGTGTGTCTGACCATCGATGAAGTGGGCATGGCAAAAAGTAAAGAACAAAAGGTGGCGATTGCGGAGCGCATTTATACTTTAGCGACAGAAAAACACGGCATTCACCCCGAAGATTTGGTGTTTGATCTTTTGACATTTACCGTAGGCAGTGGCGATCCTGAGTATCATACTGCGGCGATTGAGACCATTGAAGCGATTCGTGAATTTCATGCACTTCATCCAGAAGTGGGCTTTGTATTGGGTGTTTCTAACATCTCGTTTGGTTTAGCCAAACACGCACGCGAATACCTAAACTCCGTCTTTTTGCACCATTGTGTCGAAGCGGGGCTGAGTATGGCGATTGTCAATGTTAAAAATACGCTTCCGATGCACAAGATCAGTGACGTGGATAAAAAAATCTGTGAAGATTTACTCTTTAATCATAGAGAAGAGGGCGATCCGCTCTTTAAATTCATCGACCATTTTGCCGGGGTTGTGGAGAACAAAGACGAGAGTGACGCGGCGTATCTTGCCATGAGTACGAAAGAGAAGATTTCAACCCTGCTGATTGATGGCGATAAAGAGCGTATGCTCACTCTTTTACCCACCGCTAAAGATGAGATCGCCGCTGAGGTCATTGTCAATGAAATATTGATCGATGCGATGAAAGTCGTTGGTGAGCTGTTTGGCAGTGGCAAAATGCAGTTGCCCTTTGTCCTACAATCCGCTGAAGTGATGAAAGCGGCGGTGGATTATCTGCAACCTTACTTGCCGAAGACGGAGAAGAACACCACCACCACGCTCATTATTGGAACGGTTAAAGGCGATGTGCATGATGTCGGTAAAAACTTGGTTGACATCATCTTGAGTAACAACGGTTTTAAGGTCATTAATATTGGCATTAAAGCGGATTTGGATCAATTTTTAGAAGCTTTAAAAGAGCACAACGCCGATGCGATCGGTATGAGCGGACTTTTGGTGAAATCGACCAATGTCATGAAAGAAAACCTCGAAGCAATGCAAAAGATGGGCATTAAAATCCCTGTCATTTTAGGCGGAGCAGCACTGACCGATACCTTTGTGGAAGAGTTTTGCCGTCCGATTTACGATGGCCCGATTTATTACTGCAAAGATGCGTTTGAGGGCATAACGGCAATGTCGCGTATTGAAACAAAAAACTATGACACCTCGTTTAGTCGCGTCGTGCTTGAAAACAGTGTCAATCGCGCCACAAAAGAAGCGAAGGAAATTCCACCGTTTCATGAGCTTAAAATGCCTAGCCGTGACATTGCTATTCCCACACCGCCATTTTGGGGCAGACGTGTGCTAAAAACCAATGTCAAAGAGTTGGCATTTTCGTGGATCAACCATAAAATTCTTTTTGCACAACGTTGGGGCTACAGTGGCAAAGGACAGAGCAAAGAAGCGAAACAAAAACAGCTTGATGAGGTTTTATGGCCTGCCTTTGAGCGCATCAAAGCGGACATCGAACGACTAGGACTTTTTGAGCCGACCATCATTTACGGTTATTACCCAGCACGCTCAAGCGAAAATCATCTCTACCTTTTTGATGAAAGTGAAGGTTATTTCAGCGAGGCGCAAGTCAATCGTGAGAGCATCGAAGCTATCAAAGAACGTGCCATTAAGACGTTTGATTTTCCTCGTCAAAATAGAAATCCGTACCGTTCTTTGAGTGATTTTATCGCTCCAGATCGTCACGATGTTTTGGCTTTGACATGCGTGAGTGCGGGTGCAAAATTTTCGGCGTATGAGAAAGAGCTGTACGATGCGGGCAATTTTACAGAATACTTTTTCGTGCATGGACTCGGTGTTGAACTCGCTGAAGCATTAGCAGAGATTGCGCATAAACAGATACGCCTTGATCTTGGCATTGCCGAAAAAGAGGGGCATAGTTTGCGCGATGTGCAGATGAAGCGTTACCTTGGATGTCGTTACTCGTTTGGTTACCCCGCGTGCCCTGCCTTGGAAGATACCAAAATTATTTTTGATCTTTTAAAACCCGAAGAGTTTGGCATAGAACTCAGTGAAACATTTCAAATTCATCCTGAGCAAAGTACCACGGCGATTGTGATGCACCATAGGGAGGCCTTATATTTTAATGTCTGATGTATAATGGTTTTATACAAAGGATAGATAATGAAAAAAACAGTTGGCGGGTTATCGGTTTTATTGGAAGGCAATCAAAAAAATAGAGCAATCATTTTTTTACACGGTTTTCCGTATGACCACACGATGTGGCACGCCCAAATAGCGGCTCTTAGTGAAACCTACTACTGTGTGGCGTACGACATACGTGGGCTTGGCGACTCATCTGTTGGTGATGGACAGTTTACGATGGAGTCATTTGTGGATGACCTTGAATTAATGATTGGTGACCTAAAAGATGAAAAACCACCTATTTTATGTGCGTTTTCGATGGGTGGTTACATCGCCTTGCGTGCTTTAGAGCGCATGGAAAATAAATTTTCAGCACTTATTTTATGTGACACGGCGGCACATGCCGACAACAATGACGCCAAACTGAGACGCTCAGATGCTATTAAGCGCATTAATGCAAAAGGGTTAACATCCTTTTCGAAACATTTTATTGCACAGTGTTACAGCGATACCTACAAAAAAGAGCATAAAGAGCTCGTCGATAAGCGCATCAATAAGTCCATGAAATTTAACTCCATTGGTGTGAAAGGATGTGTCTTTGCCATGTTGACACGTAATGACATGACTGAGTTCCTTCCTTCCATAAAAATTCCAACACTGCTTTTGTGCGGCGAGCATGACACATTAACCCCTCCTTCAGGAATGCAAACGATGGCAAAGCAGATAGAGGGTTCAGAGTTTGCACTTATCAAAAATGCGGCACACATGAGTGTGGTTGAAAATCCAGAAGAGAGTAATGAAGCGATCAAGGCATTTTTAGCAAAACTGTAAAGAGGTAAACCATGGCACGGGTTGTAATTTTCTCAGGAGCAGGCATCAGTGCGGAGAGTGGGCTTTCTACTTTTCGCGACACAGGTGGACTTTGGGAAAAGTACCGCATCGAAGAGATTTGCACGGCCGGCTGTCTGTCTTGGAACAGAGAAAACACCCTAACATTTTACGACGCAAGGCGCGAACAACTAAACTCCGTTAAGCCTAATGCCGCGCACTATGCCATCGCCAAACTGCAAGAAAAATACCCCAACGACATCGCGCTCATCACCCAAAATGTAGACGACCTTTTCGAGCGAGCAGGGTGCAAGGACATTTTACACTTGCACGGCTTTTTGCCTCGCCTTCGCTGTGAACAGTGCGGCACAACTCATCTCATCGGCTATAGCAAACAAGAGCGAACCTTTACATGTAAAACTTGCGGCGGCTCCTTTCGCCCCGACATCGTCTTCTTCGGCGAAGCCGCTCCAATGTACGAACATCTCTACGAAACGATGGAAGATTGCCAATTTTTAGTCATCATCGGCTCAAGCGGAAATGTCATTGCCATGGATCATTTCGCTTTACATGTAAAGGTTTCCATCCTCAATAATTTAGAGCCAAGTGACGCTATAAATGAGCGGGTTTATACGAAAGTGTTGCATCAAAAAGCGACTGAGGCGATTGATGAGATCGTTGAGGATATTGAGCGATTTATGCAAGGGTGATATTTTAGTAATGTTGAGTCTTTATATATAAAAGGTTAAATGATAAAAAAGTTAAAAGTTTATCCCTCGTATAATGAAAAAAGCCAAAAAGTTATACAGTTACTCATAGAGTTTGGGATGTTAAGATGCTGGGTTTAGCCCAGAGCGGTTCTTTTATCTTAAAAAATAGAATTAGCTTGAGGGTCAGTTAGGTAATTGCACTAAAAACTTGAGTGGTAACAAAGTCAACTTTGAGGTTAGACTGTATTGTACGAGGCGAAGTTAATGTGCGATAAGGTTGAATCATCAGCAAGAGGAATTATCCTCTTGCCTACCAAACTCTCCAATCATGTCATGGAGGTTTATCATGGATAATTTTATCGGATTGGATGTCTCTAAGTCAACTGTGAGTGTGTTTATCCCACAAAGTGAGCTAGAGATAGAAATAGCCAATACCGTTAAAGGCTTTACGCAGTTATTTTCTAAACTCAAAAAACTTTATAAAAAAGAACACGATTCCCTCGTTTTTGTTTACGAACCAACATCAAGTTATAGCAGTACCCTAGAACTCTTTTGTGCCAATAAACACATTCGAGTCTTTAAGATCAATCCAAAAGCTTCGCATAACTTTGCTAAAGCGCTATCGATTCGTAATAAAACCGATAAAGTAGATGCAAGGATGCTCTGTCATGCAGGAATGCTGGCAAAAGAAGAAGAGATTCATATTCCTGTGATTGATGTGATTGTAGAGCAAATAAATGACTTGATGAGCTATTACCAACTATTAGTAAAACAAAGAGTCCAAACAAGCAATCACTTAGAAAAACTGCAGCATAAAGAGAGTACTGCAACTTTAAAAAAAAGCCTTTAAACAAAAAGAACAGCATACGATCGATGAAATAAAAAGACTCATCACCAAAGATAGTAAATTAGCGTTGAAATACCAAAGTATCCAAACCATTAAAGGACTTGGCGATATTGCAACGATTGCGTTAATCCATCTTTTTCTAAAATATCCCAATGCCAATCAAAAACAGATTATCTCTTTAGCAGGACTTGACCCAATTGAAAAAACCTCAGGTACTTCGGTTAGAGGAAAAACACGCATTTCAAAAGCGGGTAATAAACTGTATCGAAGGTCATTATTTATGGGGACAATGGTAACGATTCGTTTTAATGAAGAGATGAAATGTTTCTATGACAGACTTAAAGAAAAAGGTAAACATACGACTTTGATACAAATTGCTGTTATGAAAAAATTGATTATTATTGCTAGAGCACTCTTTCATTCCAACCAAGGTTATTCAAGTGAAATCTATCAGGCTCATTGTGGGATGGTGGCTCAAAATTCCAATGTTGCTTAAAGGAAAAAATACAAAATAATGGTTATGATTTATTAATATTTTTAGGGTGTTTTAAGGTGGTAACTGACCCCCTTCTTATTTTTCTTATTTCCTTCCTCGATAATAGCAAGCATTCGATATTAATAAGTGTCTTGGCTTTGATTCATACATATCAATATTTCTTAAAGATAGTTTTCACTCCATCACTATAAATAATTAAAATAATTTTCTATATTTTTTCTTATTAGCGACCAAAAAGAAACTAATGAAGTTATAAAATAAAAAAATAAGATTAGTTATTTTTTATAATAAGTTATAAGGAGCTGGTTATGAAAGTTACTTATTTCATATCAAAAATACTTGCAGTATTTGCTTTAACCATTATATTGTATGGATTCGTAATTCCGTCGGTAGGTTTTCATGGAACTTTGGAACGTATCAAAGATGGTAGAATAGGCGATATTCCATCATATGTGTATCCTCTGTGGAATTTTTATCAAAAAGATAGGTATATTAGTATTAATACGCCCCAAAAAACCAGGGGCAACTTAAGAGGAATGATAGAGATTTCTGAAGAAATCGGTGTCCCCTCAATGCCTATATGGAAATTTTCTCTTGAAGCTCCGAATTATCCTAAAGAAGCTTTTCCTTATGGCCTTCCCGTATTTATTCATTTTGATGGATTAAGTGGAGAGGTACATGAAATGAATACCATTAATCATTATGTTGGAATGGCTCATATGGAAAGAGGAGGAATTTACGAGCGGGCACTTGCTCCTTATTCTCTCATTATGCTTGCAATGTTACTTGCGTTATTCATTATTTATGACATTAAATGGATTGACACATTTATGCTCATTCCCGTACTCCTACCTTTTTTGTTTATAGGAATTTACGGGTATTGGCTTTATTGGTTTGGACATACTCTGCAAGACGGTGCCATTAAGATTGAACCATTTATGCCTATTCTTCTTGGTGACGGGAAAGTTGCTCAATTTACAACACATGCTTATCCTGTTATTGGTTTTTGGGCATTGTTATCAATTAGTATATTATCTTTATTCGCATGGAGATTAAAAATAAAGGCATTAAAATATCAGATAGCACAAAAAAACAACTTTTCTTCAACATTTTTTCATGATTCTTGTTTTAGTAGGAGGTATATCGGCGAGTATACACATGGTTATAACCGATATGAGAGTCAATACATTGGAAAAAAATTTCTGCCATTGTCAGTAGCACTAAGCCAAAACCTATAACTGAGGTTATCGTGCAAACGCCAATAGTTAATGCAAACGAAGAGATGGAAAAAGAAAAGAGAAAGAGAAGCTGAAAGACAAAAGCAAGCATTAAAAGTTAAAGCCTTAGAAGAACGAGCAGGATCTGTAGGTAAATTTAAAGTCAGTCAACTCTATAAAAGCAATTGTGCTCCATGCCATGGCGTAAATGGAGAAGGAGCTATGGGAACGAAATTGATAGGCTTAAAAAAAAGAAGGAATGTATCAAAAAATTACTAGAATATAAACAACAACAAGAAGAAATGCACAGTGAAATTCTGGAACATATGTCGGAAGAAGAGGTTCAAAAACGTTATTGACGAGATTAGTAGATTTGGAGCTCAATAAGCGATATCAATAGGAGAAAAAAATGAAAAAATATTTATTGATTATCTATAGCATAATACTAGGATTGACGTTTTCTGTGCAATCCATGTATGCTCAATCAAAATTTCAAGATATTATGCAACAGCGCGGACTCACTGAGCAAGACGCTATTGCTGCATTAAAAGTCTATCAACCTAGCGGTAAACATGATGAATATTATGTGTTTGCCAGTGGCGGACAATCAGGGCAAGTATTAGTTTACGGTGTCCCCTCTATGCGGATATTGAAATATATCAGCGTTTTTACCCCTGAACCGTGGCAAGGATATGGTTTTGATACAGATTCAAAAGAAATTTTAAGAGAAGGCAATGTAAGAGGTCGAGAAATTAATTGGGGAGACACGCATCATCCTGCACTTTCTGAAACGAATGGTATCTATGATGGGAAATACCTTTTTATTAATGATAAAGCGAATGCTAGAATTGCCGTTATTAATTTAAAATATTTTGAAACTTCTCAAATCGTTGTGAACCCTCTTTTTAAATCAGATCATGGCGGCGCTTTTGTGACGCCAAATACTGATTATATTCTTGAATCATGTCAATATGCTGCACCTTTAACAAACGATTATTATCCTATGGAAGCTTACCAAGATACTTATAGAGGGGGAGTAACTTTTTGGAAATTTGACAAAGAAAAAGGAAGAATTTTGCCAGAAGAATCTTTTACGTTAGAACTTCCTCCTTATATGCAAGATTTGACAGATGCTGGAAAAGGTATCTCAGATGGATGGGGATTTACTAATTCTTTTAATTCCGAACTTTATACGGGAGGAATTGAAAAAGGGCTCCCTCCCTTCGAAGCGGGATGCAGTCGTAGCGATACAGATTATTTACATGTTTACAATTGGAAAAAATTAGCTGAGCTTGCAAAAGATGCAAAAAATGTAAAAATCATTAATAATCACAAAGTAATTCCTATTGATGTGGCAGTTAAAAATAATGCACTTTTTTTGATTCCGGAAAATAAATCTCCGCATGGAGTTGACGTGAATCCTGACGGTCAATATATTATCGTTTCTGGAAAGCTAGATACACATGCCTCTGTCTATGACTTTAAAAAAATCATTAAACAAATAGAGAATAAAGAGTTTATCGGCAAGGATTCTTATGGTATACCAATCCTCGATTTAAAAAAATCATTGCATGGTCAACTTGAATTGGGACTTGGACATCTACATAATAGCTTTGGAAAAGAGGATGGGATTGTTTACAGCTCTTTGTATGTAGATTCTCAAATTGTAAAATGGGACTATAAAAATTTGAAGCTACTTGACAGAGTTAATATTCACTATAATGTTGGCCATCTTGAAGCGATGGAAGGTAAATCTGCCGATCCTCAAGGGAAATATCTTATCGCTTTGAATAAATTAGCTATTGATAGATTTTTACCTGTCGGACCATTGCATCCACAAAATAATCAACTCATTGATATTGGCGAAAAAAAGATGGAACTGTTATACGACTTACCGATACCTTTAGGCGAGCCTCATCAGGCTGCATCCATTCGCGCAAGTAAAATACACCCCGAAGTCAGATATCCTATGGGAACAAACCCGAAAACGGGTCAGCCGCATATAGGTAAAACGCTTGCGGGAGAAGAACGTATTGTTCGAAAAGGAGATCATGTTTATATTTATGCGACGATGGTGCGTTCACATATCAATCCAGAGCATATTACCGTCAATAAAGGGGACAAAGTAACGATGTATATTACGAATGTCGAACGTGCAGAAGACGAAACGCACGGTTTTACGATTGATCATCACGATATTCATGTCTCCGTCGAACCAGGGGAAACGGCACAGATCGATTTTGTCGCAGATATCGAAGGTGTTTTCCCTTACTATTGCACGGAATTTTGTTCGGCATTACATCTGGAAATGATGGGATATTTTTTGGTTAAAGATCCGAAAAAAGATTATGACTGGAGTCAGAAATCAAAAATCAAAAATCTCTCTCCTTCAGAGCTTCAAGAAGAGTATAAAAAAATTACAGCCAATAATGAAGCATCTAAAAACGTTGTTGATGATCTTTTTACATTTTTAAAAGAGAATCAAGCTTCGAAGTATCCAACTGTTAATAACTTGGTAGAAGATGCTAAAGACCAATATGCGAAGATTCTTCCAGAGAAAGAGAAAGCTTTCAAAGCGTACAATGAAAATAATTTGGAAAATGCTATTCTGTTTGAAAATATGGCATGGCAATACATCATCAAAACGGCTGATTCGGCTATTAGGGCTAAAGATTTGTTAGCAAGTGTGTTGGCTTCTCCAAAATCTGAAGCTGTTAAGAGAGGAGAGGGGGCTTTTAAAGAAGGCGGTTGTTCTGGATGCCATGTCATTGGCAGAGTTAGTTCCGGTCCAGATTTAACGGGTGTGCTTAAACGCCATAAAAATGCTGAGCAATGGATTGTAGAATATGTTAAAAATCCTGAAAGTAAATTTCAAGAGCCTTATATGAAAAAGCTCATTGAATTTTTTAACCTTAAAATGCCAAACCAAAATATGAATGACCAAGAGATTACAGATATTATTGAGTATTTTAAATGGGTAGACAAAAACGCTGATTTTTTCTAAATATAAGAGAAGAGAAACATTGATTTTCTTATTTCTCTTCACAAAAGAGATATAAACGAGAGCCGAAATTATAAAAAGGTCGGAGCTAAACTTTTAACTTTCTAAAATTTCATTTTTTTACATGTAAAGACATAAAAAAGTCAACTTTTCAAAGTTTAGCTTCCGTATCATACAACATCGCAAAAAAGCTATAATACAAAACAATCTAGGATAACTAAAAGGGAAAAATTATGGATAAATTTTTAGAAGCAGCCATAGAAGAAGCCCAAAAAGGGTTGGATGAGGGTGGCATACCTATTATTGGTGCTGTTCTTGTTATAGATGGTAAAATCGTAGGGCGTGGTCACAACCAAAGAGTTCAAAAAGGAAGTGCTGTGCTGCATGCTGAAATGGACTGTTTGGAAAATGCTGGACGTCTTAGTGCCGCTGATTATCGTAGAGCAACTCTCTACTCTACGTTATCTCCTTGTGATATGTGCAGTGGTGCGATTTTGCTTTATGGCATACCCAAAGTTGTTATTGGTGAAAACCAAACTTTTTGTGGACCAGAAGCGTATGTAAGGTCAAGAGGTGTTGAAGTTGAAGTGCTCAACAACCAAAAATGTCGTCACCTGATGGAATCTTTTATACACAATAATCCTGAACTTTGGAATGAAGATATTGGTGTATAAAAAGAAATCAGAACTAAACTTATAACTTTTACAATCAATAAAATCTTTACATGTAAAGCTTCACCACAAGAATTTACCCCACTTCCCCTAAGCTCCGATACGAAAGTTTCAGCTACAATAAATTGATATACAACACTCTACATGATTCTTAATTCACTTTTACGAGGAATTCTCTTATAAATGTTGCCCAGCCAAAGGGTTTTGTTCGACAAAATACACTGGAGGCACCAATGCTTAAAAAATTACTTTCTTCTTCATTAGACTCAAACTCAAGTGTGGTTCTTGCCACCGATTTAGATGGTACGCTACTCGCAAGTCCATTGCCTGCCCGTCGTCATTTACGTGAACTTTTCAGTGGTAACATTCCACATGCTAAGCTTATTTTTGTGTCAGGTCGAGGCTTAGAGTCCATCTTGCCACTTTTAAACGATCCAATGGTTCCAAGGCCTGATTATATTATCGCGGATGTGGGCGCTACGGTCGTGCATGGCGACACGTTGCTGCCTGTTTTTCCCTTGCAACAGAGTATTTCCGATGTATGGCCAGGCACACAACAGGTTCTTGACGCTCTTGAACCTTTTGGGTATTTGGAGCGCCAAAGTGTACCCCAAGAGCGACGTTGTTCGTTTTTTGTGCGCGAAGGATTGATCGATGATGGTCTAAGAGCTGTTGTGGAAGCCTTGGGTTGTGAGCTTCTTTTTTCAGCACATAAGTATCTCGATATTTTGCCCAAAGGAACGGGGAAAGGTGCAACCTTGCGGAAGCTCTGTGCACAACTTGAATTTGCTCCTGAACAAATTGTAACCGCGGGTGATACACTCAATGATCTTTCGATGTTTAAAGAGGGTTTTTCGAGTATTGTTGTGGGTGGTTCTGAGCCAGCTTTAATTCATGCGGTGCGTGATTGCAAAGAGGTTTATCTCTCTTCTGGGGAGGGGTGTGCAGGTATTATCGAAGGGCTTGCGCATTATGAATTTTTAAAAAGTGAAAAGCCTTCTCTCATTCATAAAGCAGGAAAATCAGATTTGGTGATGGTCTATCATCGCTTGCCGTTTGATGAAATGGCAAATGGCAAACGACATAAACCAAAAAGCCCCAATGGCATCATTCCCACATTGTTGAATTTTTTCACGACAGGCATCAAAGGTTCATGGGTCGCTTGGTCATTGCAAGCTTCTAGAACGCCTGCAAATTTTGAGGTACAAGTGGATGTTGATGTTACCAAATACCCCCATTTACAAGCCGCGCGCATTCCTCTTTTAGCCAAAGATGTTGATCTGTTTTACAAGAAATTTTCCAAAGAAGCGTTTTGGCCCATCATTTTTTCATTTCCCGATAAGGTGGAGTTTAAGCAAGATCATTGGGAACATTACCTTGAAATCAACGAGATTTTTGCTAAACAAACGGCGCTAGAAGCCGCCAAAGGGGCACTTGTTTGGATTCATGATTATAATCTATGGATGGTGCCTGCCTTTTTGCGTATGCTAAGACCCGATCTTAAAATTGCTTTTTTTCACCATACCACCTTTCCGCCTGCTACTATTTTCAACATTATCCCGTGGCGTCGTGAGATCATCGGAAGTTTGTTGCAATGTGATTATATAGGCTTTCATATACCTCGTTATGTGGAAAATTTTGTGGATGTTGTGCAAAGTTTTGCACCTACCACGATACTCTCTCAAACACCATGCGCACCACGCTTTATGACCTATGGCTGTGCGCTTGGGGTCGATAGAGTGACCAATAGCATTCGTGTGGGAGGAAAAGAAGTTCACCTTGGGGCGCATCCTGTTGGCATTGACTGTGCCCAAATAGACCTTTTGCTCAAAAAATTAGCTGTTCGCCATAAAATCGAGAGTATTCGCAATGAATTTGTAGGCAAACGTGCCATTCTCTCTTTAGAAAGACTTGATTATGTCAAAGGCTCACTCGAAAAACTCTTAGCCTTTGAAACACTCCTTGAAAATCATCCTGAGTTTATCGGAAACTTGGTGTTACTCAACTTTGTAACGCCTGCTGCTCCAGGTATGGAAGTGTACGAAGCCCTGCGAGTCGATGTTGATACGATGGTTGGACGCATCAATGGTCGTTTTTCGACACTGGATTGGACGCCTGTGCGTTACTTTTACCGCTCTCTTGCGTATGAAGATGTCATCGCGTATTATGGTGTGGCAGATGTGGCGTGGATCACTCCCCTTCGTGATGGACTGAATTTAGTTGCCAAAGAGTATGTCGCAACACAAGGCAATCTTGGTGGCAAAGGCGTACTCGTCCTCTCCGAATTTGCAGGGGCTGCGGTGGAACTGCATGGCGCACTGCTCACTAATCCGTATGATGCTAAAAGTATGGAAGAGACACTCTATCTTGCTCTCACATTAGGCGAAGATGATCGAGCGTATCGAATGTCAAGGATGAATGCGATTGTGCGAAGTAACGATGTGCATACGTGGGGAGAGGGCTTTATGGACGCAGTCATGCACAAAAGCAAATAAAATGACGATCAATTCATTTTTAGACTATACCTTTATGGGAAACACCCTTTTGGACTATTGCCTCGCATTAGGGGGTTATACTTTAGGTACGTTGTCTGTTTTTATTTTGAAACATTACATTTTGGCAAAGCTTAAAATATGGATCAATGCGATTCCAACACAAGTGAGTGGTTTACTTATTCGTGTCATAGAAAGCTATTTTATTCCTATTTTTTACTTTTCCATCTTTTATGTGTCACTCAAATTCCTGACATTGTCCTCGAAAATAGAGCATATCCTTGATGTGATGATGATCGTTTTATTAACGATGTTTTCCGTGCGTATTGTGATTGCCATCGCGCATTATAGTTTGCAACGCTATTTACAAAAGTCCGATGATTCGATTCAAAAGAAAGATCAGCTCAAAGGAATTAGCGGGCTGGTGAGTTTTGCGATTTGGATTATTGCCATCATGTTTCTTTTGGATAACCTTGGAGTAAAAATAACCGCCGTCGTCGCAGGTCTTGGGATTGGTGGTATTGCCGTTGCCTTAGCTGCTCAAGCAGTGCTGGGGGATCTTTTTAGTTATTTTGTCATCTTTTTTGATAAACCTTTTGAAACGGGTGATTTTATTATGGTGGGTGATAAGTCAGGTATTGTCGAACACATCGGCATCAAAACAACACGCATGCGCGCACTCAGTGGCGAACAACTGGTTTTTTCTAATACCGATTTGACCAATTCACGTGTGCATAATTATAAAAGAATGGAAAGTCGAAGGGTCGTTTTTTGCATTGAGTGTGACGTATCAGATTGCGCCAGAGTTGCTCAAAAAATAACGACCATCGTCAAAGAGATCATTACAATGATCGATAATACAACGTATGATCGGGGACATTTTTCAACGTATGGAGATTCAAGTTTGAAGTTTGAATTTGTTTACTTCGTTAATGGTGGGGATTATAATACTTATATGGATATTCAACAGTCAATCAATCTTGCGATATTTGAAGCCTTTGACAAAGAAGGGATCGAATTTGCTTACCCGACTCAAACACTTTTTATTCATAAAAACACAGAGTAATTTTGGATTTTTTATGAGACAAAGGCTTTACATGTAAATCCCTTTGGTGAATGTTTTACGCTGGAGGAACTTTGATCATGTAACCAATACCTCTAATATTGATGATAAAATCTTCTTTCAAATTATTTTTTAGGCGGTTGATTTCTGTTCGTATGGTGGCATCATCGACATCCATATCAAAATCATTCCACACATTTTCTCGAAACATATCAAAGCCACAAACAAATCCACGGTTCCGAGTTAAAAATTCGATAATTTGAAGTTGTCGTTTGGATAGAACTTGTGGTTCTTCGTGAAAATAAAGTGTCATCGTGTCACAATTAAAACTGTAAGAAGCGGAAAGTCTTTTGTGATGCATATCTTTTTTAGCGGTTTTGGAAATTCTATCAATTCTTAGATTGAGTTCTTTTAAATGAAAGGGTTTTTTCAAATAATCGTAACACCCAAGTTCAAATGCTCGTGATATATCTTCGATGTCAATGAGCGTTGAGATAAAAATAACAGGCATTATTTTTTTGTGTGCATGCAGTGTTTCTAAGATTGTTAATCCATCAACATTGGGTACGTTGATATCAAAAACAAGCAAGTCAAATTTTTCATTTTCTAAAATTTGAAGACAGATATTGCCATCTCTTACGGAAGTGATGACATGACCAATGGTTGTAAGGTACTTTGTGATAGATTCATTTAAGAGAATATCATCTTCTAAGAGTAAAATTTTCATGTGTTTAGCACTTTAAATTGATATGAAAAGGATGTTATATTTTCACTTGAATGCAGTGTTATTTTTACATTTTCTTCCTTACAAATTCTTCTGACGAGATTGAGCCCCAATCCAAAGCCTTCTTGTGATTGTTCTTCCCTGTAGTATTCTTCAAAAATTTTTTCAGGTTCTTGGATTTTTCGTGAGTGTGATGCAATGAAAAAATGACAATTATCATGCTCTTGATGCAATGAAACAATAATCTGTTCATTTTCAAAGGTATATTTAATAGCATTGGTGAGGTTGTTATCGATGATACGTTGTAATTTTGTCTCATTTAAAAAGATATATATCTGACTCAAATTGGATTCAAAGAGAAACATTGATTTTGCTTTGTCTGCAACTTGAGCAAAAAAATCAATGCGACTGCGGACATAGTCAACTAAATCAATCCTTTGCTTCATATAGTGAATATGGTCTTTTTTAACCAAATAACTCAAATCATCATACATTGAAAAAATACTTTTAGCGGCAACTTCGATATTTTCCAAGTAAACACTTTTCCCAAATTCCATCTCGTGCAGTTCGATATTGCCCATAATAACACTGAGTGGTGAATTCATTTCGTGGACGGTATAACGCAAAAATTGCCTATGGGATGCCAAAAGATTTTCAGAATAATTCATCTGCTTTTCTAAACGTTTGGACTGCTCTTCATAATCACGAGCACTTTGTTCAATTAAGTGGGTCAATGATTCAATCGTTTTAAAAGTTCTAAAATAAGAAGTATCTTTTTTATTCATATCCGTATTTGTATGTTTAGCAGGAAGAGGACTTTCTTCTGATTCGCTTAAAGCAACAACGGTCAGTGTTTGATTCAGGAGTTTATTGTGACCATCATGATGATAAAATTCAGAGTAGGTGTAAAATCCTGAAGTGGTGGCCGTTCGTGCAAAAGATCCAATCCCCAGTTTGATAAGAAATGGCATAAATCTTCGTCGTGCCATACAGGAGAAAATAAAAAATGTTTCTGTGTTGATCGATTGTAAATTTTCTAAGGATTCTATAGGGTCTTGCATCAAAGATTCAGCATCGCCAAAACCAATTCTGACTTGATCTCCTTCATTGAGATTTCCACTGTAACTAAGGCTTCCATCTTCATGTTTTGCAATGACAGCTCTTACCATCGTAACGCTATTTTTTTCAAGGATAAGGGGAAATTCTGTTTGTGAAAAATTACCGCCGAGGTATTTATCATAAAAATCAGTCGCTCTCATATCATCGATCATGTAAACTCTATTATTTTGAACCTTGGTAAGTATATGTGTTAGTCCGATGGGTTTCCAATCAAATTTATAATTCGTTGCGACTTGAAGAATATCAGAATTTAAAGAGACTCCCACCACACCTTCCCCTATGAGCGTATGTTGAGATGAAATATAGGTTTGTTCAAATTTTCCATTGTCTCCTGCCATACCACCACAAACAGGAACGGTTGAATCGAAGGTTTCAACACCTTGCAAAAACTCTTCGGCATTCATATGAGTACCGTCAGAAAAAAGAATCAGTAATTTTGTATTGGGTGTTATCAAATCCGATGCTAATTTCATACCGCATTGAAACGAATCATCATTTTGTGCATAGGCTGTCTTGATAAAGGTATGCTCAAAAATACTAATAGAGATAATGGTTCTGAATGTTGTGATGGACTCGCCGTATATCTCTCCATCCGTGGTCGTTCCTATACAAATAGCGTTTGGAAGATGACTTAGGATAACGTCACTGGTATACTTTAACACTTCTTTACCGTGGCCACAAAATATTTGTACTAAAACATTTTTTTCATTGACAAATAATGAAAAATCTATAATACTTGGCAGAGAACCTGTTTCATAACAAAAATTATAGGTTTTCATAAAATGTCTCCTTTCACCGTTTTGACCTTAAAATAAAGATACCCAATAGTAGCTTTCAAAAAGTTGCTTTAAGCGATGAAGTTGCAAAAAAAAAGCTTTACATGTAAAGAGATTACGTATTTACTCACAAATTTCTGTTTG
Organism: Sulfurospirillum diekertiae; assembly: GCF_002162315.1. NCBI lineage: Bacteria > Pseudomonadati > Campylobacterota > Epsilonproteobacteria > Campylobacterales > Sulfurospirillaceae > Sulfurospirillum > Sulfurospirillum diekertiae. Next base: position 1,862,124 of record NZ_CP021416.1, on the reverse strand, counting down.
CAATAAGGCATATTTGCAATCGATACTGTTGCTATATTCATGCTAGATTACTAGTATATAATCTTCAGTGATAGTTAAGACAACAAAAAATACGTAGGTTATGGGAGGCCAAAAAAATATTCTATAAAACATGAGTAATACAGTGTATGTACGTGCTTCATAGTGAATTTAAATTGGTGAGTTTTTTGACGGTTCATATCTAGTAATATGCAAAAAATACATATTATAGGTATTTAAATGAGATTTTCAAAAAGCTTATAGATATCAATATGCTTTTTTCGCATATTGTTGCATTTAGTAATAGAGTAACACTAATTTTAAGGGGTAAAAAGATGTTAAAGAAAATGTTAATCATCAATGGCGTGAAAACGACTTTGGTTGCGGACGTAGAAGATAAATTATCTGATGTGCTTCGAAAACAACTAGGGCTCACAGGTACAAAAGTAGGCTGTAACAGTGGTGAATGTGGTACATGTACTGTTATTCTTAATGGTAAACTTGTTAGATCATGTATTACGAAGATGAAAAAGATTGAAGACAATGATGAAATTATTACCATTGAAGGTGTCGGTACTAAAGACAAGCTTCACCCACTTCAAATTGCTTGGATGGTCTATGGTGCAGCACAATGTGGTTATTGTACACCAGGTTTCATCGTCTCCGCTAAAGTTCTTCTAGAGCAAAACAACAACCCAACACGTGAAGAAGTCAGAGATTGGTTCCAAAAAAATAAAAACCTCTGCCGTTGTACAGGATACAAACCTCTTGTTGATGCGGTTATGGATGCAGCAAAAATCATGAGAGGCGAATTGGATATTAAAGATTTCTGGAAAAAAATACCAGAAGGTGCGTCATTGGTTGGCTCATCTTATATTCGTCCTTCTGCTATGGCAAAAGTTACGGGAACATGGGACTTTGGAGCAGATTTAGGCTTAAAACTTCCCGTTAATACCCTTCATGCAAAAATTGTGCAAGCCGAAGTTTCTCATGCAAATATTATCTCAATTGATACTGAAGAAGCTAAAAAAGTCCCTGGTGTTGTTGCTGTTTTAACCTATAAAGATGTTAAAGGAACGAACAGAATTAACGGTTTGGCTTTCCCTACAAATAAAGGTGATGGTCTAGATCGTCCTATCTTAAACGATACCAAAATCTTCCAATACGGTGACGCAATCGCTATTGTTCTCGCTGAAAATGAAAAAGCGGCTCACGAAGGTGTTGATAAAGTTAAAGTAGAACTCGAAGTGTTGCCTGCTTACATGAATGCACCTGATGCCATGGCAAGTGATGCTATCGAGATTCACCCAGGCACTCCAAATGTTTACTTTACGAATCACATTAGTAAAGGGGCAGAAACTGCGCCTATTATGAAAGAGGCTGCTTATGTTGTAGAAGACAGTTTCTATACACAACGCCAACCTCACTTACCTCTTGAGCCAGATGTTGGTTTTGCCTATGTGGATGATGATGGAAAACTCATTATTCACTCAAAAAGTATCGCACTTCACTTCCATGCACTTATGATTGCTGAGGGTGTCGGTATGAAAGCAGAAGATGTTTATATCGTCCAAAACAATACAGGGGCTACTTTTGGTTATAAATTTAGTCCAACAATGGAAGGATTATTGGGCGTTGCAACGATGGCTACAGGTAGACCAGTTTACCTTGAGTTCAATATGAAACAACAAATTACCTACACAGGTAAACGTTCTCCATTCTGGACAACAATGAAATTGGCTGCTAACAAAGAAGGCAAACTCTTAGCATTGGAATCTGATTGGAGTGTTGATCATGGTCCTTACTCAGAATTTGGTGACTTGTTAACACAACGTGGTTTCCAATTTGGTTGTGCGGGTTATATGATTCCTAACATTCGTGGTAATGGACGCACTGTTTGTACCAACCATGGTTGGGGTTCAGCATTCCGTGGGTATGGCTCTCCTGAGATTATGTTCCCATCTGAGGTGCTCATTGACGAATTGGCTGAAAAAATTGGTATGGATCCGTTTGAATTCCGCTATAAAAATATTTACAGACCAGGTGATACAACGCCAACCAGTTGTCAGCCAGATGTCTATTGTTTAGAAGAACTCTTTGATAAAAGTCGTCCTGTTTACGAATTAGCGAAAAAGACAGCGGCTGCTAAGAATGCAAACGCAGTTGCTGGTAAAAAATACGGAGTGGGTGTTTCTACTAACATTTATGGTTGTGGCTTAGATGGCCCAGACTCTTCTGAAGCATGGGCAGAGATTACTGCAAAAGGTGTTACAGTAGGAAATTCATGGGAAGATCATGGTCAAGGTGCCGATGTTGCGACTTTAACCTTTGCGCATGAAACATTAAAACCTTTGAATCTTAAACCAAGCCAAATTGATTTGGTTTTGAACGATATGACTAAAACACCAAACAGTGGACCAGCTGGCGGAAGTCGTTCGAATGTTTTAACGGGTAATGCTACAGTTGTTGCATGTAGAAATTTACTTGAAGCATTGAAAAAAGCAGATGGAACGTATCGCACTTATGCTGAGATGATCGCTGAGGGTCGCGAGGTTAAATACATGGGTAAATGGACAGCACCATGTACCGATACACCTCCAACAGATGGTCAAGGAAATCCATTCGCAGCGTATATGTATGGTGTTTGTATCGCTGAAGTTGAGGTCGATACAAAAACTGGTAAAACGAATGTTGAGAAAATGACGTTAGCGTCAGATGTTGGAACCATCATTAATAAACTTGTTGTTGATGGACAGATGTACGGTGGTCTCGTTCAAGGTATCGGTCTTGCATTGAGCGAAGATTTTGATGATCTTAAAAAACATACAACTCTAACAGGCTGTGGTATTCCAAAAATCAAAGATGTTCCCGATAATCTTGATCTTATCTATACTGAATACCAAAGACCAAACGGCTTACTAGGTTCTGCAGGTGCAGGTGAAATGCCTCTTGCAGCTCCACATGCGGCCATTATTAATGCTATTTACAATGCGTGTGGTGCAAGAATTACGCACTTACCAGCTCGTCCAGAAAAAGTGTTGGAAGCTTTAGCTAATTAGTCTTTTTAGAAAAAGCTTATTAGAAGATGTGTGAGATACTCTTTGTATCTCACACATTCATTTGCCTTTAACGCGATACTATGAGGATATAAGAATGGATTTAGATAAATTATTGGAAATTAGCAATCAATGTATTCATTCAGAACCCCCCGTATGCGTTGCATCGTGTCCGGTTCATATGGATGTGATTGCATTTGTGTCTGAAATTGAAAAAGGTAATTTTGCTGGGGCTTACACAATCATGGAAGCTAAAATCCCTTTTAGCCGTTTGATTGGAAAAATATGTGACCATCCTTGTGAAGCAACGTGTGTCAGAAAAGACGTTGGAGGAAGCATACGCATCAGCGAACTTGAAAAAACTGTCATTGAGTTAGGGTATATCAAACCCAAAAAAACTTTCATCTTACCCAAGACAAAAGGTACTGTTGCCATCATTGGTGGAGGGTTAAGTGGGTGTGTTGCAGCGGTTGAGCTGGATAAAAAAGGGTACAAAGTCAGCATTTATGAAAAATCAAACTGCTTAGGCGGATGCCTTTGGGATTATGAAGGTAAAGGTTTAGAAACCGCCATCATAGAAGAAGAACTTTTGGTGATGCAACAAAAAGGTATTACTGTTTACTATGATACTGAAGTATTAGAAGAAAATCTCCAAAATTATATTGAAAAATATGATGCTGTTTATTTGGGAACAGGGTGTTGGAATAAAGCATACGCGATCCATCCTGATACACTTCAAGTAGGTGAGCTTCCCTTGTTTATAGGCGGGAAAATTCAAGCTCATACCCGTTCGGTTATCGGCTCTGTAAGTTCTGGTAAACGTGCCGCTATCTCAATAGATCGTTATATTTCAAAAACCTCTATGACCGCTTCTCGTGAGCGTGAAGGAGTTTTTGAAACGAAATTAAAATATAAAATCGATACCGTAAAACCCGCTGAAACAGTAGTGAAAACATCGCTTATTTACTCCGATCATGAAGCGATAGAAGAGGCCAAGAGATGCCTTAAATGCCAATGCGATGAGTGTATCAAGGCATGTGCGCATATGCAACGATTTAATATCACACCGGATAGATATATTAGAAGCATCAATCATAATGAACGGATTGTTCTAGGAAACAGAAGTGCCAATGCGATGATTAATTCTTGTACGGAGTGTGGTTTGTGTAAAGAAGTCTGCCCCATCGGAATTGGGATGGCTGATATTATTCATGCCACAAGACTGAGCATGGTAGAACGTGGGAAAATGCCACTTTCAGCGCATGATTTTGCACTGAAAGATATGCAATTTAGCCAAAGTGATTCCTTCTCAATGGTTCGAAAACAGCCCAGTAAAGAACAATCCAAAGATCTCTTTTACTATCCTGTAATTGCCTTTTCTGGCTATGCGAGAGGCTTGTATAAGGGATCAGGAAAAACGGGCTATCTCTTTTATCCAGGATGTCAACTAAGCGCAACCCATACAGACACGATTGGCGAGATTTATAAACATGTGGTGGGTATTATCAAAGCAAAAGATGCGGATAACGATGTTGGTCTTTATTTAGGGTGTTGTGGTGCCCCTGCGGATTGGGCAGGAAGGCTTGATCTCATGCCAGAAAGTGTGGAAAAAATCCACAAGGTGTGGACAGAAATGGGTGAGCCTACGTTTATCTTAGCCTGTTCCAGTTGCGCTTCTACCTTTGAAAAATATCTACCGATGATCAAGACGATCTCTTTATGGGAAGTTTTAGATAAATATGGTTTGCCTACGACAGATATTAAAAAAGGTAAGCGAGTTTTGAGCATTCATGATGCGTGTGCGAGCAGACATAATACAGCAGTACATGATAGTATCAGAAGCATCGTTAAGACCTTAGGCTATACCATCGAAGAGCTTGAATATTCCAAAGAGAAAGCAAAATGTTGTGGCTATGGTGGTTTGGTTTCAAATGCGAATCCTGAACAAGCCGATGATTTTGTGAAGGACCGTATTAACGAGAGCAAACAAGATATTTTGGTGTATTGTGCGATGTGTAAAGATGCCATTGTCAAAGGCAATAAAAGAGCATATCATATTTTAGACCTTATTTATGGCATTGAGAAAGATGAAGATGCTCCTCAAAAAATGCCAACACTTTCTGAGCGACAAAACAATCGAAAACGACTCAAACATCAACTTCTTAAAGAGATATGGAACGAAGAGGAGAGTGCCATGGACACAACGTATGATTTTACACTGCATATTTCAGATGAAATCACCGCAATGATGGAAAAGCGATTTATTTTGTTGAGTGATGTTGAAAAGGTGATCGATAATTCTCTTATACATAAAGAGCGGTTTTTTAACCCTGAAACATCAGATTTTCTCGCACGATTGAGGGTTCAAAATGTGACGTATTGGGTGAAGTATGAAGAAAATGGCAGTGACATCACGATTAAAGATGTTTACAGCCATAGAATGGAAGTGGTGGAGTCCTAAGATGGAAAATAAAATCGATACACAAATACCATGGATGTGCGATAAATGCCAGAAAGCATTGGTATCACAAAAGGTCAAAGTGCGCTATCTTGATGGAAATTTTGAAGTAGAACTTTTAAAGTGTCCTACTTGCAATATGGTGTTTATTAGCGAAGATTTGGCATTAGGCAAGATACTTGAAGTTGAAAAAAGCTTAGAGGACAAGTAACGTGATGAATGTCTATGAAAGCAGCTCTATGCAAGAAGCTACAGGAGAAACCTTACGTCCTGGAGGGTTTATACTGACCGATAAAGCTGTTAGCTTTTGTGCTTTGAATAAGCAGATGAGAGTGCTTGATTTAGGCTGTGGTATGGGAGCAACGGCTTCGTACCTTTATCAAAATCATGGAATGAAATTGGTTGGCATTGACCCTTCTGAAAAGTTATTGACTATCGCAAAAGCAAAAAATCCTTTTGCAACCTTTGTCTTAGGGTCGGGTGATGCTCTCCCTTTTGAGCAGGAGAGTTTTGAGTGTGTTTTGGCAGAGTGCACCTTGTCACTGATGCATGATTTACATGTAACCTTGCACGAGGTGTATAGAGTTTTGAGCAATGAGGGTTGGTTTGTCATCAACGATGTCTATGCCAAAAATTCTGAAACACTAAGAGAAATGGACAATTTTTCTATCACTTCGTGCATGCGGGGCATGCATGATCTGCCTTCATTAAAAGAGGCATTGGAAACAATAGGATTTGAGATCATGCTTTTGGAAGATTGTTCTCAACTCTTAAAAGAGCTTATGGTCAAAATTATCTTCTCTCACGGATCTATGGGCTCTTTTTGGAGTAAAACCATTGAAGGAGAAGAAACTCAAACATGTTGTCATTTTGAACAGAATATTAAACAATGCAAGCCAGGTTATTTTATCTTAATCGCAAAAAAAGGAAAAAACAATGGATGAATTATCACTACGTTTATTTAAACTCTCATCAGCTGGATTTTGCTGTGCTCAGATTATGTATAAACTTGCTCTTGAAGATGAAGGGATACAGAACGATGATCTAATCCGAGCTGCTCAAGGTCTATGCCGAGGTATCGCCGATACACAACAAACGTGTGGCGTTTTGAGTGGTGGCATTGGTGTTTTAGGTCTTTATGCTGCTAAAGCAAAAGAAGAAGAGAGTGCCAAAGAAGATTTTACACAGATGGTTACTGAATTTCATGAGTGGTTCAATGTGGAATTTGGCGCTACTAAATGTGTTAATCTGATAGGCGTTACTGATTTTCATGGTGCAGACCAGAGTTATAAGCTGACCTGTGCGGAGATGATCAAAAAGGCATATGTCAAAGTCTATGAAATTTTGTTGGAACACGGCTATGAATACGGGAATAGAAGGTAGATAAGATGACAATGACCTCTTCAACGCACATTGAAAGTTTGTGCCCGATTTGTTTGCGTAAGCTGGATGCTTACATGTACGATGAGGGTACTACCACCTACATACACAAAGTATGCTCAGAACATGGAGCGTTTAAAACCGTTGTATGGCGAGGTAATATGCCCATGCGCGAGTGGTCTCGCACTAAAGAGAAGGCTTACATCAAAAGCCCTATCACACAGGTAGATCAAGGGTGTCCCTATGACTGTGGATTGTGTAGTTCACACAGACAACACACGTGCACGGCGCTCATTGAAGTAACCACGCGTTGTAATCTTAGTTGCCGTTTTTGTTTTGCGGATGCTCTTGATTCCATAAGTAAAGATCCATCGTTAAAACAGTTACGTTTTCAGTTTGAGAGTATTTTAAAAGCTTCTGGTAAATGCAATATTCAACTCTCTGGTGGTGAACCAACGGTAAGAGATGATTTAGCAGATATTGTTCGTCTAGGCGTTGAACTGGGTTTTCCTTTCATTCAAGTCAATACCAATGGTATTCGTATGGCGAATGATGAAGCCTATGTGAAAGCTTTAAAAGAAGCAGGACTTAATTCTATCTTCTTGCAATTTGATGGACTTGATGATGCAATTTATGAAAAACTGCGCGGAAAGGCTCTGTTTGATGTTAAATGCCAAGCGATTGAGAATTGCCGAAAATTCGGCATTGGTGTTGTGCTGGTTCCTACCATCGTACCTAACATTAATGTGGATAGCATTGGTGAAATCATACGTTTTGGTGTAAGTCGATCTCCTGCGGTTAGAGGCGTACATTTTCAGCCCGTAAGCTATTTTGGGCGCATTCCTGAAACGCCAAAAGATGCAGATAGAATCACTTTACCCGAAGTGATGGAACATATTTGCGAACAAACCAATCAGATGATTTCACTGCAAAGTATGCAACCTCCTGGATGTGAAAATGCGCTCTGTTCTTTTAATAGCAATTATCTGATAGAAGAGGGTGTTTTAAAGCCTGTGACGAAGAGGTCATGTTGTTCAGGGGAAAGCGAAAAAGCAGAAGTGGGTGCGACTAAAGCCAAAGCTTTTGTGGCACGTAATTGGTCGTATCAAAAACAACACGTTCAAGAAGAAAAACTCTCTGATTGGGACAAAATTCTCAGTGCAATTGCAAACAACGCTTTTAGCATTTCAGGAATGGCGTTTCAAGATGCGTGGAATGTGAATTTAGAACGTATTAGAGATTGTTGTATTCATGTATCGACTGTGGATGGTAGGCTCATCCCTTTTTGTATGTATAACATTACCAACAGGGATGGAGAGTCCCTTTATCGAGGCGCAAAGAGGATACGATGAACGTAACACCCTTAGAGCATTGGATCATAGAGCGTACTCACATTGCACACAAAAGCCAAGAAGCCATGCGTGCATACCAGCTTGACGAACTGATTAAAACATTAGCTTATGCAAAAGAGAAGAGCCGATTTTATCAAACAATGTTGAAAGATATTGACCTAAACTCTATCGTATCTTTTGAAGATTTCGAACAAATTGCGTTTACAACCTCTGATGACATTAAACGCAATGCGTATAATTTTGCCTGTGTCCCGAGTAATGAAATTGAACGCATTGTGACCTTAAATACTTCGGGTACGACAGGAGATGAGAAGCGCATCTTGTTCACGCAGCAAGATTTGGAGTTGACCATTGACTTTTTTAGTCACGGGATGCGCTGTTTGGTTGATGAAAGCGACAAAGTATTGGTTTTACTTCCCGGTTCTGCTTATGGAAGCATTGGGGATTTACTGAAAAAAGCATTAGCGCTTTCGAAAATTGAGTGTATCGTTCATGGGATACTGAATGATGTTGAAAAAACGGCTTTGTGTATTGAAGAAAACAACATTACATGTATTGTGGGTATACCGATGCAAGTGTTGTATTTGAGTAAAGCCAAATCTGAGGTGTTTGCAAAGCATATTAAAAAAGTTCTTTTAAGTACAGATTATGTCCCTGATGTACTCGTCGAGGCGCTTAACGATAATGGAGAGTGTCACGTTTTTAACCATTACGGCATGACAGAGATGGGATACGGTGGAGGTGTTGAGTGTGAATGCCTCAATGGCTATCATTTACGGGAAAATGATCTCTATTTTGAAATCATAGACCCCATTACGGGTCAGCCTGTGGAAGATGGCGTGTATGGCGAAGTTGTTTTTACAACGCTCCATCGTCAAGCAATGCCACTTATTCGTTATAGAACAGGCGATATGGCACGCTTTTCTACCAAACCGTGTGCGTGTGGCACTTTTTTGCGAACTATGGAAAAAGTGTTGGGTCGCATGGAAAATAAAATAGACATTAATGGGCATGCAATTCATTTAAGAGAGTTCGATGAAATTCTTTTACGCTTTCCTCGTATTTTGGATTATAAGCTTACGGTATGTGAGAAAAACAGTTTACATGTAAAGCTTATCCTTGCCAACAAAGAGCGTTGTGTAGCGTTAAAAGAAGAGGTAATCCGTCGTATTCGAGACTGTTTTCCGTTTGAATTTAATTTTAGACTTCATGTAGAAGAAGACGATCACTCACCCAAAATGACCAACAGCATGATCAAAAGAAAGATAGACAACAACATAAGAAACAAAGGATGACGGATGAAAACCATAATTGAACATATTGTGGATAGTTTAAATGAAGAACACGAAGTTGTTACCGCAACGATATTGCAAAAAAAGTGGTTCAGCACCTAGAGAAGCTGGAGCTAAAATGCTGATTCGTAAAGATGCCTCTATTGAAGGAACGATTGGTGGAGGCACACTAGAAGCTATGGCAATACAATTAGCGCCTGAAGTATTTAAGACGAAACAGTGTTCTGTTGAAGACATTGAATTAACCGATGATGACGCAAGAGCTGCTGGTATGGTATGTGGTGGTGAAGTCAGTGTTCTTTTGGAGTACATAGACGCACTTGATATTTCACAACTCAATATCTATCATAAAGCAAAAGAGCTCAAAGTTTCAGACACAGATTTTGTGATGATTACAAAGATTTCACAGTCAAAAAGACACCTTTCCGGTAAAAATAAATGGATATGTACTGAAACGGATCTCTTTGGTGAAGAAGATAAAGAGGTTCAGAACATTGTAAAAGAGCTTCGAGAAAATTTTAACCATATCAAATTTCATCTTTATGTTGGAAACAATAGGTATATGATTGAGCCTTTTTATACGACAGATAAGCTTTATATCGTTGGAGCAGGACATATTTCTCAACAAATTGCAGCCCTTACTAAAACACTTGGTTTTTACACAGCTATTTTGGATGATAGGGAAGCATTTGCCAACAAAGAGCGTTTTCCTACGGCAGATGAAGTGCATGTTGTTCCTTCAACCTATGAGGGGTTACTTCAAGATGTGCATATTGCTAAAAACAGTTATATTGTTATTGTTACCAGAGGTGTTGATAAAGTGGTCCTAGAGCAAGCGCTTCAGGCAAAGGCAAAATATATCGGTATGATCGGAAGTAAAACGAAAAAAAAATTACGTTTATTCTCAACTTCTACAAGAGGGTTTTGCGCAAAAGATTTGGATGATGTCTGTTGTCCTGTTGGTGTTTCTATCAATGCTCAAACGCCTGAGGAGATCGCTATTAGTATCGTTGCAGAACTTATAAAAGTTAGAAGAAGCTAACTTATGGAAAAGAGCAACATCGCTGTTCTTATTATTGCCGCTGGGTATTCTTCTCGAATGCACGATTTTAAACCCCTTTTGCCCTTTGGGCAAATAACTGCTGTGGAGAGATTGATTCAGACCTACCAAACTTATGGGATAGAACATATATATGTTGTCACGGGGCATAGGCAGGATGATATTATTGAGGCACTTCAAGGGTATAAGGTTCATATCGTTTATAATGAGGATTATGCAAAAGGTATGTTTAGCTCTATTCAAAAAGGGCTGAGTGCCATAGATGAAACAGTGGTGGCGTTTTATATGCAGCCAGTGGACATTCCACTCATTAAAGTGAAAACCCTTGAAAGCTTATACGAAGCGTATATCCATGAGCATAAGGGCGTTCTTTATCCTACCTTTCTTGGGAAAAAAGGTCATCCTCCGCTTATTGATATGAAGTATAAAGAGAAGATTTTAGCTAGTGATGGAAAAGGTGGACTTAAAAAAGTATTGGAAGCGTTTAAGGAAGATGCTTTACATGTAAACGTGTCTGATCAATCGGTTTTAATGGATATGGATATACTGGATGATTACATTAACCTTGTCGTCTATGAAGTGATGAATACTCCCACTAAAGAGGAGTGTTTGGCGATCATGTTAGAAAATGAGGTACCTGAACCTATCATTAGACATTGTGAAGCAGTGGAGGGCATGGTCAGTAAAGTGTATGAGGGCATTACTTCTTTTGGGCTCAATATAAATAAACAAACTTTAAGTGCTGCGGCATTGTTACATGATATTGCTCGTCAAGAGAAAAATCATGCCTTTATTGGTGCCCAAAGACTACGCGCGATGGGTTATGAAGCCATCGGTAATATCATTGAAACGCACATGGACATTGATGTCAAAGACCATACTCCTTTAAATGCCAATGAGCTACTCTTTTTAGCCGATAAATTAGTGTGTGAAGATGAGGTGTGTGGTTTTGAAAAACGCTTTGAAAAGGCGCTTAAAAAATGTGAAGGCAATGATGAAGCACAGCGAAACATCACAAGACGCTTAAATGCTACAAAAGCGATTATTTCAAAAATAGAAAATCTAACGGGTAAAGTTTTCAACGATGGTTGACAAAGTCTATTTGCTTCGACATGGGCACATTGATAATGGGAGTGAAAAAAGGTATCTTGGTCGGACGAATATTCCCCTTAATAGACAAGGAAAAGAGCAAGCTCACATCTTACATGACTATTTTAAAGCAATTCCTATTGATATGATTTTTACGAGTCCACTCAAACGCTGTTTACAAACTGCACGTATTCTTTGTGTTGATAAACCTATTACTTATCATATTGTAGAAGCATTTGCAGAGATTGATATGGGCGATTGGGAAAATGTGGAAATGTCATATATCGCGTCACACAATCCAGAACTATATGCTCAAAGAGGTGGAGATTTAGAATACTTTACCCCACCCAATGGCGAGAGCTTTCATGACATGGCAAAACGTGTCAGAGATGCCTTTGATGCCATTACTCACCACGCAACGGGTACTCTTCTCATCGTCGCTCATGCAGGTGTTAATCGCATGATACTCTCCTATATTCTAGGTATAGAAATTAGGGATATGTTTACAATAGAACAACCTTACGCATGTGTGAATGAATTAACGTGGAATCAACAATGTATGCAGTGGAATTATCAAAGAGTTTTATAAAGAGGCTTTACATGTAAAGCCTCTTTATGATTGAATTCGCTTAATTAACTTTTGCTTTTTCGAGCTTTTTACGTTCGACTTTCATACGATCTTGAAATTTTTTTACTGCGGTCTTTCGCAAAGAGTTGCATGTCTTCTACTTCGTCCATTTCATCCACAATCTCAACACCTAAAAGCGTCTCAATAGCATCTTCAAGTGTCACAACACCTGCGGTTTGACCGTAGCTATCAAATACCACAAAAAGATGAGTTTTACGTTTAATAAATTGGTCAATCAAGTTTGGAACAGGCAAATACTCAGAAACCATATGGACTTCATGTGCAATATCTGCGAGTGTTGTTTTATCGTGATCTTCCACACTCTCTTCTAAGATGCGTTGATTAAAAGCAATGCCCACAACATCATCTAAGGTCTCACCAAAGACAGGAATACGTGAGTGAATATACATACGATCATCTTCAATGGCATCTTCGATGGTGGTAGTCGCTGGCAAGGCAAACACAACGCTTCGAGGCGTCATAATATCTTTGGCTTTGATATTTTTAAGTTTTAAAAGATTTTCAATCAGGTCACTTTCTTTGCTAAGGATTGATCCCTCTTTTTCTCCCATTGCAACGACTGCCATAATTTCATCACGTGAAAAATTAGAATGGTGTTTTTTGTTTTTTGAGATGTAATTGGTTAAATGCGATGATAGCCATGTAAAGGGAATTGTGATTGTAACAAAAAACGTAATAATATGCCCTGCTGGGATTAAAAGTTTTTTCCAATAAATCGCACCAATGGTTTTAGGGATAATCTCAGAGAAATACAAGATTAGGAGGGTAATACCAAAAGCCACAGCTGTTTGCCACTCTTGTCCAAATAAGATTTGTGCCTGAGCACCGACACCTGCGGCTCCCATTGTATTGGCAAACGTGTTGATTGTCAAGATAGAGGAGATAGGTTTGTCAATGTTGGACTTTAACCCTTTGAGCATAGCTACATTGTCTTCATTCACCTCTTTTGGAAGTGATTCGATATAAGAGTTTGTGCTTGAGAGTAAGATGGCTTCCATCATGGAGCAGAGAAAAGATACACAGATAGCAAGAGAAAGATAGACGATCAGAAGTGTCATAGAATAACTCCCCTGAGATTAACGAAATGAAAACTAACCGAGTCCGGTTCGCTTTGGGTCATACAGAATTCCTTTAAAATATTTTGTGCGTTATTATAGCATAAACAAAATACTACTTTATTACAGGCTCAAATGTAAGCGAGATAGAATTGACACAATGGCGGGTATTTTTTTGTGTAATTTTTTCGCCTTCAAAAACATGCCCCAAGTGCGCACCACAGGCATTACAGAGGATTTCAGTGCGTCTGCCATCACGGTCCGTTTCGCGCCTTATCGCACCTGGTAGTTCATCATCAAAGCTTGGCCAACCGCATCCTGAATGAAACTTGTCAGATGAGCTATAAAGCGGGGCATTGCACTGTTTGCAGTGGTAGATTCCTTGGGCATAAAAGTCGTTGTATTGCCCAGAAAATGGCATTTCTGTACCTTTGTGAAGGATGACGCGTTCTTCTTCGGGCGTCAGAGAATGGTGTGTCATAAAAAATCCTTTATCAAATGATGAAAAATTATGCACAAGGGTTTTTAAAAGAGCAAAAAACCTCTTTACATGTAAAAGTTATAACTATATTTGTGTAAGAATGTCTTTACATGTAAAGATTAGACGGTTGGTTATAGGTTATTTAAAAGTCTATTCACTTTCGGATTTGGTCAAATGTCTTAGTTTTTCAATAAAAGATTTTTTACCGATAAAAGAGAGCATATCGTTTTCGCGAATTTTATAAGATTTCTCAACATCAAATGTCCAGTTGTCTCTGGTTTTGCAGGCAATGAGATGGATCTCATTTTCAAACATGGCTTCAACGTCACTCACTTGTTTACCAATCAGTGATTTTGTGACGAGAAACTTTGCAATTTTGATGGTGCTACTAAAATCAACTTGGTCGATAACAACGTTACCTACAAGGTTTTCAACGAGTTTTTTAGCGGATTCTCTCTCAGGATAAATAACTTTAAAAGCCCCAAGTCGCGCTAAAATTTCACCATGCGTCAGTGTGATGGCTTTGGCAATAATATTTTTATTGTCCAACTCTTTCAGTGCCATGAGCGTTAAAATGCTCGCTTCAATATTTTCACCAATACTGATAATAACTGTATCAAGTCCCACAACACCCGCTTCTTGAAGGGCTTTGGTATCGGTACTGTCTAAAATAAGTGCATCTTGAATGTAGTCACTAATCACTTGAATTTTATGGGGATCGTTGTCGATAGCAATGATGTCCATGCCTTGCTCAGCCAGTCCTTTAGCGATGTGAAAGCCAAATTTGCCAAGACCTATAACGGCGTAAGTTTTCATAATAAAATCCTTCCTTCTGGGTACTGTATGTGTTTAATTTTTTCTTTTCCTATGATGAGAAATCCAAAGGCAAAAATACCCATTCGTCCTATGAGCATTAGCGCTATAATCATCGACTTACCAAATGTACTAAATTTGTCTGAAAGGCTCAGTACATCACCATTTCCAACGGAAACACCTACCGTACAAAAGGCCGAAACCACTTCAAAAAGGGTTGCCATAAAGTTTGAATGCTGTGTTTCTGTTAAGATGACGGTGGCGGTAATGGTGATAAAGGAGGCGACTAAAATGATGGCGGAAGAGCGGTTAATAACTTCTTGAGGAATGGTACGTTTAAAGGCATTGGGTTGTTGGTTACTGATCTTAATCGTGTGCAGTGTTGCGATGATCAAGACTGCAACTGTGGTGATTTTGATACCACCCGCCGTACTGCCTGCCCCGCCACCGATCATCATATAGATGGTGGAACAAAAGAGTGAGGCGTCACTCAGTTGAGAAAGGTCTAGGCTATTAAAGCCAGACGTTCTAAAGTTGACAGAGAGAAAAAAGCTGTTAAGAATGCTATGATAGAGCGACATATGTCCAAAAATACCTTTATTGTCCCATTCAATCGCTAAAAAGAGCAGTGTACCTGAAACGATGAGAATGAGTGTACCTACAAGGGTTATTTTTGTATGAGCTGAGAGCATGAAGCGCTTATGGGTTGCTTTGGCATGGAGTTCAACCAACACTAAGTATCCAATACCGCCAAAAATGACTAAAAGTCCTATGGTCATAAGAACAGTTAAGTCTGTTTTGTACCCCATAAGATTGTCTCTAAACATTGAAAAACCAGCATTATTAAAGGCTGCAACAGCATGAAAGACCCCTTGCCAAACTGCTCTATGCATGGGCATATGTGTTGCAAAACGAAGGGTTAAGATAAAAGCACCAATGGATTCAATAATCAGTGTAAAGAGAAAGACTTTTTGAAGAAAATTTTGAATGTCGAGATTTGTTGAGTAGTTTAGGGAATCTTTCGCCATATTTTTTTCATGGATGGTAAGATTTCGCTTCATAAATAAGAAGAAGAGGGTAACAATACTCATGTACCCAACGCCGCCAACTTGCATCAGGATTAAAATGACAAATTGTCCAAAAAAAGTAAATGCTTCGGGGGTGCTTTTGACGATAAGACCTGTCACACACGTTGCCGATGTTGAGGTAAATAATGCATCAATAAACTGTAATTTTCCTACATGGGCAAAAGGCAACATTAATAAAATAGCACCGATAAAAATAACCGTAAGATAACTAAAAAAGATAATCCGTAAGGTCTTTTGATTCATTCATTTCCTTTGAGACGATGCTTCTAAAGTGAGAAACTTTACAAGCATTTACAACAAACTATTGTATCAAATTTATGCACAAGTTGATAAAATTTCATGGTTTACATGTAAAAAAGTGTGCAAGACAAAAGGTGAAAATTACCAAAAGAGAGACTTTTTAGATAAAATTGTTTTTCCAAATTTTAAGGAGAATGAATGAAAAATCCCAAAGGATTTAGAGGAAAGTATTTTAGCCTTGCGGCAATACTTGCTTTAAATGCTACACTCTCTTTGGCAAGTGATGTTCAAAGTGTTGTAGATACTGAAAAGCAACTGTATACGCCAAAAGCGGAAGCCTCCTCTGAAACAACAGAAGTGCTTGAAGAAAGTAGCGCGCCTGTTGTGGTGATCTCAAAGAAGATCAAAGAAAAAAAGTCTGAAGTTTATACTGCTTCCAAATCCTTGGTCAGTGCGACCAATGTTACCGATAATGTCAGCATTATCACCTCCGAAGAACTCTCTCTCAAAGGCATTACTTCTGTTATTGACGCGTTAAATACTATTCCTGGTGTCAGCTTTGCCTCCAATGGTGGACTTGGGAAATCAACGGCTGTTATGATGCAAGGGATGTCTAACCAATATACGCTCGTAATGGTTGATGGTGTACGCTACAATGATCCTAGTGCACTTTTAGGCGATGCCGATTTGAGTCATTTATTGGTAGGCGATATTGAGCGTATCGAAGTGATTAAAGGCGCGCAAAGTGGCGTTTGGGGAGCTGATGCAGCGGCAGGTGTCATTAATATTATTACTAAAAATCCACAAGTTGGAATTCATGGTACCGCAGGTGTGGAATTTGGAAGTTACGGTCGTAGAAGTGCCAACACGTCGATTTCTCATAAAACGGATAAATTTGATGTCATGCTCTCTGTGCAACGTGTCACAGAAGATGGCTTTACGGCTTATGCCCCTAGAGGCGAGAATATAGACCAATACGAAGATGATGGTTATCGCAATACCACGGTGAACCTTAAAGCGGGGTATTGGATCGATGCGTATAATCGCATTGAGGCTGGATACCACGATATTAATTCACTCAGTAGTTACGATGATTTTGGTTTTCCCAATAGTTCTCAACACAGTGATGCTCATATCCAATCTGGCTATTTAACCTATAAATATTTTACATCCAATCATGCCATAGAAACCACTCTTTCACAAAGCTCCTTTCATAGAAAAGAGCTCAATGCTTCCTATACAGGCGATTTAAATGATTATCAAGGGAAAGTACCTTCTCTTGAGCTTAAAGATACATGGAAATACTATGACAATAGCGCTTTAGTGTTTGGAACTTCCTATGAAAAACGGGAGTTGACATATACAGCTATTGGCGATAGTGAAAAAGAGCATAATGAACACTCCAAAGCACTGTATATGAACAACACCAACAAAGTTGGTAACGTCATCCTCACAGAAGCCTTACGTTACGATAGTTTTAGTGCGTTTGATGATAAAGTTACGGGTAAAATCGGTGCAAAATACCTCTTTAGCGATCAATTCAATATCTATACAAATTATGGTACCGCCTATAAATCCCCTTCGATGTTTGAAATGATTTATCCTTGGGCAAGTTATGGTATGAGTAATTTTGATCTCAAACCAGAAAACATTAAAAGCTTTAACATCGGTCTGCAATATGCAGGATTCAATATGAATATTTTTAGAAACGAAATTGAAGATATGATTGATGCACAGTATGATGCATCAACGTATAAATACCAATATGTGAATCTCAATGGAACATCGGTTATGAAAGGAATCGAGTTATCGTATGAACAACAACTCCTGCAATCGTTATTGATAGGCGCAAACTACACCTATGTCGATGCCAAAGGGGAAGATGGTGAGAGACTTAAAAAACGTCCTCGTTATCAAAGTAGTTTGTATGCAACCTATATGCCGACAAACAAATTGACCTTTAATGTTAACGGTACGTATATTGGCTCACGAGCTGATGTCTCTTTTGACCCAATAACATACGCTCAAAAAGATGAAGAGACTGGTAATTATTTTGTAGCGAGTGCCAAAGCGAGCTATCAGATTGATAAAACATGGAATGTTTATCTAAAAGCCAATAATCTCTTTGATCGTTACTATCAAACGGTTTATGGGTATGCCTCAGCAGGGCGTAGTGTTTATGCCGGTGCGGAAGCGAGATTTTAATGAAACTAGCCCTACGTCCTTACCTATGGTATAAACTGCTCAATTCTCTTTTTTTTGGGCTTGCGGTAGGAAGTGTTTTTGTGCTTTACACACCGCTTGAGCCTTCTGTGTTTTCACTAGGGGGCATTGGGCTTGCCATTGGTTTGCTCATAGTGGCGAAAGGGTACGAGAAGATGATGAATCTTCTCGTCTTTTACCGCATTACCCTTTTCGTGGAAGTGTTGACATTCCTTATGATTGTCAGTTTCCTTGTTTTTCAATACAACTATAGTGATGTGCTGTTGATCTATATTGCATACCAAGTAACCTTTGTTTTTGGTAATTATCTCATGCGTATGGAAACCCTTGCCCTTAAGCGTACACTCTTACTCTCCTTTGCCGATGTCATTAAGCAAAAAGGCTATCTTGCTGGAATGGTCATCTCTTACCTTTTTTATAAGGTGGTTGAATTTTTTGGCATTGTGAACAAGGAAACTCAAGTCTATTATTTGCATGCGTTGCTTTTGGTTGTTCAAATTGTAATTCTTTGGTATGTTTTCAGATCTTTTCGCACCAGATAAGCTTCTCTTTCAGGAATAATGATTACAATAAAAGTTAATTTGAATTGTTAAGGATCGTGCTTGCATCGTGAAGAGAACACGTTGTTTCATATGTTTGTTAAGACCTATGAACAGTATAAAAAGAGAAAAGCCTTTATTTACAAGGTTGTAGATAAAGAGTTTGAAGTCACCTATGAAAAATTATTTGAGGATGTTTTAGTCCTTTCTCGTGCTTTTAAAAGCAAAAAGATTGAGAAGGGCTCTAAAGTCATGTTTGTCTGTGATAATCGCTATGAGTGGATGGTCACTGACTTTGCGCTCATCTCTTTGGGTGCGATTAGTATTCCAAGAGGATGCGATACTCCAACACAAGAGTTAGAGTTTATTCTTACGCATTCGGGTGCCGAGTTTTTGATTATTGAAAATGAGCAGGTCTACACGAGACATGAAACGATGCTCAATACTTTAAAGCTAAAAGCGATTTTTATTCTTGAAGCACCTAAAGTTCACTCTTTATTAACCAATCTTTATTCTTACCACGATCTATTAAAAGATCGAACAATTCATGCGGATGAAATTGAAGCTTTCTGTGCGAGAAAAGCACTTTTGGATGAAGAAGATGTTGTGACGTTGATCTATACATCTGGAACAACAGGTATTCCCAAAGGGGTTATTTTAACCCATAAAAACATTATGTATAATGTAGAAGAATTGCCCCCACTTATTGCTCTTGAGTGTGATGATGTTTGGGTTTCTATTCTTCCATCGTGGCATATTTTTGAACGAGCCGCTGAATATCTTTCGATCGCAAAAGGCAGTTGCACGGTCTATTCGACCATTAAAACATTTGCGGCTGATTTAGAACAGTATAAACCAACGATTGTGGCTACCGTGCCAAGGCTATGGGAATCTATGTACACAAAGATTAATACAGCCTTGGAAAAAAAAGATCCTAAGAAAGCAAAACTTTTTAACAAACTGGTTGCTATTTCGGCTGCTTATAAGCGTGCAGATCGTGTTTTAAAAGATGAATTACCCTGTTTTAACAAGCGGTCTATACTCTTTACATGTAAAGATAAAACCATTGCTTTTTTTAAACGTTTATTCCTAAGCCCATTCAATGCAATTGCTCAGAAAAAATTAGCGCTCGTGCAGGAAAAATTTGGTGGAAGACTTCGTTTGGCCGTGAGTGGTGGCGGTGCGCTTCCCGATTTTTTAGATACATGGATTGATGCAATTGGTATTCGTATTGTCAATGCCTATGGTATGACAGAGTGTGCGCCAACCATTGCAGGACGTGCGTTGCAGTGCAATACTTTTTCAACATTGGGCTTACCTGTTCGCGGTACAACGCTTGTGGTTGTTGACAAAGAAGGTGATCAATTAGGTTCTGGTGAAATCGGGGAAATTTGGGTCAAAGGTGCGCAAGTCATGCAAGGCTATTACCATAACCCTGAAGAGAATGCTAAAAGTTTTAGTGAAGATGGCTTTTTTAAAACAGGTGATCTTGGAAAATTGACCATCAAAGGTGAGCTGGTCATCACTGGTCGATCTAAAGAGATGATCGTGCTTGCAAGTGGTGAAAATGTCGATCCTAGCCGAATTGAATCAACGATAGCCATGCTGCCTTTTATTACGGATGCTATTTTAGTAGGTCATACAAAAAAAGGGTTAGGTGCGCTTATTGTGCCTGATTTTGAAAAATTAAAAGAGTATATTGCATCTCATTTTGATAAAGTGGTCTATAATATTGAACAGGTCATGGAAGATAAACAGATTGTGGCTAAAATCAAAAGTGAGATGAACGATCTCTTGCATCAAGGACAAGGATTTAAACCTTTCGAAAAGCTCCAAAATATTCATTTCTTAGACCAAGAGTTCAAAGTAGGTGAAGAGTTGACGAATACTTTCAAAAAGAAACGTCACGTTATAGAAAAAAAAATACAAAGAGATTATCGACAAATTTATACATTAAAGGAATTATTATGGCAAATGTCACATCGTATGGTGCAGCAGCAATGGTTACAGGTTCATGTCACTTATTGGAAGTTGATTCACTAAAGATTTTGATAGATTGTGGAATGATTCAGGGCGAAAATTGGCATGACAATTATGAGCTTTTTCCGTTTGATCCTACGTTGATTGATTATTTGGTTTTAACGCATGCGCATATTGATCATATTGGACGTGTACCAAAACTGGTTAAGGAAGGGTTCCATGGCGAGATTATCGCAACCGATGCAACGCTCGATATTGCCTATATTATGCTTTTAGATAGTGCAGGTTTACTTGAAGAAGAGTATCAAACATTACTGAGAAAGGCACTTCGACGAGGCGATGAAAACAGTGTGCAAGAGCCGCTTTATACGAAAGAACATGTGGAGCAAGTCTTTACAAAAAAACTTCGTCGGGTTTTATACGATGAAACCATTAAACTCACCCCTTCGGTAAAGCTTTGCCTTCATAATGCAGGTCATATTATGGGAAGTGCCTTTGTTGAGGTCAATTATGAAGAAGACACTTTACATAAAAGTGTTGTTTTCTCAGGCGATTTGGGAAGCAAAAACCGCCTACTTCTCAATAATCTCAGCCCTATTAAACATGCAGATGCACTTTTTGTTGAATCAACGTATGGTGATAGAGAGCATAAAATGTTAGAAGAGAGTATCAAAGAGTTTAAAGAAGCGATCATTCAGACGATTGATGCAGGTGGAAATGTCGTCATCCCTTCTTTTGCGTTGGAGCGAACACAAGAGATTTTATGGTTATTGCATCAGATGCACCAAGAGGGATCATTGCATAACTGCCACGTTTTTTTAGACAGTCCTCTTGCCATTGAAGCAACAAAAATATATAAAAAATATCCTGCAGAACTGAATAAAACATTAGGCTTACGCGTCAGTTTGGGGGATGACCCTTTTGATTTTCCAGAGCTTCAATATACGTTACGTAAAAAAGATTCGATGGAAATTAATGATGTTGAAAAACGCGCTATTATTATTGCAGGAAGCGGTATGTGCAATGGTGGAAGGGTTGTACACCATCTTAAACAACGCATCTGGAATCCAAAAAATGCCATTATTTTTGTAGGATTTCAAGTTCATGGGACATTGGGACGTAATATTGTTGATGGGGAGGAGTTTGTTCGCATTTATGGTGAAGATATCAAAGTGCGTGCAAAAGTTTACACGATTAATGGATTTTCTGCGCACGCAGACCGTGTGGATATATTGGCCTGGATCAAACAAATTTCAGGTCTCAATCTGATCTATTTAATCCATGGTGAAACCGATAAACAAGAGCTTTTTAAAGCCTATTTGCACGAAAATATTGACACTAAAGTACATATTGTTAAAAAAGAAGAGCGTATTCATCTTTGAGAATTGACACTATAGCTTTTAAAATGCTATAGTTTGCCCAATATAGTTTATTGCTCAGAGCCTTCTTCTGTTCTTTAGTGCTATTTTGGCTTGTTATAAAAGTCTTATGAAAAGAGTCTTGACGTATGATTAGAGCAATGTTGTATCGTGTCTCCTTATTGCAGGCATTAGCGGTGATGATTGTTATCTCGCTGCTATTGCCTCTACCGCTTTTGATGCTAACATATGCCAACAGCACTTACAAACATAAACAAGAAGAGTTTACAACACTCAATACCAAAAAATTTAATCTTTCTTCTGCTATTTTTGTTGAGTCTTTATGGAATTTTTATCCCGAACTTGGGCAAAAAATGCTTGATCAACTCCTTCTTGATCCAAAGTTACAATTTGTTCATGTTGATGATAGCGATGGCAAACTTTTTTTAGGTTGGGAAAATAAGAATAAGAGTGGAAATGACGACAACATTCTTCTTTTACGAAAAAAACTGGAAAAAGATAATATTGTCGTAGGAAGTTTAGAAATGGGCTTTATTCGTGAAGATCTCATTGCTTCTATTATGGCGGATATGTCACTCTTTGGCTACATCCTTTTTTTACAAATCTTCTTTTTAGTCGTGCTGATCTCTTGGATTTACTACTATAAAATTATTAAACCGATTAGGCGCTTAGTCGAGCACTCCACTCTTTTAGCCCATCAAAAACTTGATGAGCCTTTTCGTTGGGATGAAAATGACGAAATAGGAACGCTTGGTTTTGCGCTCGACAAGACAAGAATTCAGCTTAAAAGCTTGTTTGACTCTTTAAAACATGAGAATGAAATACTCGATGAGAAGGTCAAACAACGAACGAAAGAACTTGAAGATGCCAGTCGGTACAAATCTGAATTCTTAGCCAATATGAGTCATGAGATTCGAACACCTATGAATGCCATTATGGGTATGTCACATCTTATGCGTAAAACAGCCATGAATAGCACGCAATTAAGCTATGTCAATAAGATCAAAGAAGCCTCTTCTGTGTTGCTTCGCATCATCAATGATGTTTTGGATTTTTCGAAAATCGAAGCAGGCAAGATGGAAGTTGAATCAGTTGCATTTGATTTGCATAAAGAACTTAAAAAAAGCTGCTCAATTTTCTCCGTTCTTGCTAAAGAAAAGGGAATTGGTTTTCAATGTGATTTTGTGGAGAGCAATCGCTTTTTTAAAGGTGATCCATGCAAAATCATGCAAATTGTCAATAATTTTTTAAGCAATGCCATCAAGTTTACGAAAGAGGGCGCTGTTATTTTAAGCGTAGATGAAAAGGTCAATGACGATACTACTTCAACCTTGACTTTTCATGTCAAAGATAGTGGCCTTGGCATTCCAAAAGAGAAACAGTCACTCCTTTTTAAAGCCTTCGGGCAACTGGATGCTTCAGTCACACGCAAACATGGAGGGACAGGACTAGGGCTTTACATCTGCACTCAGCTTGCTTCAATGATGCATGGACATATCACACTGGAAAGTGAAGAAGGAAGAGGAAGCCTTTTTAGTTTTATTATTAGCCTGCCTCTTGCAAAAGGGCTTGATTTACAGCATGAAAATAATGCAGCCAATGCCTATGATCCACTGCGCATTTTACTGATCATTGATCAGAAAAAAGAGAGTGATATGCTGTGTGATTTTATTCGTTCATTTGGTTTTTTTGTCACTGTTCAAAAAAGTAGTGATGATGTTGCTTCGCAGATTAAAACCATCGATAAACCGCATCAGCTCATCATCCTTGATTATGAACTATCAAAAGGTATGAATGGGGTCTCTTTTTATGAACAGTTGCTCCAACAGGTCGCTTTAGTTGATATGCCTCCTGTTTTGATGCTTGCAACCAATGATGATGCTGAGATTAAAAACCGTATTTACGGTGCTGGAATCAAATCTTGTTTGAAAAAACCGATCAACCCTTCAATGCTTTATGATGAACTTGTTGCATTATCGGCAGGAAGTTCTCAAACATCACTGTTCGATCCTTCAAAGATTGATCTTTCTCAAAAGCGTATTTTGGTTGTAGAAGATAATGATATTAACCTTGAAGTTGCAACCTATCTGCTCAAAGAAACCCATGCTAAAGTTGAAATTGCACGCAATGGGTTAGAAGCTGTTGAAATCATTCAAGAACAGGCGCATCCATTTGATCTTATCTTGATGGATGTTCAGATGCCTTTGATGGATGGGTATGAAGCTACACGCATTATTCGAAAAGAACTTAATATTTTAACGCCTATTGTGGCAATGACGGCTAATGTAATGGTACAAGATATTGAAAAATGCATTCAATCTGGTATGGATGCACACATTGGTAAACCTTTTGATATTGAAGACTTTTATGGCACGCTGCTAGAGGTTTTACATGTAAGCCTTTCCATAGCTCCTAAACAGCAAGTCAATACTCAAAAACATGTTAAATTACATTTTAATAAAAAAGAAGCCATCAAAAAATTAGGTGGTAATGAAGCACTATGGCAAAAGCTTTTTTGCAGTTTTTATGAGACCTATCTTCTTCTTCCTGCGAAGCTTCATGAATTCATCAAAAAAGAAGAATTAGCAACACTTCTTGATTATGTACACACGGTCAAAGGACTTAGTGGTACGATAGGTGTGTCTCTTCTTGAAGAGACATTGTGTCTCTTTGAAAAATCTTTAAAAGAGGACAAAAGTATTCAAGATAGTCTACTTGAAGCGGTTTTAAACGAGCATCACTCGTTGTTAACGACACTGCGTGATGCGTATAATAGGATCGATCCTGCAATGTATCAAACGTTACATGCACAATCTTCTGAATATTCTTTAGAAGGATCACTCAAGGAGCTTAAAGACGCCCTTGAAATATCCAATGTCTCAAAAATAAATCTTCTAGTAGAGCAATTGTCTTCAGTCGAGATACTGCGCGAACATGAAGTCTTTAAGACGTTACTTCTGGCGTGTAAATCTTTTGATTTTGAAGCAGCTTTGGAGCATTTAGCACGTTTGAGCGAGGAGATAGCGTATGGCTAAAATTTTGGTGATTGAAGATACTCCTGAATATATTGAAATGCTGAGTTCTTTACTAAATGAATATGAAGTCTATGCAGCAAAAGAGGGGAAAAAAGGGATTTTACTAGCAGAAACTGTCCTGCCTGATTTGATTTTATTGGATATTAATATGCCTTTGATGACAGGGTATGAAGTGTGTCGCAGATTGAAGCTCAATGAAAAAGCACATGCCATTCCTGTCATTTTTCTTACTGCCAATGATGGGAGTGATTTTGAAGAGATTGGGTTTAATTTAGGTGCTGTTGATTTTATTTCAAAGCCTTTTCATGCAAAGGTCTTAAAAGCAAGAGTTAAGACGCATATAGCATTGTATCAGCTCCAATCTCATTTGCAGGAAGAAGTCAATGATAAAACGGAAGAAGTACGTAAACTCAACCATGAAATGACATATCTTGCGGCTTCTATCGCAGAGCTAAAATCGAAAGAGACAGGTCAACATTTGAGGCGTGTAGCAGAGTTTTGTTATCTTTTATGCAAATTCTTAGGTCACGATGAAGCCGAGTGTGAAAAGATTAAAATGGCATCCGTACTGCATGATATTGGTAAAGTTGGCATCAGTGATGAAATTCTTAATAAGCCTTCAAAACTTGATGCTACAGAATGGAAAATGATGCAAAGCCACTCTTTATTGGGTTATACGATGTTAGTTGACTCTGAATTTGCACTGATGCAATTGGCGGCAACCATTGCGCTTGAACACCATGAGCGTTGGGATGGGAAGGGTTATCCTTATGGTAAAAAAGGTGAAGAAATCTCTTTAGTAGGGCGTATTTGTGCGGTGGCGGATGTCTTTGATTCCCTTTTGGATAGACGTGTCTATAAAGAGCCTTGGGAAGAGAAGGTGGTTAAAGACTATTTTATGACGATGTCAGGTTCTCAGTTTGACCCTACTATTGCCAACCTTTTGCTTGAAAATTTTGATATGTTTATTTATACGTGGAAATCACTTAACCGACCCAAAGATTAAGTAATGAAATCTTTTTTCCTCTTACTCTTTTTATGTTTTTCCCTATCTGGCGAGGTTTTTAAAGTCTATACAGAACAAAATCCCCCTTATAATTTTTTGGAAAATGGAAAGGTTAAGGGTAAAGCAACTCTTTTGTTAGAACAGTTGTTTCAAAAGAGTGGTCATACAATTTTTGAAAATAACATTTATCTATTACCTTGGACGATTGGTTATCATGAAGTATTAAATAAAAAAAAATACGATCATCTACAGTATGGCTCGTCTCCCTGAGCGTGAAGCTTTGTTTCGATGGGTTGGACCTATAGGAAAAATGACATTGGGAGTTATAGCCAAAAAAAGCAGACATATGATCATCTCAACACCTGATGCATTACATAATTATAAAATTGCTACCATTCCAGGTACTTCAACTGAAAAAGCTTTGTTTGATATTGGTTTTCGTGCTGAAGAATTGGATCGTTTTGCTAATCTCTCTTCTCAACTAAAAAAGCTTAAGGAAAACCGTGTTGATGCCATTGCTTTCAGTGTTGAGGCAGTGTGGCAACTTCTTCAAGAAATGGAAAGTGATCTTTCCGAATATGAAGTTATTTATGTGCTCAAAGAGAGAGATTTATATTTTGCGTTTTCAAAAGAAACCAATGCAAAATTGATCGCAGAGCTGAATGAGACACTCAAAACCCAGCTAAAATAGATCAATTATTTTCTTTATTTTCCCTTCAAGCGAAGTAGAGTATAGTTTTAAAAAGAACAAAGGAGACATCATGCAAATTAATGCTACCGCCATGACAGCGATGTCAAACTGGATGAACAACAGTGCACAAAATGTTGCTAATGTGAACACCGACAATTATAATGCAACACAAACAACGATTACCAATCAAAATGATGCCATTGTCGCACAAAGCAGTAAATCAACTAATGGCACTGATTTAACAACAGAATTTACCGATCAAATCGCTATTGATAAAAGTTTTAAAGCGAATGTCGAAACGATTAAAACTCAAAATGAGATGTTAGGAAGCCTTCTCGATATGAAAGCATAATCTTCAAAAATACTCTTGCATTTTTTACATGTAAAAATTTCCTCTCACAATGAGAGAGTCTTTTGCTTCAATGGCTCAAAAGTTTAAAGTTTAGCCCTGACCCCTTAAATCTTCTAAGGCATCTGCTCCCCATGGATTGTAAGCATAGCCTTTTATGCCTAGTGTCGCCCCGACTTGTTGGGTCAAGATACCGCCTAAACTATGTCCTGTAAGCGTTAATTGTGAAGCTGAAATACCATACTCACTCATCATTTTGTTTACAAAAGAAACGGCGGCATTGTATTGAAGATTGACATTGCTGGCTCCTGCTAGTATGTCTGTAATCCAATCCATTGGGCTTAATGGTTCAGTGCCACGAAATGCGATGGTGTAGTTGCCTGTGGTGGTGTCTTGAAGCAAAAGAGCGTTAAAACCGCTTAGGGCTGAGTTGGGTGTGTGGTTGATGACTTTGTAGGTAGTGCCTTCAATTACTTTTTCTTTTTTGCTTCCATCATCATTAAGCTCATCAGTAAAATAATCAATTATTGTTTTATTATCATTATAAACCTCTGATGATATAATCCCCATTATTGTGATTATATTTGCACTTGTATCCATCTTATTTTTCTCCTTTTATATATTTGTTGTAAAGTTTTATGTTTAAATTAACTGCGTGTTTTGCTGAACCGTAGGATGCAATATATTTAAAGCCATCTCCATTGTAATAGAGATAACTCTGACTTTCACATATTTCCCAGCCCCATGAACTATAATATCTATTCCCCAATGCAAAATCAGGTGCGATATTGTAAAAAAATGGGGAATCTGATCTATTATAAGCAATAGTATTACCCGTTTGATTCTCTATGATTTTTGTCTCATCTGAGTAGAGGAACTTCCTTGAAAAAGGGTTCAGCCTAACTTCATTGAAAGTGACCGTGTAGTTCATCTGAGGCATAGCGTTTTTGTCATCATAGATGGTTTCTTGGAGTTCAAAGCTATTTAAAAGAGCACTTAATTTATTTCTCAAAACATCATTTTCTTTGTCCATGCTAAGATATTTGTCTCTCGTCTCTTTCCAGTTTGGAGGGTATGAGTCGGTAGCTTTTTTGAACTCTTGGCGTAGTTTCTGAAGTTCTTTGGAAAAGGTGGCGTACTCTTCTGCTAATTGATAATACTCTTGCGATACATCTTTGTATTGGTACACATAAACCTTACCATCAGGTGCACCCAGTGCCATAACCTTTAGACGAATATCATTAAGATAGTTTTTAACCATCAACTCTCTATCTTTCTTGTCAAATTCTGGATAAACATTGTCTTCCCAGTAGATGCTTATTGGATATTCCACTTTTTTATTGACATAAGTCGATGGTGTCGTAAGACAATAATAAGCTCCCAATGTATTGGTGATGATGATGTCATAGGTTGGCAATAGTATAAAAAAAGCCAATGCACCTCTTTTTATCCACTTGTTATCTGTTTTTTGTTTAACAAATTTATAGATACCTATCGCCACAAAAACATAAATAAGCAAGGCTGCGCCTAAAATCATTGGCATTGGATTTTTCCTCCATTTTTAATCTTTACATGTAAAGATATTTCTTGCTCTTTTCTCCACCGTTTCAACATACCATCTTCTAGCTCACGCGACCTTGTTTTCTTCACCACTTTGTGCCCCTTTGTGTTGAATTTATATCTTTACATGTAAAGCCGTTTAACACCAGTCAGTTCACCACATTGTGTGCAACATGGGGGAACATTCTTTTGTTCTAGGTGTTGCCATATCTGTTTAATTGGTAAAACTTTTGTAGCATCAATCATAAAGCAACAAGGAGCTTTGGTTCCATCTACAAAATAGTAATGCATCTTTTTATTTTCTAAGTAGGTACATTGGTAGGTTGTATAAGGTAAAGGTTCTGTGGTGTAATGCGCTTGGTAACTCTTTTTTGGTTGTATTCTTTGTATCAAAAGAGGAATGTTCTGCTCTTTGGCAAAGGCTTTAAGAGGTTCTAGGTTTTGCCCATAATTTACGGCATAAAGTTTGATCTTTTTAGGGGTTAAGCTATGGCACGCTAAAAGATGTTTGAGCGTTTTAGAAGGAGAAGTCCTACCACTTCGTTTGGCGATCTCTTCATCTAGGGTATCCATAGAAAAACCAATAGTATCTAATAAAAAGAGATGCTTAGGGTCTATGTCTATGCTACCATTGGTGATAATACCGATATGGTGACCCATCTCTTTAGCAAAGACAACCATTTTCCAAAAAGAAGGGTGCATCAGTGGTTCACCAGTGCCTTGAAGTAAGAGTAAGGTAGGTGTTTTCTCGGATTGGACAATCTTCTTAAAACACTCCTCTGACATATGACTATGAGGTAGTGTATCTTGAGGGCAGTAAAAACAGTGGGCATTACATGCCGTTGTTATTTCTATTTGAGTGAACACTATGACCTCTTTTAGTACAACTTTTGAGTTATATGAACAGATAAGATTGTCTAGGGAAGTCATATTTTAGTCATTGTACCCTTAAAGGTTATAACGAGAAAGACTATTTATATTAAGAAAGATTGGTATTATAAAATCAACATAGCATCGCCGTAAGAGAAAAAGCGATACTTCTCCCCGACAGCTTCTTTATAGAGTTCCAGTGTTTTTTCAATCCCCACAAAGGACGCTACGAGCATAATCAATGTTGATTTGGGAAGATGAAAATTGGTTAGAAGGTGATTGACGCGAATAGGGGGATTTTGCGGATGTAAAAAGAGGTCGCATTTTCCCACAGGCACTTTAATTCTGGCAAAATACTCTACCGTTCGTGTGACGGTTGTCCCAACAGCTAAGATGTTTTTTGGGCTTTCAATGAGTTTACATGTAAGAGAAGGAATGGCGTAAATTTCGGAATGCATGACATGATCTTTGATGTGTTCCGCTTCAACGGGTTTAAATGTTCCTGCTCCTACATGTAAGGTTAAAAAGTGAGTTTCATAACGTTTTTTGAGTGCTTCAAACATTGCATCAGTAAAGTGCAATGATGCTGTGGGTGCAGCAACTGCACCTTGCTCTTTGGCAAAAACGGTTTGATAATCCACACTGTCTTCATTGGTGTCTTCACGTTTGATGTACGGAGGCAGTGGAATATGCCCAATTTTTTCTAGCACGTCAAAGAGCGCTTTGGTATGTAGAGCTTTGCCTTCTTGGAAGAAAGCAACAACACGCGTACCATCCTCTTTGAGTTCGATGATTTTTGCATGCATCTTTTCATCAAAAAAGAGTTCAGTTCCCGCTTTAACACGACCTCTGATGTAAACAGAGTAGCAATTTTCTTGCAGTGGGGCATTGAGAAGCACTTCGACTTCGCCACCACTCTCTTTTTTACCAAAAATACGTGCTTTAATGACCTTTGTGTCATTGAGTAGGACAGCAATATCTGCGGGTAAAAAGTCAAAAAGATGTTTGAAAAGCGTGTGAGTGATATGACCACTTTTGCGATCAAACACCAAAAGCCTCGCCTCATCTCTGGGTTCAACCGGATGTGTGGCGATAAGCTCTGGTGGAAGCGTGTAGTCGTAGGTCGATTTTAAAAGCGGGTCTATGGTCTATTCCTTGCTTTTTGTTTCTTCAGTATCTTCAGTTTCATCAACTTCTGGTGGGATGTACGGATTCACCGCTTTTGCAACCAAAATAGAAATGCCATAAAGCATAAGTAGAGGTCCTGCCATTAAAAATTGTGACAGAATATCGGGAGGGGTTAAAATACCTGCAACGACAAAGATAATGACAATGGCATAGCGGAAGAACTCTTTGAGTCCTTTATCATCGACAAGCCCCAATTTAGCAAAGAAAAAAATGACAACAGGCATCTCAAAAGAGAGCCCAAATCCAACTAGAAATTTTGTAAAAAAACCAACATATTCGCCAATGCTAGGAAGTGCTGTAAACAAGGCACTACCAAAAGCGATTAAAAAGCCAAAGGCTATAGGAACTACGACGTAGTAACAAAAAGAGGCGCCTAGTGCAAACATCAACGTTGCCGCAAGCACAAAAGGAATCACCAATTTTTTTTCATTATCATAAAGCCCAGGAGCGACAAAAAGCCAAAACTGCCAAAAAATGACAGGCAATGAGAGAATAAACCCTGCAAAAAAAGCAACTTTCATTGCAGTGAAGAAAGGCTCTTGTACACCTGTGAAGATCACATTGCTTCCTTCTGGTAAAAC
Source organism: Sulfurospirillum diekertiae (assembly GCF_002162315.1). NCBI lineage: Bacteria > Pseudomonadati > Campylobacterota > Epsilonproteobacteria > Campylobacterales > Sulfurospirillaceae > Sulfurospirillum > Sulfurospirillum diekertiae. Next base: position 1,830,713 of record NZ_CP021416.1, on the reverse strand, counting down.
GGCTTTCAGGGGAGCAATCATCCATGCGAGAATCGGTTGCCAAAAGGCAAAACAGACAATAAACATCACGAAAATAACAAGTAAGGAGATAGTAAGTCTTTTACGAAGTTCAGCTAAATGGGGTTTTAACTCATCAAACATTATGCATTTACCTCTTTTTTCATCTCTTTAGGAATCTCTTCAACGATCGTAGGTTGTTGTGGTATGACAATAGGCGTGGTAGGAGAGTCAAGTGAAGCACTCTCTTTAACACTGTTTTCAAGCTCTTTTAAAGAGTCATTGACACCTTGTGTCGTTTTTTTAATTTCTTCAAGTTCATCAAATGTGATGACTTTGCGTGCACTTGCTGTCGCTTCATCTAGTTTTTTCTTGTAGGTGATTGCTTCATCTTTAAGCTCTTGAATTTTCATCTCTTGTTCAAAGGTGCTTTTGACGTCATTGATGCTGGTTTTAAGTGTTTTAAACATTTTTGCACCTTTGACCATTGCTTCTGGAAGTTTTTCTGGACCTAAAAATATAATCGCAATAATTACAATAACAAGGATTTCTCCTATACCCATACCGAACATGAAAGGTACCGCCTCACAGTTAATTTGAAGCTTGGATTTTATCTGAATTTATATCAAAATACCATAAATATCTATTATCCTATTGTATAATAGATCAAGAGAAATTTCAGAAAGAGCGAGCGAACCTATGTTGTTTAACATGAACCCTTTACGTATTGTGATTATTTATGCTCTTTTTTCTGTGCTGTGGATCTATTTTTCAGATCATGCCGTGGAGTATTTTGTCACTAATACCACTCTCTTCGCAACACTCTCAACTTATAAAGGTTTCTTTTTTGTTTTCATCACATCAGTGTTGCTTTATAGTTTGATTAAAACAAAAATTCTTCAAATTGAATCCATGCAAAAAAAACTTAAAGAAAATGAACAACGTTTAGAGCATGTTATTCAAGGTGCCAATTTGGGGTATTGGGATTGGGATTATGTCCATCATACCCATGTTGTCAATGATATATGGCTCTCTTTTTTAGGCTTAAAACGAGAAGATATTGATGATATGGATACGGATTGGTCGAAGAGAATTCATCCTGATGACCAAATGATTGCGCACAACGCTATTGAAAATACAATTCGAAATAATAAGCCTTATGTTATAGAGTTCCGTATGCGTCATCAAAATGGTCATTGGGTTTGGATAGAAGGCTCAGGCGCTGTCGTAGAACGCGATAAAATGGGTGCTGCATTAAGACTTGCTGGAACGCATAGAGACATTAGTGATCGTAAAAATGCACAACAAGAGGTACTTTTTTTAGCGCTAAATGATCCTTTGACAAAACTGCCAAATCGTGTTTATCTGAAACAAGAACTTGAAAAACGTTTAGTGAATGAGCCTGCATTATCTTTTATATTTCTAGATTTGGATTCGTTTTAAAACGATTAATGATATGTATGGTCACACGTTAGGTGATAAAGTTATTCAATTAGTTGCTGAACGCTTTTTGTCGTGTTTATCTGAAACTGATTTTATTTCTCGTGTAGGTGGCGATGAATTTGTTATTTTGACGAATGGCCATTTTCATGTAGAAGCATTGTGTGAAAAATTAGCAAGTAGTTTAGCTGTTCCCCTTGATGTTGCTATAGAACATTTCAAAGTGACTACAAGCATGGGAGTAGCGTGTTGTCCACAAGATGGTAAGAGTTTTGAGTCCCTCTTGAAAAATGCAGATACAGCGATGTACGAAGCTAAAAAAATTAGTAGTAAAAAGTGTTATGCTTTTTATACGGCTTCCATGACAGAACATCTTTTAAATGTTTCTAAGTTAGATAATGACCTTAAAGTTGCGATTGATAATGACGAATTAATCATTTGTTTTCAACCTGAAGTCAATCTTTATACCAATCACATTACAGGTCTCGAAGCACTTGTCAGATGGCAACATCCTATTAATGGCTTGATGATGCCAGATAGTTTTATTTCAAGGGCAGAAGAGACAAGGCTGATCATTCCCCTTGGATTATTGATTTTTAAAAAAGTGTTAGAGCAGATGAACAGATGGTATCAACAAAATCTGTTTGATGGTGTCATTGTTGCCATCAATATTTCCAGTGTACAAATTGAAGAGGACGATTTTGTTGAGAAAATTGAAGCCATACGTGAAAATGTTGATATCAGTGCTCTATGTATAGAGTTGGAAGTGACAGAGAGTTGTTTTATGAGTAATCCAAAACAATTTGCTACAACGTTACAAAAACTTGAAAATTTGGGCTACAAAATTTCAATTGATGATTTTGGTACAGGGTATTCGTCTCTGAGTTATCTTAAACAATTACCGTTGCACAAACTTAAAATTGATCGTTCCTTTATCAAAGATTTGCCAGAGGACACGGATGATCAAGCTATTGCTAAAGCGATTATTGCTTTGGGTAAAACACTTGAACTTGAAGTATTGGCAGAAGGAGTTGAAACGGAAGCGCAAAAAGCCTTTCTTATTGAAAATGGGTGTGATAGTATGCAAGGCTATCTTTTTGCAAAACCTATGACTGCTGAAGCGCTGGTGGCCTTTTTAGATCAAAACTAACTTTTAGCTCCTTTTTTGTACAATAAGCCTATTTTAATTACATCACATAGGGCAACAATCCATGGAAAATTTAGACGCAGTATTAAAAAAACATAAGTTAACCAAAGACGAATATGAAAATATTTTGAACATTTTAGGACGTGAGCCAAATCTTTTGGAGATTGGCATCTTCTCATCCATGTGGAGCGAACACTGCTCTTACAAATCCAGTAAAAAATACCTTAACGGCTTTCCTACCAAAGCACCTTGGGTCATTCAAGGTCCGGGTGAAAATGCGGGTGTTATCGACGTCGGCGATGGCATGGCAGCCGTCTTTAAAATGGAATCTCACAATCACCCAAGTTTTATTGAACCGTACCAAGGTGCAGCAACGGGTGTTGGCGGCATTTTAAGAGACGTTTTCACGATGGGTGCTCGTCCAGTGGCGAACATGAACTCGCTTCGTTTTGGTAATGTAACGAACAACGATGATATCTCACGTCACCAACGTTTTCTTGTCCGTGGTGTCGTTGCGGGCATCGGCGGATACGGTAACTGCATGGGTGTTCCAACCATTGGTGGTGAGACCTTTTTTGATGAGAGTTACAACGGTAATATCTTGGTGAACGCGTTTACCCTTGGACTTGCAAAAAGTGATGAAATTTTCTACGGCAGAGCTGAAGGCATTGGCAATCCTGTTGTGTATGTTGGCTCTAAAACAGGGCGTGATGGTCTGGGTGGTGGCTGTTATGGCGAGCGATAGCTTTACCGAAGCGAACAAAAGCCTACGTCCAACCGTACAAGTCGGTGATCCGTTTGCCGAGAAACTTCTTTTGGAAGCATGTTTAGAACTCTTTAAAACCGACTACATCGTGGGTATCCAAGATATGGGCGCGGCGGGCTTGACTTCTAGCTCATTCGAGATGGCAGGGCGAAGCGGTAGCGGTATGATCATGCACCTTGATAAAGTTCCAGCGCGCGAAGAGGGGATGCAGCCGTTTGAATTTATGCTCTCTGAATCGCAAGAGCGTATGCTTATCTGTGCGAAAAAAGGGTATGAAGATAAAGTCGTTGACATCTTTAGAAAATGGGATCTCAACGCTGAAATCATCGGTGAAGTCACCGCTACGGGCAATATGGAGCTCTTCTGGCATGGCGAGAGAGTGGCGAATATGCCAGTCCAACCGGTGAGCGAGCAAGCGCCGATTTACGATCGACCAACCAAAGAGCCAGCGTATTTAGCTTCTATTAAAAACACAACGATCCATGACTTTGCAAACGTTGAGAACCAAAAAGCGTTCGATGCGCTTTTGAACTCCGTTGAAGTTTCTGATAAAACATGGATTTTCAACCAATACGACTCAACCGTTCAAACCAATACGATTAAAGCTCCCGGAAGCCTTGATGCGAGTGTTATTCGCATCAAAGAAAACGGCAAAGCCCTCTCCATGAGCAGCGACTGTAATCCACGTTATAACTACATCGACCCAAAAATGGGCGCTGCTGCGGCAGTGGCTGAGAGTGGAAGAAACGTTGCGATGAGTGGCGCACGTCCTTTAGCGATTACCGATTGTTTGAACTACGGAAACCCAGAAAACCCTGAAGTCATGTGGCAGTTTGCACAAGGCTGTTACGGCATTAAAGAGGCGTGTGCAAAGCTAAACACACCCGTTGTCAGCGGTAACGTCTCTTTGTACAACGAAACCAATGGTGTGGGTGTTTTCCCAACGCCAGCGATTGTGATGGTAGGTTTGAATGATAATGCGAACAAAACGCTTCCGTCTAGCTTCCAAAAAGAGGGCGCTTCCATTTATCTTCTTGGCGATACCAAAAGTGACTTTGGCGCTAGCTTGTATATGAAAGAGTTGTATGGCAAAGTTGAAGGAACATTGGCTGAGCTTGATTACGACAAAGAGCTAAAACTATGGGAACTGGTCATTGAAGCGAACAAAAAAGGTTATTTGAACGCGGCAAAAGATGTCAATGTGGGCGGTATCGCTATCGCGTTGGCGAAGATGGTTGCGAAGAGTAAAAAAGGCGTTATATGTAAATTTACATGTAATGATGCACGAGACATTTTTGCAGAGAGTTTTTCTCGCGCACTTGTTGAAGTGAACGATGACGCTGGCTTTGTAGCGATGGCGAAAACGATTGGTTTAAGCGCTGTTAAAATTGGAACCGTGGGTGGAAATACCTTTACATGTAACGATGTTTCAAAATCGGTCGAAGCGATTTGTGAGCGTTACTTTAACCGTTTTGCTGAAGTGATTGAGCAAGATATCTAAAAACTCCAAGAGGTGTGAAAGCACCTCTTTCTTCATCTTAAATTTTTACATGCGATTTTCTAGCTTTTGTTGATGTGCCGTAAAAATATCTTCAAGTGCAATATTGTATTTATTAGCAATGACTACAATATTTCCAAGCACATCTCCTAACTCTTCGGTAAGGTTTTGTATATTTTCATCGTAACTTTTGACAGTTTCATCTGCTCTATCACGTCCAATCTCTAGGGCTCGAATAGCACGAGCAACTTCTCCTGTTTCTTCCGATAAAAAACCAATACGAATAAAGATATTTAAATCCAACCACCCTTTTTTCGCATAATAAGCTTCCACAAATTTTTGAAATTGATTTAAATCCATTGCTACATCCATGATCATAAATTCTTTTAATTGGAAAAAGAATATTATTCTAGCTCAAATTTGATAATGAAAAGGGCATGAATGAAAAGCATTGCAGTTTATTGTGGTTCAAGTCTTGGTGCACGTGAAATCTATAAAGAGCAAGCGATTTTACTAGGCAAATTTTTAGCAAAAAATAATATTGCGTTAATTTATGGCGGAGCGAGTGTTGGTATTATGGGAACTATAGCAGATGCAGTTCTTGCTGAGGGTGGTTCTGTTATTGGCGTTATTCCATCATTTCTTGAACAAAAAGAAATTGCACATAAAGATTTGACAGAACTGATTTGTGTGGATACGATGCATGAACGTAAAGCTAAAATGATGGCATTGGCGGATGGTTTTATTGCTCTGCCAGGAGGTCCTGGAACGCTTGAAGAATTTTTTGAAGTTTTTACATGGAATCAAATAGGTTTGTTGCAAAAGCCTTGTGGGATCCTCAATATCAATGGTTATTACAACAGCCTCATTGAACTCTTTGATCATATGGTTGAAGAAAAATTTTTACAAGAACGCGCACGCAATGTATTTTATGTTGATGACAACTATGAGAGCTTATTGAATCAAATGAATGCGTATACACCACCTGCTATTAAAACATATCATTAATGGGCATTAAAAAATAGAAAATTTATGTTTGAGTAACACAAGCTTGGCTTGTGTTACATGTAAAAGTTAAAACGTTCCGTATGCCACAAAAAAGGCAATATTCATACATTGAGGTTGTGCGGCACCACCTTTGGATGGGCAGCGTTTCATGTAGGTGTTAATGACTTTGCCATCTTTGTTGGTGAGCATCGGATAATTAAAATTCATATAATCCAAGATATTTTTGCCATTTGAATGGTGAATAAACTCAACCGTACCATCAGATTCAACTTTTGTGACAATTCCCACATGCGTGATATTTTCAGCCACTTGAACAGAAGGTTTTTTGACAGCAACTTTATTTTTACCTTTACCTTTGGTTTTTACAGCTGCTTTGTGCTCAGTATTTTCAAAAAAGACAAGGTCGCCAAGATGGGGAAGTCTTGTTTCATATGCATTCCCTTTTTGCGACATAAGATTGAACATGGCACGCGATTTTCGAGCATTATCAAAACTCTGGCTTAACTCTTTTTCCTTATAAAAAGGAGCTCCAGTTTTATAGTTAATGAGACTCACAAAGCCTGAACAGTCGCCACCATCGCGTTTCCCTAAATACATCAATGCATTTTGAACGATAGATTCACGTAAAGAGAGCTCTTGAACAGGACGTAAGTCGTAACTCTCATGTTCTTGTTGTAGATAAAACTCGTTAGATGGTTGTTCCCCAAGATACATTTTCTTCTCAGGTTGAGTGTTCTCTGCTATTGGTACTGTAGGTGTTTCCACAGTTGCTTTTGGTGCGCAGCCTATGACAAAAAGAGCAGCCATGCTCAATGTAAGCCATTTTTTCATTTGATTCTCCCATACGCGCTAAAATATGCAGGTGCTAAGCATTTTATGGTTTTCATCTTTAGAGCATTTTTCCATATAAGAGTTGACAACTTTATTGTTGTACATCGCAACGGTTGGATAGTTAAGATTCATTTGGCTAATCAAATTTTTTCCTTTGGTGTGGTGTATAAAATAGACAGTTTCATCGGGATCAATTTGTGTGACAATCCCAATGTGTGTGATGTTATCATCACTTTTGGATTTAGAATATTTTTTAACAGTGTTGGCAAAGAAGATAAGATCACCAACCCTAGGTTTGTCTTGGTAAGTACGTTTTTGAGTTTCAAGAAGATTGTAAATAGCTAATGAGCGTCTTGTGTCTTCAAAATAGCCATTGAGCTCTGCTGGTGTGAAAAAAGGCTCGGTACTCTCTTTGTTGACCAAGCTTACAAACCCAGAACAATCTAAGCCATCTTTTTTCCCTTGATGTTTAAGAGCATTTGTAACGATCTCTTGACGTTTGGGTGCATCATCTTTAGCTTGTGGAAGTTCAGGAGCATTCTGTGTAAACTCTTTTTGGGCACAACCACTTAGTAAAAACAAGCAGGAACAAAGTGCAAATAGGTACTGTTTCATTCAAATCCTCATAAAAAGTGCGGCAGGCATATTAGCTATTTTTACCTAAATTTTTGGTACAAAAACTGTACGTTCTAAGGTATCTAACCATTTTTCTTCCATATGGTCGTACGTCTTAATGGTAACATGATTGTCATATAAAAACAAAGAGTTTGTCCAGATAACCTCTTTATTCATATCTGCATTGTGGATGTTCGTGACATGTTCGACTTGGTTGATTGTCGAAGCAAAACTAGGCTCTTTTGCTGATGTGTGCGTATGTCCACTAACCCATAAGAAAAGTTGTGGATTATCATGAAGCAAAGTTTGAATTTTATCCTTAGGCTGAGCGATAAAATTGGGAGTATTCGCCCAATGGTTATAATTTTCCAATGTATGATCCAATGGTGCATGAAAAAAGACGATAGTGGGTGTTTTAGGATGGTTTTTGAGCTCATTTTCAAACCAACTGAGCTGTTCGTCTGAGAGTTTTGTTAAATATTTTGGATCATCGGCAGAAAGGAAAATGAGTAAATACGGTGGTTTTTCAATGCTATAGTAGAGCTTTGAAAGCCCAAAAGTGCTCTGAAAACGCTTCAGTTTTTCGTCTTGAATTTCACGAGTCGCATGTTGGAATTTTCCATTGCTATCGAGCGCATCTGCATAAACAAAATCGTGATTGCCTGTAATAACATGCAGAGGTTTCGTTAGGTTTGAAAAGTACTTTTTAGCAAAGTCATATTCCTCTTGTGTTCCGGTTTTGGAGCAGATGTCTCCCACTGCCACGACCATATCGACATCATTCCACTGGTTAATCTGCTCTATGACATGCTCTTTCATGGGTACATTTTTACCAGGCAGATGTGGATCACCTAAGACCACAATATGACTGAGCGGTGCCGCATAAAGACAAAGCGCAAAAGCCAGCGAAAGAAAGAGTTTTATCATAGGCTATCCATTGCCTTTTGCATACGGTTTAATATCTCTTTTAAAACACTTTTTTGGGTTCCAAAATTGAGTCGTACACAATTTTTATCACCAAAGGGTTCCCCATCGCTCAGCCCAACACCATGGTCTAAGAAAAACGCGTAAGGACTCTTTACATGTAAAGCAGATGCATCGATCCACGCAAGAAATGTCGCTTCTTGATCTAAAAGTTTGAGTTTTGGATTTTTGCTGACAAAGTCTTGTACCATTTTAAGATTTTCTGCCAAATAGACACGAAGTTCACTAAGCCACGCATCACCTTCAAGGTAAGCCGCTTTAAGTGCGGTAATGCCCAAAAGGTTGATACCTCCGACCATACTGCCCATTGTCTTTTTAAAGTTTTTGCGAAGCTCAGCATTGGGGATAATGGCAAAAGAGGCTTGAAGCCCTGCAATGTTAAAAGTTTTACTTGGCGCCATGAGGGTAATGCTTCTTTGCGCCAATGTGTCGTTCAGTGAAGCGATAGGAATATGTTTTGCCATGGGATTTAATAAAAGATCCGCATGAATTTCATCGGAGCAGATGGTAAGATCATGTTTTAAACAAAATTCTCCTAGCCTTTCAAGTTCTTTACATGTAAACACTGTTCCTGCTGGATTGTAGGGATTGCACAGCATAAAGAGTTTACATGTAGGCGTAATCGCTCTCTCCATCGCCTCATAATCCAGAACCCAACGGTTGTTTTCCTCTTTCATCGCAATGGCTAAAACTTCTTTATTCGCGTATTTGGGTGCTTTAATAAAATGCGGATAAATCGGAGTAGTTGTCATCACACTTTTGCCATCCACGCTCAGACACGTAATATTCATACTACTCACAACACCATGAGTAAAGAGCAACCACTCTTTTTTAATTTCCCAGTTATAGTGACGTTTGAGAAATGCAATAATCGCATCATAGGTTTCATCATCGATGGCGGTATAACCAAAAACACCCTCATGCACTCTTTTTTGAAGGGCATCTATCACACATGGAGGTGATTTGAAATCCATATCGGCAACCCATGCGGGGATGACATCAGTCCCTTTGTACTTGTCCCATTTTTCGCTAGGTGTCTTTGTTCTATCTACAATCTCATCAAAACTACCCATCAAAATTGTCCTTTTTTTTAGTGTAATGATTGTAACATATTTTTATAAACCAAGTTTTACATGTAAAGGTGAAAAAAATGACCTATGTCATTATTGTAATTGTAATTGTTGTCTTTTATCTCTTGACAAAGAATTATCAAACAGAGGCATACCAGCATATTAATGTCGATGTGAAGCAGACGCTTAAAGGAGATTTGGCGGAGCATGAAGCGGGACTTTTAGTCGCATTGATGGCAAAAGTAGCCAAAGCAGATGGCAGAGTCAACGAGCTTGAAGCAGAACTTTTGAGTTTGACATTTAATGATATTGCTCGTGTGTTTGAAAACAGTGAAAATGTCCGTGAAGCGCTAAAAGTGATTTATCAAAAAGAGATGCAAAGTTTTGATAATACCCTGATTGTCTCACAAAAATACCTTAAACTGACTCAAAATAACTACGTAAAACGTCTCAAAGTCATGGAATATCTGCTCAATCTCGCCTTTATTGACAATGAGTTTTCTCAAGCGGAATTTATGATCACCGAAGATATTGCCAATGCGTTAGAAATTAGGCATGCTGATTTTGAAAAACTGATTGCCTCTTTTGAACAATTTTATGCAAATAAAACAGCACAAACACAGTTTGGAATAAAAAAAGCATATACTATTTTAGGTGCAGATGAGAGCGAAGATATGGAGAGTATCAAGAAAAAATATCGCGCTTTAGTCAAAGAACATCACCCCGATATATTAATGGGGCAAGGAAAAGATCAAAGCATTATCGATGCTGCAACGACAAAACTACAAGAAATTAATGAAGCGTATGAGATGATTAAAAAGGAAAAAAGTTAGATGCTATCGACCCCATTTGAAAAACACACCCTCAGTATGTCCGTTTTAATGACACCCGATAAAGCCAATTTCTCTGGTAATGTACATGGAGGTGATCTCTTAAAACTGCTAGATCAAGTCGCTTATGCGTGTGCATCACGCTATTGTGGTGGCTACGTTGTAACGATGTCGGTTGATCAAGTTATTTTTAAACAAGCCATTCCTGTTGGAACGTTGGTAACCTTTTTAGCCAGTGTCAATTTTACGGGTAAAACATCAATGGAAGTCGGCATTAAAGTGATTGCGGAGAATATTCAAAAAGGGATCGCAACCCATACGAATAGCTGTTTTTTCACGATGGTAGCTGTCGATGAAAAGGGGAGACCTACGCCTGTGCCTCCCTTAGTCCCAGAAACAGATGTTGAAAAGAGACGTTTTCACGATGGAAAGCGTCGCCGTGACATCAGACTTCACGGTTACAATGAGATTTCACCCCAAAATTAGGGGTGTGTGTTTTAGAGTTCTGATTTTATAAGATCTTCTAACTCTTGTTTCCCAAATTTAATGAGTGGTTTGCCATTGACAAAAAACTCTGGGGTCGCATTGACGCCAAGGGTTTTAGTGTCGGAAATATCTTGTTTAATCAGTGCATCGATCTCAGGTTTTTTCAAATCCTCTTTTAACTGATCAATATCAATCCCAGCTTCAGGTAAAAATCCCCAAATAAGACCAATGTTTGGTGTACCATGGCTTGCCCATTTATCTTGGTATTTATAAATGACTTCGAGTGCTTCGATGTACTTACCTTGCAAGCGTGCCGCTTCAATCATCGCAACTATATAATAAGAATCGGTATGAAACGGAGCATAGCGCAATACCAGTTTGAGTGTGTCAGGGTTTTGTTTGAGAATGTTTTTGACAAACGGATAAAAGCTTTTACATGTGCCGCACGCAGGGTCAAAAAATTCAACAATGGTTGTTTTGGCATTGGGATTACCAAGAACATAAGCGTATGGACGCACAAGCGCAGCACTCTTTTCTGCGGAGACACTGTGGTTAGCGTTTTTATACAGATAACTTCCTCCCACAAAAAGAAGTACAAGCACAAAGAGAGAAGCGATAATAAGAGTCTGTTTTTTCATGGTTATGAAGCCTTTTTATTTGATAGAGTTCTTACAGAACTCTTTTTATGACGGTTTTTAGGCAAAGCCCAAAAATCTACGCTACGCCGCTGTGGCACTAAAGCTTGCCTCTACTGAGGCAGAAGACGTCTTACAATTTTGCAAGACGTCTAATGAAAATTAAAGTAATAAAAATAAGCGCAAATCCTACCAATGAGAGGAGTTGAATCGTGATAAATCCAAACCAGTTGATGTAGTCACTCGTGCATGAAACCCCTTGGGAACACGGAGCTAGAGTTTCGGGTACGATGCCATAGTAGAGCAAATTGTGATAAATCGCAAAAAAAAGCCCTAGAATCACAAGCGGCATGGCATATTTGAAAACATTTTGATCGTTGCTAAAAAGTGCGACGAGGAAAATAACGGTTAATGGATACATGCAAATGCGTTGATACCAACACATGACGCAGGGAGGAAACATCATAATCTCACTGAAAAAGAGACTTCCTAGCATTGAGACCATCGAAACGATCCATGCAAAAAACAGCAGTGTAAAAAGTGTGTTTGACGACTTTTGTGTTTGATTCATTAAAACTCCCAATATTTTGCCAATTGTATTTAATACGTCCTAAAAGGAACGTATTGTAAAATAAAATCATCAATAAATTATTAATACGATAAAAAGGACGAGTGTGAGAGCGTTAATTAGTGTCAGCGATAAAACGGGGATTGCGGAGTTTGCTAAGGATTTGGTGGCGTTGGGATTTGAGATCATTTCAACGGGTGGCACCTATAAACTTTTAAAAGAAGAGGGTATTAAAGCTCTGGAAATCAGCGAAGTCACCAAGTTCCCTGAGATGTTTGATGGACGTGTGAAAACACTCAATCCAATGATTCATGGAGGCATCCTTCACCGAAGGGATTTACCTTTACATGTAAAAGTTGCGAAAGAGCATGGCATCGAAGGAATTGATCTTGTGTGTGTCAATCTCTATCCGTTTAAAGAGACGATTGCTAAGACCGATGATTTTGATGAAATTATCGAAAATATCGACATCGGTGGCCCTGCGATGGTAAGAAGTGCCGCCAAAAACTTTAATGATGTTCTGATTGTTACCGATGTTCTAGATTATGATAACGTGATTGAAGCGCTTAAGTCTGGTAAAAATACTTTAGAATTTAGAAGAGATTTAATGATTAAGGCGTTCGAGCACACGGGTGCTTATGATAGCATGATTGCCAATTACATGAACAAACGCTTTAACAACGGTTTTGGTGAGAAACAGTTTATCGTAGGCACCAAAGCATTTGATACTCGTTATGGCGAGAATCCACATCAAAAAGGCTCTTTGTACGAGTTTGACTACTTCTTTACGAACAATTTTAAAACGCTCAAAGGCGAAGCTAGCTTTAACAATATGACGGACATTAACGGTGCGGTTAAAATTGCTGCATCCTTTGGTGACGCTCCAGCGGTATGTATCATCAAACATGCCAATCCCTGTGGTTTTGCCATCGGTGGCGATTTGCTAGACAGTTACGTTAAAGCGCTGAAATGTGATCCTGTCTCTGCGTACGGTGGTGTTGTGGCGATTAATGGAACCTTGAATAAAGCCTTGGCTGAGAAAATCAATGAAATTTTTGTGGAAGTCATCATTGCGGCGAATGTCGATGAAGATGCGTTGCATGTGTTTGATGCGAAAAAACGCATCAAAATCTTTACCCAAGAGAGTAAATATTTAGTGCTCAGTGAAGATGCGTACGACTTTAAACACGTTGATGGCGGTTTTGTCTTCCAAGAGAGCGACATGGTCAACGATGATGAGATCAAAAATGCCAAATGTTTGACAAGCAGAACCGCTTCTAAACAAGAGCTGAGCGATCTTGAAATTGCCTATAAAGTCGCAAGTTTGACCAAATCAAACTGTGTGGTGTATGTCAAAGAGAGCGCCATGGTAGCGATTGGTATGGGTATGACCAGTCGTGTGGATGCTGCCAAAGCAGCACTTCGCAAAGCGGAAGATATGGGTATTGATGTGAGTGGTGCAGCACTTGCAAGTGAAGCATTTTTCCCCTTCCGTGATAGCATTGATGCAGCCGCTGCAGCGGGTGTTAAAGCGATCATTGAACCAGGTGGCAGTATTCGTGATGACGATGTTATCGCAGCTGCCAATGAGCATGGTATGGCACTTTACTTCACAGGCGTTAGACACTTCTTACACTAAAATATACAATGAGAGCCTTTTTTAGGGCTCTCTTATTATCAATCTTGCTAATTAAGACAATAACTCTCTTTTTCTTGATGTAGATTAAGGAAATTAACTTTACTTTGCATTATAGTTTCATCAAAAACAAGGATGAAATGATGATGACTCCAGACAATTATCCCCATGAAGCAAAACTTTTACATGTAGACAATGCAACGGTTCCGTTTTTCACGTATGTACGAGAAGGCATAGAATACATTAGCTTTGATACCTCTTTATGCACGCCACCAGAGCCAATGATCAATGCGATGATTGCGCTTGAACTTTTAGATAACGCATATAAAAAAATAGTGATGATTAACCATCGTTCCCCTATTGGTTTACTTGCTAAAGTACAACCTTTTTATGACATTGATGTCACTGAAATTGAGGGTGGAAAACTTCAACTTGTTTTTTCCTATAAAGAGGGAATGAGTGATAAAGTTGATTTAAGTCAAAAACAGTGCAACGGTTAATATGAAAGTCTCTTTAGCCACAGAGATGGCACCACCTTTTGTATTGGTTGCGCATTTCTTTATTGCAGGAATTATTTTTTTGTTTTTAAGTAGTATTGCACTACTGTTTATGAGTGTTGACATCTCAGGCTACATTATCTCTTCCTCCTTAGCCGCTTTTTCTCACTTATACTTATTGGGTTTTGTGATGATGGTTATTTTTGGGGCCATGTATCAGCTTCTCCCTGTTGTGCTTGAAGTACCTATCTTTTCTAAAGATTTTGCTTATGTGCAATTTTATATGTACGTTGTTGGATTCTTACTGATGGTGAGTGGGTTTACTTTTGGGGAACTTCATTTGCTGATTCCCTATGGTGCAGTTATCACTTATCTTTCGATGCTCATTTTCTGCTTCAATGTTTTTTTAACATTTAATCGTTTAAAAAAGATCACACTCGTAAGTAAGTTTTTGCTTATAGGTACGATATTTTTGTTTATTTCCATAACCTTAGGTTTATTGATAGGCCTTAGCTTAGGACATGGTCTTTTAGCAATTGATATTGACGCATGGGTAAAAGCACATATGTTGGGTACTCTTGGCGGCTTTGTGATGATGATTGTTATGGGTGTTTCAATGGTATTGATACCGATGTTTTCCCTTTCTCATGATTATGAAGAGAAGTGGATCAATGCAACATTGTATTTACACAGTTTTGGAATAGCGCTATGTATGATTGCCTTGATTGTTAAACTTCCTTTTTTTATTCAAGCGATTGCTATGGTGTTGATAGTATTGGGAATTTTGTGTTTCATGGTGCAAATAGGAATTATTTTTCATCAAAGAGCACGCAAGCAAAATGATTATTGGGTTAAAAATGTTGTTTTTGGACTGGTCTGTTTATTTGCAGCAGTGATAAGTTCTATGTTCTATATGATTTTAGCGAATAGTACAATAGGTATATTAGCTGGGGTACTTTTCTTTTTTGGTTTTTTGCTCTCATTTATTGTTGGGCATATCTATAAAATTTTGCCTTTTTTGGTCTGGTATGAGAGATTTGCACCATTGGTGGGCAAACAAAAAGTACCACTTTTACACCAGATGATTCACACGAAAGTAGCCGATACACAAACATGGATACTGTTTGTTTCCGTTGTTGTTCTTAGTAGTGGTGTTTTAATGCAGTTTGAAAAACTTTTTTTCATAGGGAGTGTGTTGCTCCTTATATCTTTGATATTGGTAGCTTTTAATACAGTGTATGTGTTTAATTATAAAATTAAGGAGAATGATTGATTATTACAGAAGAAGATATTTACAATGCTATTTCAACCGTAATTGACCCAGAAGTTGGCTTTGATATCGTTTCGTTAGGACTTATTTATGGTGTCAAAATTAAAGATGCTAAAGTGAACATTACCATGACGCTCTCTACGAAAGGATGCCCTTTGCATGAACTGATTCAACAATGGACAAAAGATGCGGTCTTAAAAGTCGATGGGGTACAAGATTGTATGATTGAAATCGTATGGGAACCTGCTTGGAATATTACAATGGCGAGTGAACGTGTCAAAAAGGAACTGTGTGGCTAAATTGTGTCATTTTAATAATACATTAATTCCTCAAATAGACAAATATATACTATAATAAAAGTTAATTTTTTGTATTTGGAGACGCAATGGATTTAGTGACCAAAGTGCACAGTGAGCATGTGAATATTCTTATCACAGGCACGATTAAGACAATTGGAAATGCACAAGCGATCAAAGATGCAATTCGCCAAGCGCATGAGCAGCATCCCCATATTAGCATTAACCTCATGATTCAAGACTCTTTTATCATTACGTCATCGGTAATAGGTTTTTTAATCAAGTCCATTAAAATGGACAAAATGAATTTACATGTAAAAGTAGGTAGTGAAGAGCTGTATGAGATGTTAGATGATATGAATTTGATTGAAATCATGAATGTTGGAAGGGTGCAAGGATGAAAAAAGGTATAGGTTTAAAAATAGGGTTAACTCTCATTCCTTTGCTTTTGACAAGTTTTATTATTTTGCAATTTTTTATTGTCAATGAGTTTAAAAAATCATCTCAGATCCAAAGTGAAAATAATCTTAATTTGTTTAGTCAGTCTGTTTTCCAAACCGTACGTGCGGCAATGAATTTAGGGGATCGTGCTTTGATTGAAAAGTCATTGAAAGATGCTGGGGAAATGAAAGGGATACAAGAGCTTAAAATCCACCAATCACAAGTGGTGATCGATACTTTTGGTATTAATGCAAAACCTTCTACGGATGAAGCTGTCATTGGTATCTTTAAAAATCCTGTACAGCATAGCGTGACTCTTGATGATGCAAAAGGGCATCGTTTAAGACTTTTAAAACCTCTAATTGCTGAACAAGATTGTTTAGCGTGTCATGCTACCTCTCAAAAAGGCGATGTGCTTGGTGTGATGGATATGACGTTTTCATTTGCAGAAATTGATGAATATATTGGTGCGATCAGTTGGAAACTTATTAGTATCTTTATACTTTCATTGCTCATTACTTCCGTGCTCATTATGTTGGTGTTAAAACGTGTTGTGGGAAATCCATTGGGAATTTTATTGGAAAGAATTAAAGATTTATCAAGCGGAAACGGTGATTTAACAGCTCGGGTACAGATTAATAGTCAAGATGAGATGGGTGATATTGCTCAATATATTAATATTTTCATCGAAAAAATTCAATCTATTATTCTTTCATCTCAAAAAATTTCTCAAAATGTTGAACATACAGGAGAAACACTCAATACCAATGCCGTTGAATTTTCCAAAGGTGTCGTAGACCAAGCGCATCAAATTAAGATGTCGTTTGATCTCATGAAAGATATTGAAACAGATCTTGATCTCTCAGAAGAGCTTGCAATTCATACCGTGGAAGATAACACTTCGTCCTTTAATGTCCTTGAAAAGATGAGCATTGCTTTGAATGATGTTGTTCAAAATATCAACGGAGCAAGTGATTCCGAGCAAGAGATGGCACACCAAATTCAAAATGTAGTTTCGCAAACCGATCAAATTAAAGGTGTTTTGGCGATGATCAAAGATATTGCGGATCAGACCAATTTACTTGCGCTCAATGCTGCCATTGAAGCGGCTCGTGCAGGAGAACATGGTCGTGGATTTGCGGTTGTTGCTGATGAAGTACGAAAGCTTGCAGAACGTACACAAAAATCGCTCGCAGAGATTGATGCTACAATTAGTGTCATTGTTCAAGGGGTCACACAACTTAGCAGTAATATGGAAGTGAATGCTGAAAATATTAATCTCATTTCACAAAGTGCATTTGATGTTCAAAATGCAACTGAAGAGACAAAAAATCGTACATTAGAATCTATCGAAGTTTCCAAAAAAGCTTCTAAAAAAGTTGTTGAGATTTCACACTTAACAAATCAAATGATGGAGCAGATGAAGCGCACGCTAAGTTTATCCAACAACAATGAAAAAATTGCAGAAGAACTTTCACATATTTCTCAGCGAATGCTTGACTCTTCTCAAAATCTAGATTCTACACTTTCAACGTTTAAAGCTTAAAGGCAAAGAGGTTTAATCTCTTTGCAACATCTCTGCTTTTTCTTCTATCTCCAATAGCTCTTCAATCATCGGCTCTAAGAGTGCCTCTTTCTCTTCTAATCTTTGACTCAGTGTACTTAGTCCTATTTGCTGATAGCATTCAGGATTTTCAAGACATTTTTTTGTGGCGGCAATTTCGTCTTCAAGTGCTTGAATTTGTAACGGTAGTGTTTCAAGTGCACGCTGCTCTTTGTAGCTCAGTTTTGTAGGCACACTCTCTTTTGCTTTTTGCACTTTTGGTTCTTCTTTTTCAATCCAGGGTGCTTCTTGAGCTGATTCCATTGCGTCAAGCTCTTTAATCTCTTTTTCAATCTCTAAATATTCACTGTAGCTTTGATAACTCTCCTCAATGATGCCTTCGCCCTTAAAGACATAGAGCTTAGCTGCAATTTTATCCACAAAGTAACGATCATGGCTGACAAAAATGACTGCGCCAGCAAAACTTTGGATGTACTCTTCTAAAATATTGATGGTTGGAATATCCAGATCATTGGTTGGTTCATCGAGAATAAGGCAATCTACTTCTTGAGAAAAGAGTAGGGCAAGTGCAACACGATTTTTTTCACCGCCACTGAGGATGCCGATCTTTTTGTTTAGATCTTCTTTTGGAAAGAGAAAGTCTTTAAGATAGCCATAGACATGAAGATTTTTCCCTTTAACATCAACCCTATCGCCTCCATTAGGACAAAAAGTTTCTATAAGGTTTTTCGTATCATCGAGCATAGCTCGTTGTTGATCAAAATAGCCTATTTTAAATTCGCCTTTATCAAAATTTCCACTATCAACGTTGAGATCACCGAGTAAAATTTTTAAAAGTGTTGATTTTCCTGCTCCATTTTTTCCAACAATGGCAATACGATCTTTTTGTAAAATACGGGTACTAAAATCTTTAATGAGAAGTTTATCGCCCAATTTTTTATGGATGTTATATATCTCAAAAAGCATTTTTTGCTTATTGATAATCTTCTCACCATTGAAATTGTGCTTTTCT
Organism: Sulfurospirillum diekertiae; assembly: GCF_002162315.1. Taxonomy (NCBI): domain Bacteria; kingdom Pseudomonadati; phylum Campylobacterota; class Epsilonproteobacteria; order Campylobacterales; family Sulfurospirillaceae; genus Sulfurospirillum; species Sulfurospirillum diekertiae. The sequence continues at coordinate 1,812,122 of NZ_CP021416.1, read as the reverse complement.
CTCTCTAATTCCAGTTTAAGTTTTCGGACCAAAGAAGGATTTTTTTTGGCAGACTCACGTAGTTCAAAAACTCTCTGTTTTCGCCCTTCATTACGTTTGAGCCTCGCTTTGACACCACGTTTTAACCACTCTTCTTCCCCTTTGAGGTATTTGAGGAGATTTTCATGCTGTTTTTGTAAAGATAAGATCAATAACTCTTTACATGTAAGATAGTTTTCATAACCACCTTCAAAACTCCTCATTTTTCCATCATCAATTTCAATCGTTCGTGTTGCTAAATGGTCGATAAAATAACGATCATGGGAGATAAAGAGAAGGGTAAATTTTGATTTTAAAAGCATCTGCTCTAAAAACTCGACCATATAAACATCTAAATGGTTCGTTGGCTCATCCAGTAGTAAAATGTCAGGTTTTTGAAGGATGAGACCAGCGAGTGTCACACGTCGTTGCTCGCCGCCACTTAAGAGATTGACATCACTTTGTTCAAACTGTTTGAGATCAAATTCTTGTAAAACTTGCTCAATCTTTTCATCTAAACTCCACGCATCATGCAAATCCAAAAAAGTGACGAGTTGGCTCTGCTCTGCAAGTAGCGCTTCATTATGGTAGTCAGATTCAAGTATCTTAATGACCTCTTCATAACGAACCCTTGCCATTTTGAGCTCTTTGAGTTCTTCTTCAATCGCTTCTTTAACATTCATCCCTTCTTTAAAGCGAGGGGTTTGATCTAACATACCAACTTTAATATTTTTTTGAAGAATACGTCTTCCATCATCGGTTTCCAATGTGCCAAAAACGATTTTCATCAGTGTAGATTTTCCACCGCCATTTTTGCCAATGATTGCAACACGCTCACCTTCATGCAAGGAAAAGTCAACGTCTATTAAAATTTTCTGAGTTTCATATGCTTTGCTAATGCCGATTAAATCTAAAAGTGCCAAATGTACTCCGTTGTTTTTGCGCGTATTATACCATTAACATGAGAAGGAAGAAGAGGATAAAGCTTTGGACTTTACCCTAAAAGTTGGTTATGATCTGAACTGATTGAGTTTGTTGTTGAGATTTTCAGCTAAACGTGAGAGATGGTCCGCTGCTGCAGCGATTTCTTCTACGCTTCTTGCATTTTGACTTGTCAACGTATTGATGTTGCTCACCATACTGACGATTTTATCGGTGTCCTGTGAAATCTTTTGTGAGTTTTGGGCACTGGTTGTTACGGAATCAACGCTCTCTTTCATCACTTGTGTTGTTCCCAAAATTGTCGTTTCAACACCACTGGAAACCGTCGATAGTCTTTGAATGTTTTTAGCATTCCTTCCCATCTGTTCAGAAGAGTCTATGATAGATTGCACAATCACATTAATAGTTGCGTTAATCTCCGTGAGTGAACTTTGGGTGCGTTCAGCGAGTTTTCGTACTTCATCGGCAACAACTGCAAATCCACGACCATGTTCTCCCGCCCTGGCAGCTTCAATGGCAGCATTAAGGGCTAGAAGATTGGTTTGATCGGCAATATCAGAAATGACCGTTAAGATTTGTTTCACTTGTTCCGCATCATGGCTCATTTGCTCTAATTTTTGAGCGAGGGCAGTTTCAGCATCACTTGCAGATTCGACTTCATTGCGAAGCGTAATAACTTCATTTTTAGCATTGTCCAATCTATGTCCTGCAGTCGCAATATTTTGTTTCATTGTCTCAGAAAGTGCAGCAGTTTCTTGAACGAAGGTTTTAATGGTTTGGATTTCTTGGATTGTACTCTCAACAATCGTAGAACTTTGTTCAGCATTTCGTCCAATTTGCATACTGGTGGTACTCAGTTCATGGGAAACCGAAGCATTTTCGCTGGAGGATGCTTTGGCATCAACAATAGTGCTTTCAAGAGTTTCAACCAATGAATTAAAGCTATCAACCATCTCTTTAATCTCATTTGATTTTTCGTATTTAATGCGGAAATTAAGCTCTTTTGTACGAACAAAATTGCCAATACTATCACGTACAAGATGAACACCTTGCATGATGTTGTTTCGGATAAGAATACTGATAAAAATTGTAGAGCCAATAATGGCAAGAGAGAGAATAATCATAACCATGTTGGCATTCTTTTTAGCATCCGCAGCATCCTTCGCCATTTTATTGGCTAAGTCAAGGTTGTATTGCATGTGAGTATCAAATGCAGTTGTCAAAGCTTTTAAGATAGGTCTAGCTTTATTAAATGCAATTGTTGCTTCTGCTTTTTTTCCTGTTTCAGAAAGTTTCAGAATATCTTGCACAAGAATACTGAATTTTTGTAACGCCTCTTGATCTTGCGTCAATAATGCTCTATCTTGATCATCACTGACCATTGTTTCATAGTTTTTGAGCTCTTTAGTAAGATCATTGAGTGCACCTAAAATACCCTCTTTTGATTTTGCATTAGCCCCTTTATCTTCTTGTGTAATATGTTCCCATAAAACAAGTCGAAGTCTTAATGCATAAAGCATAGAATGGTTTAAGGAGAGAACGCTTGGCAAAGAATTGACAGTTACATAATTGGTCTCTTCATAGATTTGATCCATCTTTTTCATACTGATCCCGAAAATGGTACAAGTTCCGATAATTGCGATGGAAAGCATAACAATCAGTTGCTTAGAAATTGTCATTTTGACTCCTTTTTATTCTTTTTTTTTATTCTAAACTCACTTTCCTAATAAAATATTTAAGTCGATTTTGTGGATATTAAAATGAGAAGAAAAGCTGGTTTCTGTGAAAATAATAGCACTCGTGTGTTGCAAATGTGTTGTATTGGTTTAGACAATATTGATGAAAAACTGGTATGATAACGTTTTTCAATTAGCAAAGGAACAAGGCTTTATGTTAGAATTTATTATACTCATTTACATACTTTACCTTTTAATTAAAATGTATGCTGCATTTATGGAAATAGGTTTTGTTATTCAAGCGCGCACTTTAAAAGCGATTATCCTCTCTCCATCGAATTATGCCAAAGCAGCTGCGTATAAGATAGCTTCACAAAAGCTCTCTTTAGTCTCCTCTTTCTTTGATTTTATTCTCTTTTTTGGTTGGATCACTTTTGGTCTTAGCACGCTTGATTCTATCATATATGTTGAAAATGAAGCATTGCGATCTGTTCTCTTTGTGATGAGTTTTATTGCTATCAACTATGTTTTACTCCTCCCTTTTGATCTTTATCAAACATTTGGACTTGATAAAAAATTCGGCTTTTCTACGATTGATACTAAAACGTTTATTGTAGATCAGGTCAAATCAATCTTTATGTTCGGCTTTTTGGGTGGAGCGTTTTTTTGGGCTATGAGTGCCATTATTATGGCATATGATTATTGGTGGTTTTATGGATTTTTATTTTCTTTTGTGGTTATTTTATGTATCAATATGATTTACCCGATTGTGATCGTTCCACTGTTCAATAAACTGACTCCCCTTGAAGATGAAAGCCTTAAAAGTTCTATTGAAGCACTTTTTAAAAAAAGCTGGACTTAAAAGTAGCGGTGTTTTTAGTTTAGATGCGAGTAAACGTGACAATAGACTCAATGCTTATTTTGGTGGGTTGGGTAGTTCAAAGCGCGTTGTCCTTTTTGATACCTTAATTGCCAAATTGGAAAAGCATGAGTTGTTAGCTGTACTTGGACATGAACTGGGGCATTTTACACACAAAGATATTCTTAAAAATATTGCATCAAGTGCTTTAATGCTTTTTCTGATGTTTGCTCTCTTTGGAAATCTTCCCGTGGAGCTTTTTGACTCCTTACATGTAAATAAATCTGCTGCTAGTGTTATGGTACTTTTTTTACTACTTTCTCCCGTTGTCTCATTTATCTTAATGCCTCTTTTTGGACTTTTGAGTCGTTACAATGAGTACAGAGCCGATGAATATGGCAGTGTTTGTGAAAGTAAAGAAGCGCTTGCTTCTGCCTTGGTTAAACTCGCTGATGAAAATAAAAGCTTTCCTTTTTCACATCCTTTAACGATTGCACTTTATTTCACCCATCCTCCATTAACAGAAAGACTGAAAAAATTAGGTATGCATTTTGATGAAGGTGAAGCACTTGCGCATTAAAGAACTCTTAGCACAAAGTGCAGAGCAATTGCGAGAGGTAACCGATATTCCTCAAAAAGAAGCGATGATCCTTTTAAGTGAAGTGTTAGGCGCTGAGATAAGTTGGCTTATAAGTCACAGTGAGGATGAGATAGGTGAGAATAAGCGTTTGAAAGAACTGTTACAACGTCGTAAAAATCATGAACCTCTAGAGTATATTTTGGGGCGAGCCAGTTTTTATGGTAGAGTTTTTGATGTTGATACACGCGTTCTCATTCCAAGACCTGAAACTGAGATATTGGTCGATAAAGCTATGTCATTAGCTAAAGAACTTTCTCCTAATGCCCATATCGTCGAAATTGGATGTGGTAGCGGAATCATCTCAATTATGCTTTCACTTTTACTTCCTCATGCAAGATTGACGGCGGTAGATATTTCAAGTGAGGCTTTACATGTAAGCAAACACAATGCACAAAAACATGGTGTTAGTGACAAAATAGCGTTTCTTGAGGGAAGTTATTTAGATAGTGTGAGTGGAGAAATTGATATGATTGTTTCTAATCCTCCTTATATTGCTAATGAAGAGCCCTTAGGCATAGGGCTCTCTTTTGAGCCATCTTTAGCACTTTATGGTGGAATAAAAGGTGATGAAATGTTATGTCATATTATTGATCTTTTTCAGGAACGAAAGGCTAAAGTGCTCGTATGTGAAATGGGGTATGATCAACGAAATGCTATTTGCCAGTATGTCGAAAAGAAAGGTTTAGCAGTGGACTTTTATAAAGATTTAGCGGGATTAGACCGTGGATTTTGGATTAAGGAGTAGAAATGAAAAGTTTAATGGTCGTTTATTTGGCAATGTTAGGTATTGCCATTGGTGTTGAAATCGCAGCGGGTGCATTTATAGCCCCAGTGATCTTTTTTCCACAAAAATATCTAGGAGATGGAGTTCTCACTCATTTTCAAAGTGGTGTTTTAATGACACAATTTTTCTTGAAGATGAATATTTTAATAGGTTTTGTAGCGCTTTACAGTATTATCTATGAAGTACAAGTTTGGATGATGGGTAAAAACTATGATTTTCTCTCATTTCTTTTGTCTTTTATTTGTGTGATAACTACAGGACTCTTTCTCTTTTACTATACGCCATTTATTATTCATGCACAGCAATTGGGCTCTGCTGAGACAGTAACCGAAGCCTTTGCAACGATGCATAAGCAGAGTGAATGGGTTATGAAATTATTGATGGTTGCCCAATTTGGTTTATTTATCAGACGAGGTATTTTAAGTCAACGATAAAAGGAAGAAGCTTTTTGGCTTCCTCCTTTTTGCATAGAAGAGGGTTGAGGGTTAATTAATCCATTTGGTGTCTAATATAAGTTGGGATATCAAGATAATCATCTTGTCCCTCATAGCCACCACTTACTTTTTTCATACGTAAAATACGTTCTTTTTTGATTGATTCTTGATTGTTATTAAGCATCTTGAGCTCTTTTGAAGCTTCAACTTTATTTTCAAAACCTGTTGCAACAATAGTGACTCGAACAGAGTTGTCTGGCATATCTTCACTGGTTGTTGTACCAAAGATAACATCAGCATCTTCATCTGCACAATCCAAGATAAGACTCATTGCATTGCTAATCTCTGTAATAGGATAACTTGCTGGAATTTGGAAATGAACCAAAACACCAAGTGCCCCATTGATTGACATGTTATCAAGCAGAGGTGATTCAATAGCACTTTTAATTGCTTCAATAGCTGCATCATCGCCTGTGCTCTCACCAATACCCATGAGTGCCATACCACGATGACTCATAACGGTTTGGACGTCTGCAAAGTCAACGTTAATATCACTTTGACCAGAAGAAAGAACAACTAAACTCATACCGCTAACAGCACGACTTAAAACGTCATCAACGATTCTAAAGCTATCTTTGATTCCAAATTTTGCATCAACAATAGAAAGTAGTTTATCATTAGGGATAATAACAATAGAATCACTCTCTTTGCGCAGTTCATTGATACCCATCTCCGCAAGTTTAGCTCTTTTCTTACCTTCAAACATAAAAGGGCGCGTGACAACAGCAACAGTCAGTGCACCGACTTCTTTAGCTGCTTGTGCAACAATAGGAGCAGCACCTGTTCCCGTTCCTCCACCAAAACCAGACGCGATAAAAACGATATCTGCTTTTTCTAAAGAACTTTTGATTTCTTCGTAACTTTCTAATGCTGATTCTTTACCAATTTCTGGGCGCATACCAGCTCCCAGTCCTTTTTTACCCAATTGAATTTTTGTTTTTGCTAAACAGTTTTCAAGGGCTTGAGCGTCAGTGTTTGCAGCAATAAGATCAATACCACTAATACCTTCTCTTACCATGTGGTTGATCATGTTACCACCACCGCCACCAACACCAATAACTTTGATTTTAGCGCCGTAAACACATTTTGATTCTTCTATGCTAAATCCGTTCATACCTCATACCCCTCTTTAAAATAATTGTGTTAATCTATTCCATAGCTTAGAGCCAAACCCTTCGCTTTCTTCTTCTTGAATATTTGCAAGATCTTTGAGCTTCTCTTTTGCATTATCTGCTTGAGGAGCTGTTCCAATATCGCCTTCTTCTGTTTCATCACCATCATCAAAAGTCTCTTGATGATGGCGAGTTGGTTCAATGGTCTCATCTTTGTAACGTAATTTTTTATTCGAATCAATCTCGTAGGGTGTGAAATGACCACCACCGTATAATACAAGACCAATTGCTGTTGAATAGCTTGGATCTCTGAGTGTCTCAAAAAGTCCATCCATTTCTCTTGGTTTGGCAATTCTTATTGGCACATTGTCAAAAATTGCTGATGCTAATTCTCTAATGCCATCAAGTTTTGTCATTCCACCTGTTAAAACGACACCTGCGCCGATTTGCTCTTTAAAGCTACTATCTTCCAGGGTTTTTGCTAAAATCATCAGCGTCTCTTCAACCCTAACATAGATAACGTTCGAAACAATATTGAGTGATACTTCATGGGTTGAGCCATCATCGCCAATGACAGGGAGCTCTATAAGCTCACTAGAATTACTTTTGAGTGAACCATAATTGATTTTAATTTCTTCAGCTGCACCTAATGGAGTATGCAGTGCTGTTGATAGATCGTTAGTGATATTTAAAGATCCAACGCCTAAATAATCATTGAAACGCATCGAATTGCCTGCATGAATCATCACATTACATGTAGCACCACCCATATCAATAACAGCAACACCCAATTCTCGCTCATCATGATTCAAAACAGCAATCGCTGAAGCATAACAATTGAGAACAATGTTGTCAATTTCGACACCGGCTGATTTAACAGCTTTTCTAAGGTTGCTAAGGGATGATTTTTGTGCTGTAATAATGTGTACTTGGACTTCTAAACGAGCACCATTCATACCAAGTGGATCTTCAATAAACTCTTGATCATCTACTTTGAAGTTATAAGGAAGCACGTGAAGCTTTTCATATTCATTAGGAATATTGGCATTATGATCTGCCATTTGCATTGCACGATTAATCTCTTTAATGCCGATGTCACGATTTGGAATATTAACAATACCGCTGCTATCAACACTTTTGGTGTAAGCACCAGAGATTGAAACGATGACTCTCTCGTACTGTGTTCCTGCGACTCTTTTCGCATCATTAAGCGCATTGCGAATTGATTTTGAAGCAAGGTCAATATTGGTAATAATACCTTTTTTAAGGCCTTGAGACTTTGCAATACCTGCGCCTAAGATTTTGATGTCACCATCATCGTTTTTTTTGAGCGATAATAGCGCAAATCTTGGTTGAACCAATGTCGATACCTAAAATCGTAGTGCTCAACTATTTTCCTTTGTAGTATTGCTCGACTTTGTATGCAGCAGCGAGCTTTTTAATAAGATTTTGGTTTAATTCAGCTTGTTTAACTTGTAAAATATTTTCGCTAATCAAACTAACATACTGCTTAGCTTTGTCTTTATTAAGCAACTTTTGTTCCAAAACCTCGTAGACTATGGCTTTACCATCAATAACCTTATAACCTTTTTTGTTCATGTTATCAAAAACGTGACTTAAAAACTCAGCACTTTTTGCTTCACTCAGACCTGCAATTGACTTAACAGAATCTCTGCTTACAAAACCAAGATCACTACTTGCTGTGAAATTTTCAAGTTTAGCTTGAGCTTTTTTCTCTAAGGTCGTATTTTTGAGTTCTTCTAAAAGATCACGACTTGCATCTTTCTTGGCTAACTCGTAGGACATTGGTTCTGGGAACTTAATCTCTTTCATTTTTATTATAACGTAGTTGTCTTTGACAATAAGTGGTTTGAGCACTTCGTCTTTTGCAGCCACTTGGATTTTTTCAAGAGGGAATGTTGTGTCATCATCAAAAATAACTTTGGTTTCACTTGCATTCACTTCGCCCTTTTTAAAAGCAAGGAAGGATTCTAAAGCAATTTTTTTGTCATTTTTGAGTCGTAAATCAATAATGACTTTTGGTTTTGCTTCTTCAAAACTCATCAGCTTTCCATCAGGTTGCGTGTAGTTATGTTTCTCTTGTGCGTAAAACTCTTCTAATGTTTTATCATCAAATTTTGTTTGAGAGGCAGGGATATTGAGTAATTCAAGTGTATAACTTTTTTTTGTAAGGTATTTAGATTTATTTTTGTCCCAATATGTTTTGATAGCTTCTTCACTAGCAGTCACTTCATTGGTATCCAGTGTCACAGCGCTAATTGCAAGATGATCTTCCATGAAAAAAGCGGAAGCAAAGAGATCGATCTCTTTTTGTGAAGGTGTCAGTTTGAAAAAGTTTTCTAGTTTTGCATTTAAAATCTCTTTTTCAAGGCCATTTTCATAATCATTTGGGTTAATACGGTTTGCTTTTAAAATAGAATAGTAGAGCTCTTTATTAAAAACGCCATCTGTTTGAAAACTTGGAGTATTTTTAATTCGATCTTTAATGTCTTCTTTTGTTGCCAAAAGACCTATTTCATCTGCATAGTTTAGTAGAAGGTTCTGATTTATAAGGGTGTTCATAACAATTTTGTTAAGTCCCATTTGCTCGGCTTGTTCTTGAGTGAGCTTGCCACCTAAGAGATTGTTGTAGTAATTGAAATGGTTGGCATACGCTGTTTGAAACTCTTGGACCGAGATGATTCGATGTCCAACTTTTGCGACAGAGGCTGCACGATCTTTGTTCATATCATAAGCACCCCATCCTACAAAACCAGCACCAACGAATGCTATTGTGCTAATCCAGATAGTGATGACCAAATATTTTTTATGACGTTGCATCCACGTAATCATTCTTGCCCTTTAAGAACTTTGTATTTTGCTATAATTCTATCTGTATAGTTATTAAATAACCATAAATTGCGTGAAACTCCTAACAAAAAAAGGCAAAATGTAACAATGAACACGAAAAAATTAATTGAAGATGATTTAAAGCATATATGGCATCCTTGCACGCAGATGAAAGACCATGAGATACTTCCTATAATTCCTATTAAAAGAGGTCAAGGGGCTTATTTATATGATTTTGATGATAACCGTTATATTGATGGTGTTAGTTCCTGGTGGGTCAATCTTTTTGGACATTGTAATCCTTACATCAATCAAAAAATTAAAGAGCAATTAGATACTTTGGAACATGTGATTTTTGCGGGATTTACCCACGAACCGATTATAAAACTTTCCAAAAGACTTTGTGCATTAGCACCCAAAGGTCTGGAGAAGTGTTTTTACGCCGATAATGGCTCTAGTGCGATTGAAGTAGCGCTTAAAATGAGCTTTCAATATCATAAAAACAGAGGGCAAAAACGACCGCTTTTTGTCTCCTTAGAAAACAGTTATCATGGCGAAACAATCGGTGCTTTAGCCGTTGGTGATGTGAAGCTTTATAAAGAAGTGTTTGATGATATACTCCTTCAAACCATTCAAGCACCTGTACCTAAAGATCAAAGTGAAGAGAGTGCCATTAAAGCTGCCGATGGATTAGAACAAATTTTTAAAGAAAAAGCAGATCAAATTTCCGCTTTTATTATCGAACCATTGATTCAATGTTCAGGTGGAATGAACATGTATCATCCTCTTTATATTACACTTGCACGCAAACTGTGTGATCACTATGATGTTCATTTAATTGCCGATGAAATCGCTGTTGGCTTTGGACGAACTGGTAAAATGTTTGCCTGTGAATATGCGGATGTTAGCCCTGATTTCATGACACTTTCTAAGGGACTAACAGGAGGTTATCTCCCTCTCTCGGTCGTACTAACGACGCAAAAAATCTATGATGCCTTTTATTGTGATTATTCTGAATTTAAAGCATTTTTGCATTCTCACAGTTATACCGGGAATCCTTTGGCGTGCAGTGCCGCTAATGCGACATTAGACATCTTTGAAAATGAATCTATTTTGGAAAAAAATAAAGAAAAAATTGCGTTAATTGGTTCTAAATTAGAACAATTTAAGACTCTTCCAAATGTGCAAAAAGTCCGTCAGACAGGCATGATTGCAGCGGTAGAACTTGATGTTTATCCGATTGATTTTCGGGTGAATTTAAAGATATTCAAGTATGCGTTTCAAAAAGGTGTGATTCTTCGTCCACTCGGCAATGTTGTCTATTTTATGCCTCCTTATGTGATTACATGTAAAGAGATTGAAACGATGATGGATGTAGCGTATGAGGCGATTGTAAGTCTCAATAGATTATAATAGAACCACTTTAACCAAGGAATCCTAGTGAATATACCCCATATCCCCGTACTGTTAGAAGAGGTCAAAGAGGCGTTTCGTAGCATTGATGATGGGGTTGTTATTGATTGTACATTAGGGTATGGTGGGCATAGCGAAGCATTGTTAGAACAAAATCCTAATATCAAATTGATAGGCTGTGATCAAGATGAAGAGGCGTTGGCATTTAGTCAAAAGAGGCTTGAGCGCTTTGGGGATCGTGTAACCCTTCATCATGGTAATTTTGCCTCTGTCATCGCTCAGTATGCACATCTTCCCATTCGAGGGATTTTGGCTGATATTGGTGTTTCCTCTTTACAACTGGATAAAAAAGAGCGTGGTTTTGCTTTTGACTCCAATGTTTTGGATATGCGTATGAATCCAAAACAAGAGCTTAGTGCGTACGAAGTGGTTAACCACTATTCACAAGAAGAGTTGGAATTTATTTTACGTGAATATGGTGAGATTCATGAATATAAGAAAATGGCTCATCTGATCTGTGAAGCACGTTCCAAAGCGCCTATTGTAAGTGCCAAAGAACTTTCAAAATTGGCTGAAAAGGTGGGTGGGAAAAAGAGTATTCATCCTTCAACACTTCTTTTTCAAGCCATTCGTATTGAGGTTAACAATGAGTTGGGAGTTCTCACAGAGCTTTTAGAGAGTATTAAAAATGCCGATTTTAAGCAGTGTATCGTGGGGATTATTTCGTTTCATTCCCTTGAAGACCGTATTGTGAAACAGACATTTAAACTGTGGAGTCAAAACTGTATCTGTTTGCCTTCCGTGATGCGCTGTACATGTGGCAATAATCATAGCATGGGAAAACTCATCAGTAAAAAGCCGATTGAAGCCACAGCATCGGAAATTAAAAAAGAACCCACGCAGTAGAAGTGCAAAATTGAGAGTATTTGAGATAAAGAAGGCGTAATGAACGATAAAAGTGAACTATTAGAGCAGTATGATGCGGAACAGAAAGTTGAGAAAAATCTCGATTTTCGTTTTTTATTGCTCGTTTATATGGTGATGTTTGTTGCTTTTTTGATCATCCTTCCTAAAATTTACATCAAAAATCAGATCTATTATATGAGTCGTGACATCAATAAACTCTATGGTGAATACTCAATTCTTAAAGAAGAGAACCGCGTTTTAAAGCAAAATTTGGAAAATATTCGCTTCAAAAATCAAAATATTAGACACGATTTATATCGATTAATCTTTTTACATGTAAACACACATTAGGAGTTGTTATGCCCCAAGATATGCTGTTGTTAGCTATTTTTATCACTTTTGTTATGGCTATGATCGTTTTAGGATTTTGGATTAGGTCTGTGTTAAATAATAAAGATGCTGAACTTTCTTACGCTAAAGCTAAAAATGAACAGTTAAGTGCAGAAAACCTAGCCATCAACATGAAAAGTGCAACACTTCAAGCTGAACTGCAAGCACAAAAAGAGAGTCATCAAAGGCTCAAACTTGATTTTGAAGAGCAGGGTAAAAAGCTTGAGCTTAAACTTAACGCTATTATGGAACAACACTTAGAAAAAAAGCTTCAAAAATTGGACGATACCTCGATCAAATCACTTGAAACACTTCTCAAACCTTTCAAAGAAAATTTAGAGCATTTCAAAAAAAGCGTTGAAAATTCACAAGAAAACAGTACGAAAAAATTTGCAGAACTTTCCAAAGAGATTGAGTTGGTGGCACGTGCAGGCATGAATATCTCTAAAGAGGCTGAAAATCTGACTAAGGCACTTAAAGGGAAAAAACAGAGCCAAGGCAGTTGGGGTGAGATGATCTTAGAGAGTGTTTTGGAATATTCGGGTCTTGTCAAAGGTGTTCATTACGAAACCCAAGAGAGTTACAAAGATGAAGAAGGTCGCACCAAACGCCCTGATGTTGTCATTAAACTCCCGCAAGAGCGCACGATCATCATTGACTCTAAAGTCTCACTCAACAGTTACGATGAATTTGTGAGAGCTGAAAGTGATGAAGCAAAACACGTCGCTTCAAAGGCTTTATTGCAAGCTTTTCGTGACCATATTGACACGCTTGACTCTAAAGATTACGCACACTACAAACAAGGCACACTTCAATATGTCTTTATGTTTGTACCGATTGAAGGAGCCTTTTCGGTTGCCATCAACGAAGATCCAAAGCTCTATGAATACGCACTTCGCAAGCATATCGCCATTGTCAATCCTTCAACACTGACGGTTTCATTGCGTACGATTTATCTCTATTGGCAAAGTGAACAATCCAGTACGCTTGCTACGAAACTGTTTGATGAAGCCGGTAAAATGTATGACAAGATGGTTGGTTTTTCGGAGAGTTTTAAACGTGTAGGCTCACAGCTTCAAACACTCAATAACAGCTACGAAAACGCTCAAAAACAGCTCACAGAAGGCTCAGGTAATATCTTAGGTCGTGTAGAGAATTTGAAGCGTTTAGGGGCAAAAGCAACCAAAAATCTTAAAGATGCCAAACTCGAATACCAAGATTTTAGTACTGACATTGAACCGATCGAGCTTTTAGAGGAGAACACAGAAGAGTAATTTTTGATATAGCATTGTTGATTGCCTCAAATCGTGTTACAATTTCTTAATTCCATAGTATTTATTCTCTGCCTTCCTCATTGTAAGGAGCATCACTATGAAAAAAACAAAACGGTATACCTTCACTTTTAGCATTATTACCCTTATCTTAGGGCTTGCAAGCTTCCTTTCTATCTCCTTGATTGGTCACAACTATGTACAAAGTTCCAAAAATTCCTACAGCATGATTCAAAAGCGCAATGTTGAAGTGCGTAAAAATATTATTGAAGCCATCAAAGTCTCTTTGCAAAAGACCTCTGCGCATCTTAAGGTGCTTGTTAATAGTCAACAAAGTGATGATCTTTTTGCTTCACGCGAAATTTTTACACGCATGATGTGGGAAATGTTGCTTTCTGATGAAAAGATTGCGAGCATCTATATTGCCGATCAGCTAGGCAATTTTTTTCAAGCCAGACGCACACCCGAATTTGCAATGCGTACAATTGATGTACGTGGGAATGTAGGCGTTGATGAGTGGGCGTATAAAAACACCCAGTTTGAAACAACACGTGTTGAATACACTCCATTATCGTTCGACCCTAGGGAACGTACGTGGTTTAAGCAAGCAGTGTCGCATGAAAAATTTTACTGGTCAGAGCCTTATGCGTTTGCTTCAACCAATGAAATAGGCATTACGGTTTCGTACCCCTATATGAATCCAGCAGGTGAAAAGGTGAAAGTCGCTGGCATCGACTTTACCATCGCTTCGATTACAAAATTGCTTCAAGAACAGAGTGTTGTCATCGATGGTCCTATTGTCATTGTCAATCCTTATGGAGATGTGATTGCAAGTTCATTACCAACGGCAGAAGCCAACCTTAGAGTAGAACAACTCCCTCAAGAGATCAGAAAATCATATGAACAATTTTTAAATGGATCGAAGCGTGGTAGGGTCCAGAGTGCCGCCGATGAACGCTACTTATTTGCTTTTTCAGAATTTCCAGCAGACTTTGGAAAACAGTGGTATATTGGAACATTTTTAGAAGAGAAAAAGGTGACTCAAGAAATTGATGCAATTATGATTCAAAATATTGTGATCTCCCTTCTAATGATGGTTATCATCATTGTGGTGACATGGTTTTTCCTCAGACACATTATTATAGCACCTGTTGATCTGCTTAAAACGATGAGTGATAATGTGGCTACAAAGCAGTATGACGCCGTGCATCACATTAGTACGCGCATCAAAGAGTTTTATGCACTCAGCCATTCGATGGTTTTAATGGCACGCTCTATTAAAACACATGAAAAAGCGCAAGAAAACCTGATGGAGTCGTTTATCAAACTGATTGCCAGTGCGATCGATGATAAATCGCCTTATACGGGTGGGCATTGTGAGCGTGTACCCGAACTTGCTTCTATGTTGGCGGAAGAGGCCAATAAAAATCATCAAGGTATTTTTAAAAAGTTTAATTTCAAAGATGAAAATGCATGGCGAGAGTTTCGCATAGCGGCTCTTTTGCACGACTGTGGCAAAGTGACAACACCTGAATATGTGGTCGATAAAGCAACGAAACTTGAGAGTATTCACAACCGTATTCATGAGATTCGTACCCGTTTTGAAGTGTTGCTTAGGGATGCGCATATCGCTTACTTAGAAGGGCTTTTGGAAGGTAAAGAAAATCAAGCATTGTTACTGCAAAGGCGAAAAGAAGCAGAAGCAAAACTTTTTGATGATTTTTCTTTTTTGGCGGAGTGCAATATTGGTGGCGAGTTTATGGATGCGCAAAAGATTGAGCGACTCAAACAAATTGCTTCGGTGACGTGGATGCGCCATTTTGACGATCGATTGGGGATGAGTGAAGCTGAAAAGAAACGCTTGGCTGATATTCCGCTCAAACCGCTTCCATGTGTGGAAACGCTCTTACAAGATAAACCAGAGCATTATATTACAAGAGCTCAAGAGATTGATACAAAAACATATGCACGTCTTGGCATTACGATGAAAATACCACAATATTACAATAATTTAGGAGAGCTTTACAATTTGAGTATCGCACGAGGAACGCTCAATGATGAAGAACGTTATAAGATCAATGAGCACATCATTATGAGTATTCGCATGCTCTCAGAACTTCCGTTTATGGACAATCTCAAACATGTTCCTGAATACGCTTGTGCACATCATGAGACGATGAAAGGAACGGGCTATCCTAGAGGGCTTAGCAAAGAGCAAATCTCTTTACCAGCGCGCATCATTGCAATTGCCGATATTTTTGAAGCATTAACGGCCAGTGATCGACCGTATAAAAAAGCCAAAACGATCTCAGAAGCGATTAAAATTCTCAGTATACTTAAAATGGATGAGCACATTGATGGGGATCTGTTTGAGCTCTTTTTACGCAGTGGCGTTTACTTGCAGTATGCGAAAAAGTATCTTAAGCCTGAACAGATTGATGAAGTCGATATAACACAATATCTTTCATCGTAAGCCTTTACATGTAAAGATATTCCTACATTTTTTGTTTCATCTTACCGCAAGTAACGAAGCGTTAGAATGTCACAAAAAGATAGGAGACAAAAAATGTCTGAAAAACATTTTGAGCTTGACATCAAGGGCATGACATGTGCGGCATGTTCGGCACGTATTGAGCGTGTGCTCGGCAAGCTTGAAGGTGTGAGTGCCAATGTAAACTTAGCTACAGAAAAAGCGTTTATTAGCTCTTCTAATCCCGAAATTAATCTTCCAGAGATCATTCAAAGCATTGAAAAAACAGGTTTTGGTGCTACCGAATCTTCCAAGGTCGATCAAGAGCAAAAAAGTTTAGACAAAGAGCACGATTACCAAAAGCTTTTACGTGAATTTAGCCTCTCCGCACTGCTTACCTTACCATTTTTAGTCGAAATGATTGGAATGCTGTTTAACATCCATTGGCATCTTCCTGTGATGCTTCAATTAGGGCTTGCGACGATCGTACAGTTTTACTGTGGGCGAAAGTTTTACATAGGTGCATACAAAAGCCTCAAAAGTGGCAGTGCCAATATGGACGTGCTTGTTGTTTTGGGTACGAGTGCCGCGTACTTTTTAAGCCTTTGTGTTCTGCTTTTGAATTTACCGTTGCATCTTTACTTTGAAGCGTCTGTTTCGGTCATAACACTGGTACTCTTAGGCAAACTTTTGGAAGTGAGAGCGAAAGCCAAAACAGGTTTTGCTATCTCAAAACTGCTTCATTTACAGCCTAAAAAAGCATTTGTGGAACGTGATGGAAAGATCGAAGAGATCAGCATTGAAGCGTTACATGTAAACGATATTTTTGTGGTTAAAGCAGGTGAGAGCATCCCCACCGATGGTATTGTCGTTGAAGGCAATAGCATGGTTGATGAGTCGATGATGACGGGCGAGAGCCTTCCTGTGCTTAAATCCGCGGGTGATGTTATCGTGGGCGCGACTAAAAATGGCGATGGCATGCTTAAATGCCAAGCGACCAAAGTCGGTTCCGACACTTTTTTAGCCTCCATCGTGCGCCTCATCGAAGAAGCGCAAGGCTCCAAAGCACCGATTCAACGCCTTGCCGATACGATTGCGGGTATTTTTGTGCCCGTTGTGGTGAGCATTGCAGTGATAACCTTTGGTGCATGGTGGTTTATCGGAGGGAATTTTGAAGAGGCGATTATCAATGCTGTCTCCGTGCTTGTGATCGCATGTCCGTGCGCACTTGGACTTGCGACACCCACAGCGATTATGGTGGGCGTTGGGCGAGGGGCGAGTGAAGGAATTCTCATCAAAAATGCCGAAGTGCTTGAAAATGTGGGCAAGATTAACGCCGTTGTGTTTGATAAAACGGGAACATTGACGTATGCCAATCCTCAAGTCGTTGATGTTTTAATTGAGAATTCACTTTCAAAAGAGCAATTTTTAGCGCTTGCTGCAAGCTTGGAAGAGGGCTCAAAACACCCCTTAGCCAAAGCGATCATCGCTTCAGCTCCACAAAGTCCATCAAAAAGTGTTCAAGCATTTCAGAACTATTCAGGATTGGGCGTTTCTGGGGAGATTGATGGTGTGGTTTACTTTGCAGGCTCACCTGCTTTTATCGCTCAGTTTGCATCATTGCAACCTTCAACGGTCGCGCAAACGTTTTTGGAAGAGGGCAATAGCATTGTAGCGCTCTCTACAAAAGAGCAGATCATCGGTTATATCGCACTAGCAGATACGATTCGTGAAAGTGCCAAAGTGGCGGTTGAAAAGCTTCAAAACGATGGTATAGAGGTCTATATGCTCACAGGTGACAATGAGCGTTGCGCTCAAAAAGTGGCTCATGAGCTAGGCATCAAGCACTTTTTTGCGGAAGTTTTGCCAAACGGCAAAGCGGAGGCAATTTCAAAGTTAAAAAGCGAAGGAAAATTTGTCTGTATGGTGGGTGATGGCATCAACGATGCTCCTGCTCTTGCAGTGGCGGATGTTGCGATTGCGATGTCCAATGGCTCCGATATTGCCGTAGAGAGTGCCGATTTGATCTTAATTGCCAACGATCCACTTATGGTGGTCAATGCCATTGCGCTTTCGCGTGCCACGATGTCAAAAATTAAGCAGAACCTCTTTTTAGCTTTTGTGTATAATACCCTAGCGATTCCACTGGCATTTTTGGGCATGTTAAACCCGATTGTCGCAGGGGGAGCAATGGCGATGAGTTCGGTCTCAGTCGTGAGCAATTCACTGCTTTTACGACGTTGGAAAATGAAATAAACACATTTTTCTGCCTCGAAAGAGGCAAGCTTTAGTGCCCTAGTGGCTAACGTAGCTTCTTGGGCTTTGCCTAAGAAGCGTTATAAAAATAAATAAAGGATAAACAATGGCAACCATCACGTTAGTGGTTAAAGGAATGAGTTGTGGAGGATGCGTTAAAAGCGTCAAAGGTGTTTTAGAAGGAATCAGAGGGGTTAAAAGCGTCAATGTTGATCTCGCAAGCGGTAAAACCATCATCGAGTACGATGCGCCGATTGACATCAGTGTGTTTGAAAAAGCAATCGATGAAGCAGGATTTGAAGTCGTTTCATAATTTTAAATTCTGACACGCTTTTAAAGCGAAGCTTTAAAAACTACGTTAACACTGGGTTCTCTTCGGCAGAGTGCCCACGCGCCTTTGGCTCGTTAATTATCGTTTACATGTAAAGAGGTGAGCCCTATATTTGGGCTCACACAATGCGTTACTTCTCAAATAAAATATGAATATACCGCTTCGACCATAACCCAAAGATCACAATCCACAGAACTGCCACTGTCAAGACGGCATGCAAATATCCAAATTGAGGAAAAATACCTGCAAGAATGCGTATGAGTGCCATTGCTTGAATGAGTCCAAAAAGTGTCACTGCATACGCATCGGCTTTTGGTGTGCGCCCAGAATGCCCCAAAATGACTCTGGTACCAAAACCCACAAGAACGGTTGTAAAATAACCAAGTGCTAAGGCATGCAGAGGAGATTTTTCCAAGTAAATAGCATGTCCAACCAGTGCGCTAAAGTCTTGCACCACAAAAAGTCCAAATCCCACAGGGACCCACCAAATGGAGAGAAAAAGCACCCATAAAATAGCGGGGGATTTTTGAAAGGGTAGACGCCATTTTAAAAGTTCATAGGTCATGATGCCAAAGAGCGCACTGTCCGCCACAAAAGCGTTGATGCTTAAGGCTTCTAAAATCACTTTGAGCATGAGTGCCACACAAACGAAGAGTAAAAAGTGTTTGCTTTTGTTCATCGTGTAGCCGATGATGGTATTGGCAGCGAAAAAGGGCATCATCTTTTGAGAAACGATGAGCACGATAAAAAAGAGGTAGAGATAAAAACTAACGCCCAGTGCTAGAGCATAGGTCGGAAGAAAGGGATCAGCGATGAAGAGTATTTGCCCCACAAGTCCCAGTGCAAAGGCTCTAAGCATCCATGTGGTATCGGTTTTATTGGTAACCGTACTTTTGGTTTGAAACTCGAGTAATAGCAAACAGAGTTTCACATAACCTGCCAAGATAACCAGCATCGAAGCAACGAGTGCGATCTCTGAGACAAATGAGAGGGCTATAAATAAAAGTCCGCCACCATTGATCATCCATGCAATGGGCAGATACGCTTTAGGCGATGCTGCTGGACGCGAAAGGTAGCGTGGAAACGTTGTGAGCAAAAAACCTGCAAAAAACTGCGTAAAGACGATGAACGTCATGGCGTAAGCATGGTAGAGTCCAACGCTTACATGTAAACTTAAAAGACCTGCGTATTGCAGACCAATAAGCGCAACAAAGAGTACGCTTTGTACCACGCCCGCAAAGAAAAAAATGCGGTGTGGCTGAGCGGCAAGGTTTTGAAGAGCCGTCGTCTTAGGCGGCTCTGGTGGGGTTAAACTACTGACAAAAACCACAACAACTAGCCCCTCTGTTGGCTGCATCGATAGCGGCATTTAGCGCTTCGTCATAATTAGGTTCTTCCGTAATCTCAGGAACCACCTGTTTGTACACAATCTTGCCATCTTTGCTGATCACAAAAATCGCTCTCGCACATAAACCTTGTAAAGCACCGTCTTTGATTAAAACACCGTAAGCTTTAGCAAACGCATGGTCTCTAAAGTCACTTCCTACACTTAGATTTGCGATGCTAGCTACATTGCAAAATTTTGCTGCCGCGAAAGGTAAGTCCATTGAGATAATGGTCGTATCAATGTTTTCATGCTTTGCCACTTCTTGGTTAAAACGCCTTGCTTCTGCGTCACACACAGGTGTGTCTAAGGACGGTACCGCGATGATGAGTTGTGCTTTGTTACTCTCTCCACCGATGGTTTTTTCTTGTAAGTCGGGTGTAAGTATTTTAACAAGTGGCGCATAGTTTCCTACTTCTTGGAAGGTTCCTTCCAGTTTCACGGGTGTGCCTTTGAGGGCTGTTTTGTCTATTTTTGCGGTAAATGTCATGGTTATCCTTTCAATTGTTTTATATGGGAGTCATTTTATCTCATTTAAAACAAAAAAACCTTGATCTACATCTAGGTTTTGTTAGAATTAAGCAGAATTAAACAAAAATTTAATGTAAAATAGTTCAATAGTTCAATAGTTCACTTCAAGGAGTAAAAATGCAGTATAAATTAGTTACAGGACCGGATGATTCAACCTTCTGTGCGAGGATTACGGAGTTTTTAAATAACGGTTGGAAGTTACATGGAAACCCAGCTGTAACGTTTAATGGTCAAACAGTGATTGCCGCGCAAGCGATTGTGAAAGAAGATGACAAAGATATAAAGGCGTGCGGATTTACGAAATAAGAGCTTTACATGTAAAGCTCTTATATTTAATCTATACTCTCAAATAACTCAGGACGATACTCAAAGTGCATGGTGTCGTAGTGGTACCATCTTCCGCCCCAGACAAAGCCGTGTTTTTCAAAAATATCGACGATTTCTTTGGGGAATTCATTGTGAAAATTATGGGTTTTGTCCCATTGCCAGTAGCGTGAGTAGTGAGTGTCGAGGTCTATGGCAATTCCGTAACTGTGGGCACTGAGGCGCTCTGTTTTGGCGATTTTGCGAAAGAAGTAGGTGCCATCGACTTTTTTGAGATATTTCATGTACTCTTCGGGCAAACGATCAAGCTCATCAGAGACTTTTTGAAGTTGTGCGCTTGCATTTTCATTTTTGTTAAACTTGAGTTTTGTGCCTCCGTGGTTGGGAAGCCAGTTTACGGTGGTAAGATTTTTCTCGATCTCACTTTTACTGGAACCGTAGAGTTTTTTCAAAAAGGTATCATTGCGAAAACGACCGGGATCATCATTGAGCGCAGGGTCTGTGATGGGTGCAAAGGCAGGGTATTTTTGGTTAAACATATCTTCGATGTCCGCATTTTCAAGTCTTTCATCAAATGTCTTCACTTTTTTATCATCATATGGCAGTGAGCTTCCATCCATAAAAAAAACGGTGTTGTCTTTGATGGTTTTCACGCTGGGGTATTTGGAAACGAGATTATTGCTTTTTGGATTGGCAGGCTTGATCATGATGCCCTCAACGCGGTTAATGAGCAGTCCTTTTTCTGGCACATTTTCTTGATTGGCTCCCACATAGAGGTCTGAGATGATCGCTTTACCGATGACATTGCGACCCTCTTTCCCATCTTCCATCGTTCTTACACCCCAGATATTTTGCATGACAAGGGCTTTTCCTTCAAATTCTCCGGCATAAAGCATGATATGACCTTTGAGGTAAATGAGGCTTAAAAAGGCTATGCCATTTTTGAGTATCATCGCTTCTTTCTCCTTGGGTGTTAAATCTTTCAGTGAAACATACTCTCCAAAACTTTTTTGTGCAGCGGAATTCCTAGGAATCCAAATGCCAAAAGGGGAGAGAAAGTCACGCGTCATAGCAGAACAGTCACGATTGGCAAGGTATCCACCCCATCCGTATTTTTCGCCTAAGAGTTGATCTCCAATTTTGCTGATGCTCTCTTTGCTAAAGTCGATAGGTACGATTTGTGCAAAACTTTTGGGAACATGGAGCTCCAATTTTTGGGCATTAAATGCGGCATCGTGAGTGTATATGTAGGCATGAAAAAAGTTGTCATCTTCGCTGCTGATAGGTAAAATAGCACCCACTTTGGCGTAAGTGATGAAACGTTGTTGTGCATTATAAAGAGGTACATTGTCTTTTACAATAGCGATTTTTTTGGCGCTTAAAAATTCGGTACGCTCTCTCGCATTCACAAGCACGAAACTCTCTACAGGAAGCCAACCCGAAGCAAAAGAGCTCTCCACAAACGCCCAAGCACCGTCTTTACTGTAGTGCGAGATGATAATAGGCTCAGCGACATGAATGCGTGACGTTTGCAAGTAATCAAACGGGTACCCTTCACCCGGTAAGGTTGTTTTTTTGAAAAAAGGTTTTTCTGTTGGGAGGTTACGCATTTGCGCATTTTGGATCATAATCGCATGGGCGTTGATACTTCCATAGGCTTCTACGTTCGTCGCATTGATGATAGCATCAATCTCAGCGCCATCAATGAGTTGTAAGTTTTCACCATAATAGCGATTTTTCAGTCCATACGAGCGATTTGCCCAGAGTGCATCTTCTTTATCATGGCTGACATGGGTTTTAAACCATGGTGAATAGTAGCGGTAGGTAAAATCGTCTTGTGCAACGCTCTGAGGTGTAATGTTTTGTGCTAAAAAGTCTACATTTTGAGGGTAAAGGAGCATTGCTTTTGAAGTGCTTTTCTCTGCGACAAACGTCTGCGCTGAGGGTTCTTTTGTGGCACAACCGCTTAAGAGAAAAAGTGTACATATAAAAAGAAACATATTTCGTATTGACATCGTTTTAAGTCCTTCCTTTTGTAAGTGCTATAATACCAAAAACAACTTAGGAAGCCTCTTTGAACTTAGCACAAAAACTCATCGATATTTTAAAAAAGGACAATGTACTGCTTACGGGTGGTGCGGGTGTGGGCAAAAGCTATCTGGTGGGTGAAATTGTTACGGAGCTAAGAAAAGTAGGCAAACAGGTCGTCGTTCTTGGAAGTACAGGGGTGAGTGCGGTTAATGTGGGTGGTCAAACTTTGCACAGCTTTTTTGCCTTTGGCATCTGCAACCATCTTGATGAGCTCACTCGCCATGACCGTTACGCCAAGGCAAGACTTACTGAAATTAAAAAAGTGCTCACGAGATGCGATCTTTTAGTCATTGATGAGATTAGCATGGTTTCGGCTGATTTGCTTGATATGATCTATTATCGTCTTCGTAATGCCAATTTTGAGGGAAGTGTGCTTTTTGTGGGCGACTTTTTTCAACTGCCGCCTGTTTCCAAAGGCAAAGAAAATAGCTTATGGGGCGGTTTTGAATATGCGTTTGAGAGCAGTTCATGGAATGCGTTTGAGCCTGTGGTGGTGGAGCTGACCATCACGAAACGAACACACGATGTGCTTTTCTTTTCTCACCTTGGAAAGATACGACGAGGCATACTGGATAGCGACACACTCGAATACTTAGAAGCTTTGCGCACCAATGTCGGTGTTTGGGATGATGACCCAACGGTTTTGTTTGGCAGAAACAAAGAAGCGGAGATGCTCAACATCCAGAAATTGGCACAGATTGAGAGCGAGCCCATCGTGCTGAAAGCCAAAGAAAAAGTGCATGAACAGTCTTTACATGTAAACAAAATAGAAGGCTGGAAAAACGCACTTCCGATTCCTGTGGACTTGACCTTAAAAGTGGGTGCAAAGGTGCTTTTTTGTACCAATAAGTGGGGCAAATACTACAATGGCGAGCGAGGCATTATTAAAGCGATTGATGAAAATGAGGTCATCGTGGAAAAAGCGGGCGAATTTGTCAAAGTGGAGCGCCAAGAGTACACCTTGCATGAAAATGTGGTGATGGAGGGTGAAGTCAAAGAAAAACCGCTCGTTTCCATTGAGCAGTTTCCTTTAAAGCTCGCCTATGCTATCACGATTCATAAGTCTCAAGGCATGAGCATTGACTCTTTGGTCTGTAACATCAACAACATCTTTGAAAAAAGCCAATTTTACGTCGCAATTTCAAGAGCACGTTACCCAAAACAGCTTCTGCTCGACTACCATTATCAACGATTTTATGAGCATTTGACGCGGTGTGTGCAAGTCTCACCCAAAGTAGGGGAGTTTTACCAAAAATCAGATATTTTGAAAATAGAAGAAATTAAGAGCGATTCACTTTTTGATGAATTTTGACGATTTACATGTAAAAGAAACAGGTTTAAGGGGGCAATTATGAATCTAGAAATTTCGTATGAATCAAAAGGCTTGATAACCTACTCACAAAGCAATCAAGACGTCAACGCTAAAGATAAAAAACTGACAACGGGTAAGCAGATTACCAACAGTTATTTAGCAGACTACATGGCAAAAGTTGCCTCTGAGTCTAAAACGACTTTTGGCACTCAAGCCGATACGTTTACTCTTGCTGATATTGGTTATAAAGGCAAACCTATTGGTCAGTTGAGTCAAGATGAGGCTAAGTCCTTAGTCGCAGATGATGGTTTTTTTGGTATTCCCCAAACGAGTGCACGTATTGCTGATTTTGTCATTAATGGAGCAGGCGATGATCTTTCCAAACTTCAAGCAGGACGATCGGGAATGCTCCAAGGTTTTGGAGAGGCTGAGAAACTTTGGGGTGGAAAATTACCTGAAATTAGTTATACTACAATGCAAAAAGCACTCGAAAAAGTTGATGCCAGAATCAAAGAACTTGGTGGAAGTGTGCTCGATACATCAGTCTAAAAAAGGGTCGTATGAAACGTCTTTTAACAGCAATTTTACTTTTACATGTAAGCCTTTTCGCAGAGACATTGGTTTTAGAGCATTTTAAAACCAATGTTTTTGCAAAGGTCGATAAAAAGCCTGTTGAAGTAACCATTGGTTTGGTTTTTGAAGGCAATGATGTCAAAAAAAATGAACATAAAGTTGTTGATACCCTCAATATTGTCATAGGCAGTTATTTTGCAGAAGACCTTGTGACCTCTCGTGGAAAAGAGCTTTTGAAATCTACACTGATTGCTTATGCCAAAAAAACACATAATTTAGTGATTGATTCGGTGTATATTCAAGAGCTAACCGTCAAGAGCAATCCAACCACCCAAGAAATTGTTGATGCTATCAAAAAAGAGGGCGTTTTCCAACAACAACAGCAACAAAATAGTGCGCCCAAACAGCAATATCAATCCCAACCACAACTCAATCTAGCACCTCCTCTTCCTAAACGATCCCTCATTCCTGAAGAAAAAGCAGTTAATTTCTAGATGAAAGATTTTGAAGCTGCAAAAGAGTTTTTTAAAGATACTGTTGATCCTTCGTTGTATTTTGATAGCATAAGTGCTGAAATTGCCCGAAATAAACTCCAAGAAGCCATTGGCAATCCTGCTATTCCCCTTATGTTTATTATTGGTGATCCTGGTGTAGGGAAAAGTCATATTATGCGAGTCATGCACCATGCAACAGCCCTTAAAACGACTACTGTTTTGATTGAACATCCTTTTTTTGATCCACGCGATCTCTATAAAGAGCTTTATGAAGCGCGAGGTATGAACTTTGATAAAAATAAAAGCCAAGGCGAATTTTTAGATGATCTGTTTGAAGCTTACGTAGGGACGTTGTGCACGATTTTTATTGATGAAGCACAACTGTTAAATAATGACCAATTTGAGTTTATTCGTTGTTTTAAGTGACACGAAACTGTTCCAATTTGTATTGGCAATGCACAAAGATGAGGGTATCATTTTACTGAATAAAAAGCAATTTAAAACACGTACGAAGCTTGTCATTGAATATGGTAATCTTGAGGAAAATGAGATACTGCGTTATATTCAAACATTGCTCATGGGCCATATGCATGGTGATATTGCCCTCATGTTTTCTACACATGAGGCGAAAGTCATTGCGCGCTATGCCAAAGGAAACTTTCGTACGATTAAAAAATTTCTCTATACGCTTATGAAACTTCTTGATTACGCACAGCAAAAAAATTTATCAAAATACCGAAAACTGGGCAGTTGTCTTTTAACAATGGCAGCGCTAGATATAGGACTCATTGATGACAAGTAGTCGCTTCGAAGAGCTAGAAAAACGCTGTGCAAGGCTTAAAAAAGCACGTATTCTTCGCTTAGTTTCTCTCCTTGCATGTTTGTTTTTAGGTTCATTTGGTATTTATTATTGGTTGAATCATGCGCGCCAAGGGGTAAATGAAAACACTCATGTATCGGTTCATGATGCCAATGCTTCTATCCCTCTTCTTTCTGATATAAATGAGACGACAACACAAAATGTAGAAGTTATACCGATATCACAAATGGAGGCTTCGGCAGAGATACTTTTCTTAGCGCCACATGTGTACAAAGACAAGACTAAATTACCTTCTGCTGAGCTAGAAGAGGCCAAGCGATCTTTAAATGAAGAACAGCATTTGCTAAAAGTATTTCAAGCAGAGCAAAATTTTTCTAATGCGTATGCTTTGGCACATTTTTATTTTGAACGCAAATCGTATAGTGAAGTTATTCTTTGGGCCAAAGAGGCAAGCAAATGTGATTCACGCTCTGATTTACCTTGGATTTTGTATGCAAAGTCAAAATTTTATCTGGGCGATCGAGCAGAAGCCATAAGGTCTTTGGAACTTTTTTTAGGCTATATTAATTCTAAAGAAGCACAAGCACTTTTAAATTTTTACAAAGGACAAGAATGAGAGTCGTTTTTGCATTATTGGGTGTCTTTTGGAGTTACATTTACGCATACTCTTACAACGATCTTTTAAGAGATTATGAGGCTAAAAATTTTGATAAAGTATGCAATGAAGGCAATGCTTTTATTCTGAAAAATGATAAAAATGAGCAAATCCTTGTTGCCATTGGTGATGCCTGTTCGAGAATCGATTCAATCAATCCTCTTGGAAACATCAGCAAAAACCTTATTAGCACTAAGGAATACCGCGAAAGTGGTTCTTACTTTGCAACATTGGTGCTTCAAAAAAAACTTATTTATCAATTTATGCATGACAATATTAATCTCAAAGAACTCAAACTTCCACGAACCAATCATGTCCTCTCAATAGTCTTTGAACAGCTCTCAAAAGGTAATTATGAAATTGTTGATAAACGTGTTGAGATCACAACACCTGAGATGAACTACTTATTATGGCTCTCAGATGATGATCCAAAAAAGGTTTATATCGACGAAAATAAAGATGGTAAGTTGGTTAAGCGTCATTGGTACCTATAAGGCTTTACTTTGTTTTAGGGTGTTTTGGACTAAAATCCCTCCTCTAATTTTTTTACTCTAGGAACTCAATGCCTCTTAGTCGACTTAATGCTGAACAAAGAAGTGCTGCAACAGCACCCTCAGGATATAATCTTATTATTGCCAGTGCAGGAACAGGTAAAACTTCGACCATTGTCGCAAGAATTGCTCATCTTCTCAATCATGGAACGCAGCCCTCAAAAATTTTACTGCTAACTTTTACGAATAAAGCTGCTGCTGAAATGCTTGAGCGTGTGGGCGTTTTCTTTGATAAATCGATTACCTCTCAAATTGAATCAGGCACGTTTCATGCGGTGAGTTACCGTCTTTTAAAAAAATTGGGACGTAATATCGTTTTAAAACAGCCCAAAGATCTCAAAATTTTACTCAAAAGTATTCATGATAGACGCCGCTTTGACCATATTGACTCAAGTGTAAAGGCGTACAGTGCAGCGTATTTGTATGATCTTTTTTCACTTTATCAAAACAGTACGGTAACACAAAGTTTTACGGAGTGGCTTGAGTCAAATGATAGCGAGCATGGTCTTTTTTTCGATATTTATGAAGATATATTTGAAGAGTTTCAAGCGCTCAAGCGTGAATTTGGGTACGTTGATTTTAACGATCTTTTGATTTTGATGCGAGATACGCTCAAAACGACCGATACGCTTAGTTTTGATGAAGTGCTCATTGATGAGTACCAAGACACCAATACGTTGCAGGGTTCTTTGATTGATGCTTTTCACTCAAAATCTCTTTTTTGTGTGGGAGATTATGACCAGAGCATTTACGCGTTTAATGGCGCGAATATTGACATCATCGGCTCTTTTGCCACGCGCTATCCCAATGCCAATGTGTTTACGCTCAATAAAAATTACCGATCATCCCATAAAATTCTCTCATTAGCGAATCGTGTCATTGAAAAAAATCCAAGGTTGTATGAAAAAAGGCTTGAAGTAACGCGTGATGGTACATTTGAAGCACCAAAACTTTTAATTTATGATGAACTCTTTTCACAGTATCAGGCAATCTCAACGCTCATTAAGCATTCTATGCATGCGCCTGCTGACATTGCCGTTATCTTTCGCAATAACTCGACAGCCGATGGTATTGAAGCCACTCTACGTGAGCAAGGCATCGCCTGTAAGCGAAAAGGAGGCATCAGCTTTTTTGATTCAGCCGAAGTCAAAGCGATGCTCGATCTTGTTGGCGTGGTAGTTAATCCTAAAGATATGATGGCGTTTATACATAGTTTTGAATATGCTAGAGGGGTAGGAAGTTCGCTTTCAAAAGAGCTTTTTGATGGACTTTTTAAACTGGGCAATGGCAATATCTATCAAGGGTTTTTCAACCCAAGAGACGATGTGGAAGACATTTTTAAAAAAAGAGCTAAAAACCATCAATTAGGGCTTTTTGATGACATCATTGATCTAGGCAGTGTCAGTCGTTTTTACAATTTTGGCTTTGAAGAGCTTTTTCTCTCCAATCCTATTTTAAAACACCCAAAGTTGACCACCGATGGTGCGAAGTTTTTACATCAGTTTTACAAGTTTATGAAACATGCAACACGTATTAAAACACCGCAAAGCCTTATCAACCACGTCTTAAGCTCGGAAGTGTTTAGTGCCATTGCTGAAGTTTTAGCTATCAAGCGCACGATTAAAAAAGATGGCACTATTGATGAAAAACTCAAAGCAGAAGCACGTGCACGTATCTTTCGTAAAGGACATCTACTCAAAGATTTGGCGAGTGGTTATGCTTCGAGTGAGCGTTTTTTAAATGCGCTGACGCTTGGAAGTAACGAGATGAGTGAAGGTGAGGGTGTCAATTTACTCAGTATTCATGCTAGCAAAGGGTTGGAGTTTAAAGAAGTCTATGTCATTGATCTCATGGATGGACGTTTCCCCAACCGTAAATTGATGCAAAAAGGTGGAAGCTTGGAAGAGGAACGTCGTCTCTTTTACGTAGCAACCACACGCGCGAAAGATATGCTCATTCTCTCGTATGCCAAATATGACAAGATCAAAAAGATCAGCTACACGCATTCACCCTTTTTAGTTGAAGCGGGAATGGTACATTAAGTTTTAAAGTCTTTCCTCAATTAAAAGAGATAAAATAACTCCTAAAAAGGGAGGAGTTTTTTATGCCTAAAATTCTACTACTTATCGCCATTTTTACCACGTTTTTATTTGCTGAATTACGCCATGTCGATGTCAGCGAAGAGGTTGTTACAAGTGGCATTAAAATTATTGATATTCGAACCATGCCCGAATGGAAAGAGACTGGAATGGTTAAAGATGCCATCCCGCTCACTTTTTTTGATGAGCAAGGACGTTATGACACAGATAATTTCATGAAAGAGCTTAATCAATATGTGAGTAAAGATAAAGAGTTTGCTCTGATTTGCCGAACGGGTAGTCGAAGTGCGGCTGTTTCTGAGCTTCTTTCAAAGCAGGGTTACAAAGTGGTTAATCTTAAAGGTGGTATGAAATCATTGATTCAAAAAGGCTATACTCCTACGCCTTATAACCCTTAGGAGGCTGTTATGACGCATACAAATGAACTCATCCATGAAGATTCTCCCTATCTGTTGCAACATGCGCACAATCCTGTTAACTGGATGCCATGGAGCGATCAAGCGCTTGCCAAAGCCAAAGCCGAAAATAAACTGATTTTTCTTTCCATTGGGTACAGCACCTGTCATTGGTGTCATGTGATGGAGCGAGAAACGTTTGAAGACGAGATGAGTGCCAAAGTGCTCAATGATGCGTATGTGAGCATCAAGGTCGATCGTGAAGAGATGCCAGATCTTGATAAATACTACCAAGATGTGCATTATCTACTTACCCAGCGCGCGGGTGGTTGGCCGCTGAGTATTATTATGACGCCGACACAGCAAGTCATTTTTGCAGGAACCTATCTGCCGCCGCAAAGTGGGCAAGGGCGTATGGGTTTTCGTGAGCTTACGAGTTTTATCAAAGGGAAGTTTGACGACGATTTAGCAGAAGTTCAAAAGAGTGCACAAAGCATAGAAGCTGCTATTAAGCACTATGAGCGTAGTTTTGAGCAAAAAGAGAGTATCTATACTGACACGGTCATTGAAACGTTTGTGAGCAAAGTGAAGGCGAGTTATGATGATGTCTCCAAAGGTGTGGGAAGTGCTCCTAAGTTTCCCCATGCTTCGACGTGGAATGCCCTTTTGGATATTTACGCCCGAACGAAAAACCTTGAAGCACTCTATATGAGTGAAGATGCGCTTATGGCTATGGCACGAGGCGGCATCAACGATCAAATCGAGGGTGGCTTTTACCGTTATAGCGTTGATGAGGCTTGGGTGATTCCCCATTTTGAAAAGATGCTTTATACGAATGCTGAGTTGATTGAAGTCTATGCCAAAGTATTTAAAATCACACAAAAACCGTACTTTCAAGAGGTCGTTGACACAACCATCGAAGCAATGGATGAGCGGTTTTTAAAAGAGGGATTGTATCTGAGCGCTAGCGATGCGGACTCAGAAGGAGAAGAGGGCAAATACTTTGTTTTTGGTTTTAAAGAGGCCAAAGAAGCACTTTTAAACGGTGGACTGAGTCTGAGTGCAGAGGAAACCAAGGCAGTGATGGACTATTTTGGTATCACAAAATTTGGCAATTTTGAACACCAAACTACCAATCCTGTTCTTACATGTAACGAAAAACCTGCACGTCTGAATGAAGCGATTGCGATTTTAAAAGAAGAGCGTCAAAAGGTAGCGTATCCGTTTATCGACACCAAAATTTTGACCGCTTGGAACGCTTTGATGGTGACTGCACTTTTTGAAGCAGGCAAGATTGAGAAAGCAAAAAATGTGCTTGATACACTTTTAAAATCTTTACATGTAAACGGCATTTTGTACCATCAAATGATCTTCGGTGGCAGTTTAAAAGTGGAAGCATTACTGGAAGATTATGCTTTTGTCATTGAAGCTTTATTGCGTGGTTATGCACATACCAAAGAGATTCATTATTTGGAATTGGCAAAGAAACTCAGCCATGAAGCAGAGCAGAAATTTTACAAAGAAGAGACGTGGTATCTCTCCGATAAAGCCTTTCGTGCCAAAGCCGTTTTGGAAGATAACAGCTACAAAAGCCCGCTTTCAACGATGATCAAAAATCTGTTTGAACTCGCAAAAATTGAAGATGATACAGCGTTGTTTATAAGAGCCAAAGATATGTTGGAGAGTTTTGGAGTTGGGGTTCAAAAATATGCTCATGCATACCCCGAAGCGGTAAGGGCAGTTACGCTTTACATGTAAGGGATGTACCTTTATATGTAAAACTATATTTTAAAGTAGCCTGTCCCCTTTACATGTAAATCAATACATGAGCTTATATTGAATTTATACCTTTGATATTTTTATTTCTATTAATTGCATATGTTAATAATTTACTAACCACTTGATATTTATATTCTCCTTCACTCATCAATCTTGATATAACATTCATTTCTAACATTTTCTCAATTTGTTTTTTGGTTTGTGCTGGTGTTAAATGACAAGCTTCTGTATATTCTTTTATTGTAAAATATGTTTTTTTTAAAGCATACAAGTT
This sequence comes from Sulfurospirillum diekertiae, assembly GCF_002162315.1. Classification (NCBI taxonomy): domain Bacteria; kingdom Pseudomonadati; phylum Campylobacterota; class Epsilonproteobacteria; order Campylobacterales; family Sulfurospirillaceae; genus Sulfurospirillum; species Sulfurospirillum diekertiae. Next base: position 1,780,428 of record NZ_CP021416.1, on the reverse strand, counting down.
GCCTATAAATTCATAAACAGTAAATTTTTCTTGATTACTATTCATAGGGTAGTCATAATAAAAATTATACTCATAAATATAGTCATTAAAACCATCTTCAAATGCATTTTCTGTAATTCTGTTTATATTCTCAATAGCTGAATCTTCTTGTAAATTATAAACTGTGAATAGCAGTCTAAACATATTTCTTGGGGAGCTGTCTGCTAATTCAAAAATTAAACTAGGTTTTATATCAATAATTGATTCTAAATTAGTTATTTTTCCTGAAGAATAATATTTTAACCTTTCTTTCATAATATTTTCTAACTCTTCTACTTTTAAATCAATACTTATTTGTGTTACTTTATCAAAACGAACACCAAGTTTCGCCATTGGTTCTTTTAATTTATCCCATAATAAAAATTGAAAAGAAAAACGTGTATCATTAGTTAATACTGTATTCCCAGATATAGGATGGATAAACTCACTAATTTTTATTGGAAAATTTTCTAATTCTGAATATTCATCTACCCTATCAACAAATATTGTAATTGTTGTAAATCCAAGTTCTCTTATTAAAGATATTAATTTATCAAAAATAAGTTTTATGTCAGAGTAAGATGAAATATCTTCAAGATTATCTATTTTTAAACTTTTAATATACTTATGTTCCTTATCAGATAAAAAAGATTGCATTCCTAAAGCATTAGAAATAGTTGTTGATAGCATATCTAATGTTGCACTTGCTAATGAATTAGCTACATTTATAAGATAATTATTGAAAAACTTTTTAAAGTTATTTTTTGTATATGTACCTTTTATTCTTTCTACTTCATTGATGTAAGATTCTTTAGAAATAGTGTCTAAATAAGAAAAAATTATTGTTGCAATTTCATTTCTCTTTACTACATTATTACACTTATCTAGTATATTTTTATTATTTATTAATCGAAAAATCAATGTTTCAACAAATTTTTTTATAGTAAGTTTTAAAAAACTTAATTCAACTTTATCTTTTGAAATATTAATTTTACTAAAATCATCAATAACTATATGCAACGAGTTTTTAACATCCAAATCATTTATTAAACTATAAAGTAATGCCGTCTTACCGTTACCTCTTTTAGCAAATATATAGTTTGATACATTATTATGCATAGCCCTTGTTATCGTATTATACCGTCTAGGTGGAATATAAAACTGATTTAAAACTTGTGTTTCATTTTCAGCTGAAAAAGTTTCAAAAGGATTGCTTTCAAAGCCTAATTTAGTATATAGTTCACTCATATTGTACCCATCCTCTATATTTTAAACACATATATAATATGACATTATGTCTTACAATAACATCAATAAAGGATATAGGGGCAGAGCTAAACTTTTTAACTTTCTATAGTTTCTGCTACATGTTACAAACTTTGGAAGTCGTGAGTGATATTCTATGAAAATGGAAATTTAATGTAGCTTTGAGAGGTAAGTGCAGTTCTCTTTTACATGTAAGGAAAAATCCTTACATGTAAAGTATGTTTTAAAGGGCTTTAGCGATAAATTTATTCAAACGTTTGGCAAAGGCGGCGGTATCTTCGATCTTCATACCTTCTTGCAGTTTGGCTTGATCGAGAAGTAAGAAAGCAACGTCATTGAGCTCTAAAAGATCAGATTTTGCACTTAATTTTTTGAAAATCTCATGCTCAGGGTTGATCTCTAAGATAGGTTTAACGGTAGGGAGATTGTCTTGTCCCATCTGTTTGAGCATCTGTTGCATTTGGAAATCTGGGTCGTTTTTATCGTACACGAGGCATGATGGAGAGTCGCTTAAACGGCTAGAGATTTTGACATCTTTGGCATCGTCTTTTAAAATCTCTTTCATTTTCACCAAAATCTCTTTGTAGGTTTTCTCGTCTTCTTCGACTTTTTCTTTGTCTTCTTTGATCTCTTCGTCAATGTCTGAGTTATTGACCGGTTTGATTGGTGTTTTATCGTACTCTCCGACCATTGGGAAGACGATGGCATCGACTTCTTCATCGAGGAGTAACACTTCAATATCTTTGGCTTTAAACTGCTCAATCAGTGGAGAGTTACGAAGGATGCGCTCATTTTCGCCCGTGATGTAGTAGATGCTTTTTTGATCCTCTTTCATGCTCTCTTTATACTCTTTGAGGCTGACAAGTCCATCGCGTTTAGACGATTTGAACAGTACGAGCTCTAAAAGCGCTTCTTTATTGTCCCAGTCGTTGTACAAGCCTTCTTTGATGACACGCCCGAAGTTTTTGTAAAATTCAAGGTATTTTTCTGCATCTTTTTCTTTGAGTGATTTAAGTTCACTCAAGATTTTTTTCACGGAAGCTTTTTTGATCGTCTCTAAAATTCGATTTTGTTGTAAAATCTCACGGCTAACGTTCAGCGGTAAGTCTTCCGCATCGATGATACCCTTGACAAAACGAAGGTAAGTTGGAAGCAACTCTTTCTCATCATCGGTGATAAACACACGTTTAACGTAAAGCTTGACACCTGGTTTATAGTCCATTCTAAACAAGTCCATAGGAGGTGTTGAAGGAATGTAGAAGAGGGTCGTGTACTCAAAGGTTCCTTCCGCTTTGGTATGACTCCACAAAAGTGGATCGGTGCTATCGTGTGAGATTTGTTTGTAAAAATCTTTGTACTCTTCGGGTTTAATTTGACTTTTGGCTACTGTCCAAAGCGCGCTGGCTTTGTTGATTTGCTCGTTTTTGATCTCACTGCTTTTTTCTTTGCCTTCATCGTCGTACTCTTTGACTTCTTTGTCCATGAAAATAGGGAATTGAATGTGGTTTGAGTATTTTTTAATGACCTCTTGAATGCGGTAAAACTCTAAAAATTCATCTTCATCGTCTTTGAGGTAAAGGGTAATGGATGTTCCGTGACTCTCTTTGGTAACTTCGGTAATGTCATACTCCGCTCCTGCGGTTGAGCTCCACATATAAGCGGTTTCTTCACCTGCTTTGCGACTGATAACATCGATTTTATTGGCAACCATAAACGCTGAGTAAAAGCCAACACCAAATTGACCAATCAGACTCGAATCTTTTTTCTTGTCACCACTGAGGTTTGCCAAGAATGATTTGGTGCCACTTTTTGCAATTGTTCCAAGATTTTCCACCAACTCTTCTTTGTTCATACCAATACCGCTATCGCTGATGGTTAAGGTTTTAGCTTCTTTATTGATGGCAATATCAACACGTGGAGTATAAGAGAGCGCTTTGTATTTTTCATCGGTTAGCGCGAGGTAATTAAGCTTATCAAGAGCATCAGAAGCGTTGGAAACAAGCTCACGTAAAAAAATCTCTTTGTTGGAGTAGAGTGAGTGAATCATCAGGTCTAAAAGCTGAGTGACTTCGGTTTGAAATTGATGTTTTGACATAATTTATCCTTTGTGATATGTGTAATTTGGATTTATCAAAGAGCTTTACATGTAAAAAAATTTTTTGATAAATCCAAAAAAAATTGCGTAATTTTATCAAAAATGTAAGAGTTTTAAAGCCACAAAAGTGGCTTTAAAACATTAATATTAAGAAGCTAATTCGAGAGCCAATCTCTCTTCCATAGCATGGTACATTTTCTCAAACCATGCTTCATCCTCTTTAGGATTGATAGGGTCAAGATAGATGACTCTAACTTCTCCACCATGTGCGTCAAGATTTTTTGAATCAAGAATATGTCGAGTTCCCACAATAATGGTAGGTTGCACAATTAGGTCTAACTTTTCAGCCAAAACTTTTGCGCCACTTTGAAACTTTAGAAGTTTATCGCCATACCCACGTGTACCTTCTGGAAACATGGCAAGGACACGCCCTTCACTGATACGCTCTTTTCCCTCTTTAATCATTTTGATGATAGAGCGCTTATCGCTACGATCAATGGAAATCATACGAGGCGCAGGGATAATATGACCAAAAAGTGGAATATCTTCAATCTCTTTTTTAGCAATCCAACAAAGATTTTTAGGATAAATAGTTTCAAGAGCGACAATATCTACAAGACTTTGATGGTTCATGACTAAAAGTGTGGTCAAAGGCGATGCTTCACCTATTTGTTTGATACTAAAGCCCATTAAAAAGGTTTGTAATCGTCCCCATGTACGTCTTATAGGATGTGTATGGTTACGGAAAGCATACATTAAAACAATGGTCATAAGAACGGTGATGACAAATTCTATCATCACATAAAAACCTCTAATTTTTGCTAATATTTTCACGCGTTGTCCATCCAATTTTTCCATCAGGAAGTAAGATTTTAATGTAATTCTCTCGCTCTCCTAATTTTTCAACATCTAAGATTTTGTTACTTGTAAAAAAGACCGTTGATCTTTCTGTTGGAAGAATCATAACGCTACTATTATTTTTAAGCTTAACGTTATTGAGAGGGTTTTGGTCAAAGAAATAGAGTCCCAAAAATATTAGGGAAATAACCAAATAGTACCATTTTCGGCGCTTGATTAAAACAATAAAGAAAATAAAGGAGAGCGCACCATACGCAACACTTTTATAAAACTCAAAAATGCTCTCTTTGGGGTTAAGTCCAAGTTGGGTACTGACTTCATCACTTTCTATCACCATAGGAAGAGTGATTTTATTAAATTTATTTGTTGGTAAATCAAAGTAGGTAAAATCAAAACTTTTTTGATAATTTGGAACGATAGCATAGTAGTAGATTTTTTGGCTGGTTCCTGTCTCCGAAAAAGAATCAATACCACTTTTTGCAATACCGCTGAGTTTAAAATCTTTTAGGTTAGCCCCAGTTGTCTCGATTTCGAGAACAACGATGACATTTTTACCATCAAAAGTTGTTGTTTTATATTTGTTGATGGTTAAGCTTTGTGCAATGACATTGCTGAAAAAAGGATCCGTTTTGAGTTGAATGAGCTGAGAAGGCAGTGTTAATGCTAGCGCTTCACTTTCAACGGGTTCTTGCTGTTGGATCAAAGCAACATTGAGGCGTGGCATAACAGCCGTTTTAGAGTTTATTTTGAAATAAAAGGTATTATAATAAGTGTTATCAAGAGAGCGTTCCCAAGGATTTTGTGGGTTGATAACATCAACACCAGATGCACCTATAAATGTTGTGTTCATCGCATCAATTTTATTATTTGCGACAATAGCTTTAATTTTAATAGGAAAAACTTGTCCTACATAAACTTTTTGAGGGATCTCTTCAATTGTGAGAAAAAGGGATTTAGCTTGTCCGGAAAATGTACTCTCTTCTGCTAATAATGAAGAGTAAAGTAATGCAAAAGAGAGTACAAAGAGTGTTAAGATTTTTTTCATTAATTTAATTTATAAAACCATTAAGCATTTTGACGCCATCGTCAGAACCAAGTATCTGCTCAATCGCACGCTCTGGATGAGGCATAAGTCCAAAAACATTTTTAGCTTTATTACAAATACCAGCAATGGAATCCACAGAGCCATTTGGATTTTGTACATTTCCTTTTTCATCACAATAGGTAAGAAGAACTTGGTGGTTATCATAAAGTTCTTTGAGTCCAGCTTCATCAATATAGAAGCTACCTTCACCATGAGCAATGGGAATATTTAAAAGTTCACCTATTTTGCATTGACGTAGAAAAGTATTATCGTTGTTTACCACTTTGAGATGATGAAACTGTGAGATAAAATGAACATTTTCATTACGCTTCATAGCACCTGGAAGCAAGCGTGCTTCTACAAGCATTTGAAAACCATTGCAAATGCCAAGAACTTTGCCGCCGTGATTTGCAAACTCAATAACAGCTTTCATAATAGGAGAAAATTTAGCAATGGCAGCACTTCTTAAGTAATCTCCATAACTAAAACCACCAGGAAGAACGACTAAATCGGTTCCCTCTGGTAGCTTCTCTTCTTTATGAAAAACAAGGACAACCTTTTGTCCCAGTTTTTCAAAAGCATATTTAGTATCGATTTCACAGTTTGTTCCTGGAAATACGGCGACAGCAACTAGCATGTTGGAAACTCAATCGTATAGTCATCAATAACGGTATTGGCTAAAAGCTCTTCACACATAATTTTGACTCTCTTTTCAGCACTTGCTTTATCACTTTGTTCAATATCAAGAATAATTTGTTTTCCTATACGTACATCATTTACTTCATCAAATTTTAAAGAAGAGAGTGCATGATGAACTGCTTTACCTTGTGGATCTAAAACGCCATTCTTGAGTTGAATATTGACAATAACTTTCATAGTATACTTTTTCCTTTGATTTTAGTGCGACAAGATACGTTTTAAGACCTCTTCGTAAGCAACTTTTACATCACCTATCCCTTGTCTAAATCTGTCTTTATCAAGTTTTTCATTAGTATCCATATCCCAAAAACGGCAGCTATCAGGGCTAATTTCATCAGAAAGAAGGATATTACCGTCTTTATCAACACCAAATTCAACTTTAAAGTCAACGAGTTTGAGTTTACGCTCAGCAAAAAAGCTTTTCATAATAGAGTTGATTTCGCGACCAAGACGTTTAAGTTCTTCAAGGTCTGATTCACTTTTAACCAAATTAAGAAGTAAGCAGTGCTCATCATTGATGATAGGGTCACCAAGAGCATCATCTTTATAATAAAATTCTACGAGTGTAAAAGGAAGAACCGTACCATCTTTAATCGCAAGACGTTTTGCCAAAGAGCCTGTTGCTATATTTCTAACAACGACTTCAATAGGAATAATTTTAACTCTTTTAATCAGTTGCTCTGTATCATTAAGTGTTTTGACCAAATGTGTTTTAATACTGTGTTTTTCAAGAAGGTGAAATAGTTGTGTACTAATTTTACAATTTAGTGCGCCTTTTCCTGCTTCATTGCCTCTTTTTTCTGCATTAAATGCTGTCAAATCATCTTTAAACTCTGAAATTAAAAGATTCTCATCATCTGTTAAAAAAAGTTTTTTACCTTTACCTTCGTATAACATTTCACCTTTGTTCACGGGTTGCTCCTCAATTATTTTTTAATAGAAAGTACTTTGATCGTATCAACAGCACTTTTTTAGTTGTAGGTCTTTGAAAAGATTTTCTTGACTTACGATCTCTTTATCTGCTTTCGTTTGATCTTTTGTTTTGGTTTTTGGTTTCTCTTTTGTCTCTGCCGTTTTATTATCATCTACTTTTTTAAGTTCACTCTCTAAATGTTTTTTAAGATCTTTCTCTTTAAGGGATTGTTCATTACTTTTATGCGGCACATCACCAGGATAAACAGTAATATCAGGAATAACACCTTCTGCTTGGATTGTGCGACCACTTGGAAGGTAGTAACGGGCAATGGTTAAACGAATTGCTTCATTATCAACGACAGGAAGAACCGCTTGAACACTTCCTTTACCAAAAGTTTTTTCACCAATGATGATGGCACGTTTATGATCTTGAAGGGATCCACTTACAATTTCACTCGCACTGGCACTACCGCCGTTGACGAGAACGACAAGAGGAGTTTTTGTATTGCTACCCGCTTTAGTAGCGCGATACTCTGCATTTTCTGATTCAACACGACCTTTTTGAGAAACAATAATCCCTTCATCAACAAAAAGATCCACAAGACCGACTGCTTGATTTAAAAGTCCACCAGGATTGTTTCTAAGATCAAGAATAATACCTTTAGTGTTTTTGTTTTTATTCAAGGCTTCTTGTACGTCACCTACAATGTTTTTGTCAAAGTTTACAACACGTACATAGAGAATATTTTCATTTTCAATTGTTTTAGAATAGACTGATTCGATTTTGATAATATCACGCACAATAGCGATAGTAAGAGGTTTGCTCTCACCTTCTCGCACTAATGTAAGCTCAATACCCGTACCAGGTTTACCGCGCATAATATTGACGGCCTCATCAATCGTCATATTTAGAGTTGCTTGTTTATTGATTTTAAGGATGATGTCGCCTGCTTTAACGCCCGCTTTATCAGCTGGTGTGCCTTCCATTGGTGCAATAACGGTTAGTGCACCATCTTTTTGACCAACGGTAATTCCAAGTCCACCAAATTCACCATCGGTTTGGATTTTAAGGTCTTTAAAATGTTTTTCATCGAGGTAAGAAGAGTGAGCATCGAGGTTTGTTAAAAGTCCTTCAATAGACTTTTTAATGATGTCATCAATTTTGATGTCATCAACATAATATTTTTCAATTGTCGCTACAACGCGTGTAAACTTTGCTAAAGAGGCAAGACGACTTTTTTTCGCCTTCAGCATTGTCAGCCGCAAAGAGAGTTGAAGAAAACAGGGTGGCAATACCCAAAAAACGTGGCAAAAAAGCCAACGGTAGCAAATGGTAAGTGTTTCATAGCGTGTGTATGCTCCTAGCATGATATGCATATTATTTGTGATGAAGATTATAGTGGAGTTTCCCTAAATTTTGTATGAATGCACGGATGCAATTGTAAATATTTTAAGTAGTTTTAGGCTTTGAAATATAGTATTCGTTGAATAAAAGTAATACCATGCTACTAAATAAACTTGACATCAATAGACTAAAGTTGTAAAATTATAAAAATACTATAACACCTTAGGAGGCACTTAATGGACTCACTTTTTGATCAATTAACCAATCAAATGCGAGAAGCAATTGAGAGCGCTATTAGCCTTGCACTGCATTCAAAAAATTCTGAAGCAACCCCTTTACATGTAACATGGGGGCTCATTACGAATTCAGCTTCTATTCTCAATCAGGTTTTCAATAAAATGAATATTGATAAGAGTGCTATAGAGCTTGAAGTAAAGAGCGAAGTTCAAAAACTTCCCACAGCATCCCATGTAACAAAAGAAAGTATCTCAGTTTCTCGTAGTCTTGTTGAAACATTACAAAAAGCCGAAGGTTTAATGAAACAAAAAGGCGACAGCTATCTTTCCGTGGATACATGGTTACTTGTGAATATCGACAGTGATCCCCTCAAAAAGATTTTAGGTAAATACCTTGATCTTTTACAGTTTAAGAAAAACCTTGAAGCGCTGCGTGGTGGCAAGAAAATTGATAAGCAAAGTAGTGATGAAAATCTTGAATCGCTTGATAAATATGGTATTAATTTAACGAAACTTGCTGCTGAGGGGAAACTCAATCCTGTCATCGGACGGGATGAAGAGATCCATCGTATGATGCAGATTTTAATTCGTAAAACTAAAAACAACCCGATTTTAATTGGGGAACCAGGAACAGGTAAAACAGCGATCGCTGAAGGTTTGGCGCTTAAAATTTCTCACAATGATGTGCCTTTAAGCCTTCAAAATAAAAGCGTGATTGCTTTAGATATGAGTGCACTGATCGCAGGTGCAAAATACCGTGGTGAGTTTGAAGACAGGCTCAAAGCTGTTATTGATGAAGTGAAGAAAAGTGGCAATATCATTCTCTTTATTGATGAAATTCATACCATTGTAGGTGCGGGTGCGAGTGAAGGCAGTATGGATGCGGCAAACATTTTAAAGCCAGCTCTAGCACGTGGAGAACTTCATACGATTGGGGCAACAACGCTGAAAGAGTACCGCAAATATTTTGAAAAAGATGTGGCTTTACAACGTCGTTTTCAACCTGTTACGGTCAATGAACCTAGTATCAATGAGGCATTGCAAATTTTAAGAGGCATCAAAGAGAGCTTGGAAGCGCACCATCATGTCACGATTATGGATTCTGCGTTAGTGGCAGCTGCAAAGCTTAGTTCTCGTTACATTAGTGATCGTTATTTACCTGATAAAGCGATTGACCTTATCGATGAAGCAGCGGCCGAACTTAAAATGCAAATTGAGAGTGAGCCAACGGAGCTCAGTCGTATTAAACGTCTGATGAGTACGTTGATGGTTGAAAAAGAAGCGCTTTTAATGGAAAAAAACAAGAAAAATGAAGAGCGCATCGGTATGATCGAAAAAGAGCTAGGTGATGCCAAAGAGAAACGTAGTTCGCTTGAAATTCAATTTGAAACGGAAAAAAGTGTCTTTAATGACATTGCTTCCATTAAAACAAAATCCGAAGCATTGCGTCGTGAGGCAGAAAATGCTAAAAAGAACAGTGATTTTAACAAAGCTGCTGAAATTGAGTATGGTAAATTGCCGGAGCTTCTCAAACAAGAAGAGGAGCTTAAAGCCAGATGGGAAAAGATGGTAGAGAACGGGACATTGTTGAAAAACAGTGTGGATGAAGAGATGATCGCAACCATTGTGAGCAAATGGACGGGTATTCCGGTGAACAAAATGCTTCAAGGCGAAAAAGCTAAGGTTTTAGCGGTTGAAGAGCATCTTAAAAAAGAGGTTGTAGGGCAAGATGCAGCCATTCATGCGATTGGGCGCGCTATTAAGCGCAATAAAGCAGGGCTTAGTGAGCAAAATAAACCCATCGGTAGCTTCCTCTTTTTAGGACCAACGGGTGTGGGTAAAACGCAAAGTGCTAAGGCGCTGGCAAACTTCTTGTTTGATACCACCAAAGCGCTCATTCGTTTTGATATGAGCGAATACATGGAAAAACACTCGGTCAGTCGTTTGGTCGGTGCACCTCCAGGCTATGTTGGGTATGATGAAGGCGGACAACTTACCGAAGCGGTACGTAGAAAACCGTACAGTGTTGTACTGTTTGATGAGATCGAAAAAGCGCATCCTGATGTCTTTAATATCTTACTTCAAGTATTGGATGAAGGGCGTTTGACGGACAACAAAGGTATTACGGTTGATTTTAAAAACACGATTATCATACTAACGTCGAACATCGCTAGCGATAAAATTATGGCGTATGAGGGTGAAAAACGTACCGAAGAGGTCATGAAAGAGTTACGTGCACATTTCAAACCTGAATTTTTGAACCGTTTGGATGACATTATTATCTTCAATCCTTTAACCGAAGATGGATTACGTGAGATCGTAACTATTATGTTCAAAGACATTGAAACCAAACTGGCTGCCAAAGAGATTAAAGCAGAACTTACCGTTGCGGCAAAAGCTTTGATAGCAGAAGCAGGGTTTGATCCTGTGTATGGTGCACGTCCACTTAAACGTGCTCTGTATGAACTTGTGGAAGATAAACTGGCGGAACTGATTTTGGAAGAGAAGTTGCACGAGGGCGAAAGCATCGTCATTGATGCAAAAAATGGTGAAATCGTTATCAAACAACACTAAAATTCAACACTTCTTACATGTAAATCTTTTTACATGTAAGAAGTTATTGACAATCTTTTTCTTGAATCGAAAATTTAAACAGTTCTGCGTTATTCATATCGTAAAAAACATAGATAAAAACAGCCCCTTTTTTGAGCAATGAGCGTGTTTCATAATCGCTACATAAATAACTTTTATTGTTGTCAAAGGTTGTTTTAATGAGTGTGCCTTTATCGGCTTTCAGAATTGTTTTGACGTGTTCATTAGCGGAATTGATGCGGTTTCGGTATTCAATGGCATTGTTGACACTGACAATGTCTACGAGGGTTGTGTAATCATCTAACATCATAGGCAGATGTTCTTTCGTGCCATCTTTGATAATGGAAAGAATTTTTGGGATATCTTCTTCTTTTATTTCATCTAAGTCGCTTGAATCTTCGGCAATGAGTCTCGAAATAAGTGCTAAAATAATCAATAATCTTTTCATATCATTCCTTTGTCGGAATTTTACAATAAAATCATTAAGTTAGATGCCACTTTTTGAAAGGAAATGCAAATTTTATGAGTTATTTAGAGTGGTTTGAAACACATGCTAACAAACATCATCGCATTGTTCAAAAATTGGGTGCACAAAAGTATACAAAAGAGATGATGATTGATTATTTTCTTTTCGATAATATGGTTGAAAAAGAACCTGATTTTTGCCTTTTGTATGCTACCAAACAAAAATGTCATCCTCTTAAAGAACTCAATTGTTATTTATGTGCTTGTCCGAATTTTCGCTTTAATGATGAAGGATTGAGTGTCGAAAAAAACATTACATGTAAAAGTCAATGTTCAATTCATTCCAAAAAAAGTGGGGTGTTTGTATATGAAAATGTGAGCCATTTAGATTGTTCAGCATGCAGTGTCCCTCACACCAAAGCTTACATAAACAAACACTTTGATGTGGAGTGGAAAAAGATAATGCAAAAATGTTTGGTTACATCTCCAAAGGCAGAGAACTCACAATAATACCATCACGATCTGCATAAAGATAATCGCCTTCGTTAAAGCTAATTCCTCCAAAATTTACCGTTACATGTAAAAATCCCTCACATACTTCCATCGTCTTTTTGGGACAGGTTCCGAGGGCAAAAAGTCCTACGTCAATCTCTTTGGTATTTTTAGTATCACGTACATAACCGTTGATCACAATTCCAGCCCAATTATTTTCATAAGCAAATTTCATGAGGTTGTCCCCAACAACGGCGGTATAGTTTGCATCAACATCTACCACAGCAATTTGGCCATAACCTTCGCTTTTAAGTAGCTCAATGAGTGTTTTGTTACTGCCTGAAAGTTTGACCGTAACAATTTGCCCCATCATACGCTTAGCACCACCGTACGATTTCATAATAGGTTCAAGCACTTGGGTGTATTCTGGAAATTTATCGCAAAGATCTGCCGTGTAAAATTTCATAGTGACTCCTTCTTTATTTAAATAGGTGTATTAAATTTTGTTGATTGGAAATAATCGATTGTTTAGGCGTGGTAAAATCCACCTTTCCCTTATGACATGTTCCACAGGTTTTGAGCTCTTGATGGGCATTCACATCTTTTTGAGCATAGACTTTCTCTTGTGAATGGCAATCAAAACAATCTCTGCCGCATTGACCATTTTTTGATGGCTGATTGTGACAGGTGATGCATTCATTTAAAATGGCATGATTTTGGTCATTGATGTAAGGTCTAAGCTTAGAATGACACTCCAAACAACTTCCACCACAGGCAACTAACAAGCTCTGTAAGCTCATAACGAGAAGAATAAGAAACAAAAAGGCTTTTTTTGACATGGACTCACTTTAGAAAATTTGTGTTAATTATACCTTTACAAAGGTTAAGATAGAATGCAACATTATTAAATTTTTAGGTCAGTCCATGAAAGTAGTTACAGGTGTAGTGGGTAATGACATCCATGTGGTCGCAAACAGACTCATCGATATATCATTGCAAGCGAGAGGTTTTGAGGTGTTTAACCTAGGGGTCAATACCTCTTTGGAAGAGTTTATTGACGCTGTTGTTGAAACAGATGCAGATATTCTACTGATCTCTTCCCTTAATGGCGAAGCGGAGGGGTGGTGTCGTGACTTGCAATTTTTGCGCTCTGAGTATGATCTCAAAGAAGTTATTTTTGTGATCGGTGGCAATTTAGCGGTGGGTGAAGCGGCGCAAAGCGACATTATTCCCAAATATAAATCGTATGGGTTTGACCTTGTCTTTCATCAAATTGATCTCAATACGGGACTTGATGAAATTGAGCGTTTTGTAAAGGAGCGAGCATGAGTTTACTCCAAAAAGAGCGTGATGTCATCACCCGCAACGAGTATGCTGATAGTTTTGATTTTGATGAGATTGAAGATTTTATTCGCAATGCCAATAAAGAGATGTTTATCTCGCATCATTTTAAAAAGCGCGATCGTCTTTTAGTTCAACCTCGTGGCGGTTTCCCGACCTATAAAAAGATGTTTGAACTCTATGAAGAGTTTATGAAAGCAGACATCGATGTTTTGCCTCTTACCATCGATAGTAACACACGTCTTAATGACTACGCGATGGCACAAAAGATGCTCACTCTTTCGGAAGAAAACGAGATGGATATGCTCAACGGTTATCCGCTAGTCAATCACGGCTATCGTACTACACGTAAAATGATGACACATTTTAATAAACCTGTCAGCCTTCGCCACGGGACACCCGATGCGAGGCTTTTGGTGGAAACGGCACTCGCTTCAGGCATTTTTGAAATCGAAGGTGGTCCGATTACCTATATGCTCCCGTATTCCAAAAATTTCCCTCTTGATAAAGCCTTTTTATACTGGAAATACGTTGATAAAGTATGCGCATTGTACTCAACGCTCAATGAGCCCATCAACCGCGAATCCTTTGGACCGTTGACCGCAACACTCGTTCCGCCGTGTATCGTCATCGTCATTCAGCTTATTGAGATGCTTCTCTCCATCGAAGAAGGTGTGAAATCTTTTTCAGTCAGTTTTTCCCAAAATGGCTCAATGATGCAAGATATTGTTACGTCGCATGTTTTGAAAAAACTGGCACGTGAATATGCCGATATGTTTGGTGGAAGTGATGCTATCATCAACCTTGTCTATCATCAATGGATGGGTGCATTTCCACGTGATAAAAACCTCTCTGACTCACTCATCAACACCAATACGGTCATCGCAGCGATGGTACGAGCCGATAAAATCATCATCAAAACCCGTGATGAAGCTTTTGGCATTCCCACTATGCAGTGCAACGCCCAATCGGTTGCCAATACCAAATACACGCTTCGCACGCTTAAAGGACTGCCCGTCGTACATGACGCAGAAGAAGAAGAGAATTTGGAACTGGAAGTGCGAGCTATCATGGACGCGGTTTTTAACGACCCTGCCGATACGTTGTGGCGCAAAGTGTTCAATACGATTAAAAATGGTTTGATTGATGTCCCTTTTTCACCGCACATTATCAATCACAATGAAGTCATAACGATTCGTGATGAGTCTGGCAATATTCGCATTATTGAAAAAGGCAAACTTCCACTACCTGATCGCTGTTTTGCGTATGAAAAATCAAAGGTCAATCTGCCTGAGAGCAAAACCGAAGTCATCAATAAAATTATCCATGATATAGGGGCAATGCTATGAGTAAACTTCTCATTGATGTAGGAAGTACCTACTTTAAAGTCTGCCAAGAAAGTGGTATCAGCCAATATTTTAGGGATTTTAAGAAAGATATTTATGATGATTTGATCACCAAGTGCGGCAATATCTTTGCAAACTATCAAAAAGAGGATATTTTTATCTGTTCTTCGGCGAATGGTGGGTTAAGTACGCTGATTATTGGGTTGACTAATTCTTTTAGTTTGAAGTTTGCCAAAAATATAGCGTTTAATTCAGGCATTAACATCATCGATACGATTTTGTACAGTAAAATTGAAGAGAGTAAGTCACCTAGTGAACTCATTGATGTGGTTATTATTGTCGGTGGAATTGATGGTATTGGCAACGTGTTTGATAAAAAACTATTTGATTACCTCCAAAACGTGCAGTATAGCAATATTGTCTATGTGGGCACTAAACAAGATGCGTCATTGCTAAGCGAACAAATTCCCGAGCTTAAAGTGCTTGGAAATATCATCACTGATAAATTACATGTAAACGGTGGTGAGCTGAAAGAGTACTTGACAAACCTTTATCAAGCGGACATTGTGGGTAAAGAAGATATCAAACATCTCTATGAAATTACGGCGAATCAAATCTATTCAACGCCGTACATTGTCAATCGCTCTTTACCATTCATTGATGCAAATTTTGAAGTGGTCAATCCCTTCATTGTGGTGGATATTGGAGGTGCTACGACAGATATCCATTACAGTCGCGATTTAGTGCGCGATAACATTGTGAGTGAAAGTGGTTATGATCGTTTGGTTTTTAAAAAATTGGGTGTCTTTAAGTCACGCGAAACGCTTATTTTTGCAGCGAAAAACAATGAATTTGTGTATGAGTTGTTAGCGTATCTGAATGTGACAGAGAATATCTTGGAAGAGGAGAGTGAGAAGGCTTTACGTATTTTGATGCAACTCTCCATTTTTTTGGTACTTTACAAAGTTTCAAGACTGCATCCTTTGTATATAACACTGCAGTTAGAACTTCTAAAAACGATTGTTTTAACGGGAGGTATCACCAAAGTGCTCTCCTATGAAGAGGTCGAGACTATTATGCAGTTTTTCTATAAAAAAGTAATGAATTTACATGCTATTCCCAATATCGTCATGGATTATAATTATGCAATCTGGACGTTAGGAATGGAAAACAATACTGATATAAGGAGTTAATATGTCTATTAATTGTATTCGTGCACTCATTGAAAAAGCTGCTGTAACATGCCCTGATAAAGTGGCTATCATTGATGGTGCTAAAAAATTAACCTATGCTGATCTGTTTCGTAAGGTCAATCAAATAGCACGTTACTTGAGTGAGCTTGCACTTCCAAGTGGTTCACGTATCGGTATTTATTCACACAAAAGTAGCGAGCAAATTATTGCGATTTTAGCACTTCTCTCAACAGAGCATATTTTTGTTCCTATTTCACGTCTATTGAAACCTGAGCAAGTAGAACATATTATCAATGATTGCAGTATTACTTGTATTATTACCGATAAATCAAAGATTAAAAGCATTGATGAGATTAATTTTCAAGGTAAAATTATCACTTATGAAGCGAGTGAGCGTAATATTGTCTCCTTTGAAGAGATCTATAAATGCTGCAGTGATATTTTTACATGTAATATTGGCGACTATAAAAATGCGGCGATCACCTATAGCTTTGGACTGACGGGTTTCCCTCGTGGTATTGTTATCACGCACCGCAATCTCATCGATAGTGCCAGAGTTGCTTCAAATTATCTTGAACTTAAAGAGAGTGATGTCCTTTCTGGAACATTGCCTTTTATTTTGGATTACGGCCTTAATCAGCTTTTTTGCTCCATTTACAACCATGCAACGTTGGCGCTACACTCCTTAGCGCTTCCAGCAGATTTTTTTAATCACCTTATCAATGATCATGTAACGGTTTTACCAATCATGCCTCCGCATATTACGCAGATGTTTGAAAGTGATCCTAAGCGAATTCCCAATGCAAAGCTTTTGGGTAATGTGCGTATTGTGACCTCTTCAGGTGGAAAAATTACCCCTAAAATGATTGCGGATATTGAAGAGCGTTACCCTAATGCTAAGTTTTATTCGATGCATGGTCTTACCGAAGCCTTTCGCTCAACGTACCTTGACCCAGCACAACTTAAAATCCGTCCTAATTCCATTGGAAAGCCAATTCCTGGTGTGGAGATTCATGTTATCAATGAGCAAGGTTTTGAGTGTCAACCACGTGAAATTGGTGAATTGATCCATCGTGGTGGCTACATTTACAAAGGCTATTGGAAATCAAAAGAAGATACGCAAAAACGGTATAAAAGCATTGCAATCTTAGACAAGGTGGTCAATTTAGAAGGTGATCTGACCGATGAAATTGTCGTCGCAAGTGGCGATTTTGTGTATAGAGATGAAGAGGGCTATCTCTACTTTGTTTCACGCAAGGATGATATGATTAAAGTCAGTGGTTTTAGAATCAGTCCGTATGAAATTGAGAGCGTTGTTCACGATAAATTGCCTCAAATCAGCCAATGTGCTGTTTTTTCCATCGAAAATGAAAAAACAGAAGAAGAGATTGTGATGGTCTACAGTGCATCACGTGAAATGTCTAAAAATGAGATTTTATTTGAGCTTAAAAAACATCTCCCAAATCACATGATTCCTTCCATTGTTGTCTATAAAGAAAAGCTTCCACAAACCAGTCTAAGTGAAGCTAAAATTGACAAGGAATCTTTGAAAAAAATGGTTATGGAGTTGCACTAAAGGCTTACATGTAAAGCGATGCTTAATCGAAGCTCATGCAATTTTAAGTAAAGCTAAGGTAAAATCCGTACCTTAAATTATTTTTTATTAAAGGAAATTTTGATGAAAAGAACGTATCAGCCACATAGTACCCCTAAAAAGCGTACACATGGTTTCAGACTTAGAATGAAAACTAAGGGTGGACGTAAAGTTATTGCAGCACGTCGTGCTAAAGGTAGAAGCAGATTGGCCGCTTAAAAGATTATGAAACTCTCAAGGCGACGAGAGAGTATTCATACGTTTATAACCATGCAAAAAAATGGCATTATGAAGGTGCCTTAGTCTTTTACAATAACGATACAACAAAAAGAGTTGGCTTTACGGCAAGTAAAAAAGTCGGTAATGCTATCAAGCGAAATTTAGCCAAAAGACGATTTAGGGCTATATTTTTAGAAATTCAACACACTTTACATGATGGCGTGTATGTTTTTGTAGCAAAAGAGAAGATTAATCACATATCGTATGATGCTTTGAAAAAAGGGATTATATGGTCTTTGAAAAAATTAAACTGTGTTAAAGAATGAAGTCTTTAGCATTGTTGTTGATAAAGCTTTATCAGAAGTTTTTTACACTGATTGGCTATGGAAGTTGTAGGTATTATCCGACATGTTCGCAATATGCCAAAGAGCAGCTTCTACACAATAGTTTTTTAAAAGCTATCTTTTACAGTTTTATACGCATTTTGAGATGCAATCAGCTTTTTGCTGGAGGAATCGACTATCCAGTCGTGACTAAAAAATTTGTATCTCCTCTTCCTCTTTCTCTCAAACAACCATGCACTCATCGTATCACTTTTTGGTTTGTACCAAAAGATATGCAAAGTTTTTACGTGGTAAAATCTTTTAAAACAACGAAATAAAGGGAATCTCGTGACAGATAAACTCACTCCGCAGATGCGCATTATTATTGCCACTGTATTATCATTTTTATTTTTTGCTCTGTATGATCATTTTTTTTATCCCCAAAAATCCTCCGCTTACTGAAACCACAACACTTGAACAAAATGCAACGCCATCATCAACCACTAGTGCACCTGCTGACGTAAAGTCTGTGAGTAGTGTAGATGTTGCTGGAACTCCTAAGAGTTCATCCAATGTAGGTGAAATTATTACAACAATTAAAGCGGCTGGCTACGAAGTTCAGATCGACAGACTTGGCAGAATTGCAAAGTTTTATCTTGAAGAGGCCAAATATAAAGATGACAAGGGTGAGCGTTTTCAGCTTATCGATGCTTCTCAATCTCTTTTACCCCTTGAAATTCGATTTAGTGATAAAGCCATCAATGAAGATGCTTTTGTTATGTCTTACAGCGCTGACAAAGATAAAATTGATGTCAGTGAAAATGGTAGTAGCGTTGTTTTAACGCAGACTCTCAGCAATGTTGTTGTCACCAAAACCATTACCTTCTTTCCTTCAGGTAAATATGATTTACATGTAAAGCTTTCAACGCCTAAAGAATATTTTCTTTCTCCCGGTGTTAGACCTAGTATAGCGGTTGATAGTTACACCTTTCATGGTGCGTTAATTAAAAAATCTGATGGTAGTATTAAAACGATCGCAGATGGCGATGCTAAAAATGATGATCACTTCGCAAATGCAAAAATTGTAGCTGGGGCGGATAAATACTACACCACATTTTTTTATGAGCTGGGTAAAGGTTTAGAGAGCGTTGTTTCTGTTGGTCAAAATAAAAATCCACTTTTATTCGTTAAAGGTGAAGAAGATTTTAAACTGAGTGGTTACATTGGACCTAAAGAGCATGTAAAACTCAAAGCGATTAGTCCTGAGCTTACAGATGTGATTGAATATGGTTTCTTTACGTTTATTTCTAAACCACTGTTTGCACTTCTTGCTTTCTTGCATGGTATTTTTGGTAACTGGGGTTGGGCGATTGTTGCTATGACCATCACCGTTCGTTTAGTGCTTTATCCTTTGACATACAAAGGTATGGTTTCGATGAACAAGCTTAAAGAGCTTGCACCAAAAGTAAAAGAGTTGCAGAAAAAATACGCGGATGATAAGCAGAAGCTTAATACGCATATGATGGAACTTTACAAGAAAAACGGTGCGAATCCAATGGGTGGATGTTTGCCAATTGTCTTGCAAATTCCTGTTTTCTTCGCCGTATATCGTGTTCTTCAAAATGCAATTGAGCTTAAAGGTGCACCATGGATTTTTTGGGTGCAAGATCTAGCGATTAAAGATCCTTATTTTATTTTGCCGGTGGCAATGGGTATCACGATGTTCTTACATCAACGTATTACGCCAACAACCTTTACCGATCCAATGCAAGAGAAAATTATGAAGTTTTTACCACTTATCTTTACTTTTTTCTTTGTAACTTTCCCTGCAGGTTTAACACTTTACTGGTTTACCAACAACGTAGCATCTATCGTACAACAGTTTTATGTCAATAAACTTTTCGCAAAAAAACATGAAGAGCAAAAGGTCGAGAAATGATCAAAGTAGAAGCAGCAACACTCCAAGAAGCTTACTCCAAAGCCGCGAGTGAGTTGTCTTGTTCGGTCGTAGATTTAGATATTAATATTGTTCAAAATGGTTCAAGTGGATTTCTTGGGCTTTTTAAAAAAAGTGCCATTATTGAAGTGCAACGTAAAGGCACTAAACCTGTGAGAGAAGAACGCGATCGCAAAGAATTTGTTCCTCACCGTAATGAAGAGAGTAGTAGCAATAACGAAGCTGATTCATCTTTTAATGATGAGAGAAGAGACCGTAATAGGCGTAACAAAAATAGACGCAATAAAGGCAAAAAAGAGTTTCCACGAAGTGAGGCTGGTGAGAAAAAAATTGAATCAGAAACTGCTATTGTTGTTCCATCAAAAGAGACAACAGCTCCTACTCTTGAGCCTAAAGTCGAAGTTGTCAAAACGTCTGTTAAAGAGCCAAGACATACTATCGTTTCTACTGCAATTGACCAAAACTTTCATCATGAAAAACGAGAAATTAATGATGTAATTGATGAAGTTCGTATGCAGATTAAAAATCTCTTCAAGTACAGTTGTTTTACACTTGAAAGTCCTATTATTTCAAAATACAGTGATGATACAATTTTGATTGAATTTAGTGGTGAAGATGCAGCGTTGCTCATCGGTAAAGAAGGGTATCGTTATAAAGCACTTTCATATTTGCTCTATAACTGGATCAATCTTAAATATGGACTGAATATTCGTCTTGAAATTGCAGAATTTTTGAAGAACCAAGAAGAGATGATTGATAAATACCTTGCCCCAGTTATTGAGCGTATTCGAAACAGTGGTAAAGGACAAACAAAAATTTTAGATGGTGTTCTTATCAAAATTGCCCTTGAAGCACTTCGTGCTCAGTTCCCTGAAAAATATGTCGGTATTAAATCAGGAAAAGATGGCGGAAAATTTATTGTTGTCAATGATTTCAATAGGAAAACCGCATAGATACTATTGCTGCTATTGCCACAAGTGCAGGGATTGGTTCCATCGCGATTGTTCGTGTCAGTGGTCCCAATGCCCTTGCGTTGGCTCAAAAACTTTCTCACAAAAAAACCTTTGATCCACGCCTTGCCACACTAACATTTTTGCACGATTATTTGGGTGATGCTATTGACCAAGCCATTGTGATTTATTTTAAAGCACCTCACAGCTTTACTGCTGAAGATGTGGTTGAATTTCAATGCCATGGTGGTAGTGTTGTTGCAGGGATTGTTTTAGAAGCGCTTATCCATCATGGTGCACGACTTGCCAATCCGGGTGAATTCTCCAAACGCGCTTTTTTAAATGGCAGAATTGACCTCTCTGAAGCAGAAGCTATTGCTGCGCTTATTGAGACAAAAAGTGTGGATGCTGCTAAAATGCTTACTCGCCAACTCAAAGGTGAACTTCGAGATTTTGTTTTACATGTCAGAGAATTATTGATTGAAATTCTTGCTTTTGTTGAAGTGAATATTGACTATGCCGAAGAAGATTTGCCTCTGAATATGATCGAAAATATCAGAGTGAAGTTAGATATACTTGCTAAAGAGCTTTTAAAAACCTATGAGAGTAGTAAACGCCGGCAAGGACTGATGCAAGGCTTTAAGATCGCTATCGTAGGTAAACCCAATGTCGGCAAAAGTTCACTGCTAAATACTCTTCTTAGTTATGATCGTGCCATCATTAGCGACATCGCTGGGACAACACGTGATACGATTGAAGAAGAACTGCGCATTGGCACACATTTAGTGCGTATTGTAGATACTGCAGGCATCAGACAAGCGCATGATGTGATTGAAAAAATAGGAATTGAGCGTTCTATCGCGGCTATTGAAGAATCTGAGATTGTCATTGCTCTATTTGATAACAGTATGCCATGTGATAACGAAGATAAAGAGATACTAGCATTACTTCAAAATTATGCAGAGTCAAAACAAATTTTAATGGTTCTCAATAAAATTGATTTGCCAAATCACTTTGAGACTCAACATTTAGGACCAGATTTCATAGCGCTTTCATGTCAAAGTGACAGCTATAAGCTTACTCAAAAACTCGAAATACTTTTAGATCAAACAACAACCGATGACAGCATAATGCTTACGTCTGCACGCCAAATTGAAGCTGTTAAAAAAGCCTATGAAAATGTTCTAAACTCTTATAAACTACTGGGAGAAGGGGAGCTTGAGCTCTTTGCTTTTCATATCAATGAAGCCATTCATAGTATATCATCGATCACAACTGCCTTTGAACGTGATGAGATTTTGGAAAAGATGTTTAGCAGTTTTTGCCTTGGCAAGTAAACATTATTTATAAACTATTTACCTCAATATGTTAGTATAAAAATACTATCAGAAAGGGGATTTTATGTTTACAACGATAGAAGAGTTCATTAAAAAAGAGTCTTCTTCTGGAGTTATCTTAATCATCGTAACACTCCTCGCTCTTTTGTGTCAAAATAGCTTTTTAACAGATTTTTACACTCATTTTCTTCATACACCTGTTCAAATAAGTATAGGTTCTTTTGGTATTGTTAAACCATTATTACTATGGGTCAATGATGGATTGATGGCTATTTTCTTTTTTCTTGTTGGGCTTGAAATTAAACGAGAAGTTCTTGAAGGCGAGCTCTCTTCTAGGCGTCAAATAGCATTACCAGCTATTGCAGCTCTTGGCGGTATGATCATGCCTGCTCTTCTTTTTACTTTTTTTAATCATGCAGATTCTTTTTCTATGAAAGGTTGGGCTATTCCTACCGCTACGGATATTGCTTTTGCATTAGGGATTCTTTCACTTTTAGGCTCTCGTATTCCTACTTCTTTAAAGATCTTTTTAATGGCTCTGGCTATTATTGATGATCTTGGGGCTATTGTTATCATTGCGTTATTTTATACCAGTGATTTATCATTAGTATCCATTATTGTAGCTTTATGTGCTATTATTATATTAACAACGATGAATTATCTACGCGTTGTCAAAAAAGCTGCTTATATCTTAATTGGGATTATTCTGTGGGTGAGTGTATTAAAATCTGGTGTTCATGCGACCATTGCAGGTGTTTTACTCGCCTTTTGTATTCCTCTTTATTCTCACACTAAAGAGGGTAAACGTTTTTCAATGCTCAAGGAGATGGAACATGGTCTTCACTCTTGGGTTGCCTTTATTATTCTTCCACTGTTTGCTTTTGTAAACGCAGGTGTTGATCTTAAAGATGTGTCACTAGGTGCACTTTTTTCAGATGTTTCCTTAGGTATTATGCTCGGTCTTTTTTTAGGTAAGCAGTTAGGTGTTTTTGGTTTAAGTGTATTGGCAATTAAATGTGGATTAGCTTCTTTGCCAAGTGGCAGCAGTTTTAAACAGCTTTATGGTATTGCAATTCTTACAGGTATTGGTTTTACCATGAGTCTTTTTGTCAATACGTTAGCCTATAATGATACTGATTTGTTTCATTATGCTGATAAATTAGCGATTTTATTGGGCTCTTTTCTCTCTGGACTTGTTGGATATTTATTTTTAAAAAGTATTCCCAAATCTTTATAACACCAATCTAAGTTATAATTGATTACAATCTTTTACTGACTCTGAATATTAAAAAAGGAGCCGCAAAGTGAGACAACTTAACCTAACTAAACGTCTTTTTTGGATTGTGGCTCTTTTGGTTTTATGTGCCAATGCTTTTGTTATCACTTATTTATATCAGCAAGCCGAAGATTTAGCAAAAATTCGCGCCTATTCTAAAGCCAAAACACTTCATGACTATTTTATGGCAATGCGTTTAGTCTATCATCAGCAATTTTTAGAGAGCGGTATTGATCTTAATGACTCCACGATAGGTTTCCTTCCCGCGCATGCTTCAACCCATATTAGTGATGAGTTTTTGAAGCGTTCTACACAAGGCATTACGATTCACAATGTTTCTGATCGTCCACGTAATCCTGTAAATAAAGCCGATGATCTTGAGATGAAGGCAATTACATATTTCAACCAAAACCCTGATAAAAATGAGACAATTAAACTGGTGAATGAGGGGGGAAAAGAGTTTTTCTTTTTTGCTTCTCCTTTGCGTATACAGGCATATTGTTTAGCTTGCCACGGAGAAAAAAATGAAGTTTTACCTTATATTGCAAAACGTTACAATAATGCATATGGCTATAAATTAGGTGAAGTACGAGGTTTAACCAGCATTAAAATTCCTAAAAAGACTTTATTTGATGATGTCGTAGGACTTTTTTGGAAAGAAACTATATTTAGCTCAATGGTAGTGATTGGTTTATTGGTTTTGATGTATATGGCAATTCGAGAGTTGACCAAGCGCGATGTTGAACAGAAAAAAGAACTTGAAACATTAGTGTTACAGCGGACTAAAATGCTTACTCAAAAGAGCATAGAGCTAGAGAAATCATATGCGCAACAAAAGCACCTTTACGCAGTTCTTCGTACGGTTGCTGATAGTAATCAAATTTTAATTACGACTCAAACATTAGAAGCGTTATTATCTGAAACAGCGAAATGTCTTTTTGCAAATACATCTTTTGCCCATGTAAAGATTTCACTCTATGAAAATGGAGCTTTACATGTAAAAGAATCTTTTGGTTTTGATGAAGAACACGATATCAATCCGATAGAAAAAGAGGTTTTTACACAGGGAGGATTTCGTATTCTTACTCCTACAAGTGAAAATTTACCTCACAATTGCCAACTAACAATATTGCGCTACAATGTAAGTGAAGCCTATATTACGGTACTGCAAAGTGACAAGTTTGCACCAAAATCATTAGGTGTTATGAGTATTTGTACAACTATGCCAGAGGGTTTTAGTATTGAAGAACGCGCGATGATCGAAGAGTTGGCGGGAGATATCGGTTTTGCTATTAATTCATTTTTGCAAAAAGAGAATATCTTAAAACTTTCATATTATGATTCTTTAACGAATCTTGCCAATAAAATCTTACTAACAGAACAAATTAAACTTTGTATTAATGCCAATAAACATAAAAATACTTATGGAGCATTACTCTTTATGGATCTAGATAATTTTAAATCCATTAACGATCTCAAAGGGCATACGGCTGGCGATAAATTGTTGATAATGATGGCACGCCGCCTTGAAAACTTTACAAAAGAGCACGATATTGTTGCTAGATTTGGGGGTGATGAATTTGCCCTTTTATTGCCAAATCTTACAAATAGTATCGAAGAAGCTGCCAAAATAGCAGAACATTCTGCAATGCAAATTCTACTTGCAACGAAAGAACCTTTTTTGATTGATGCCTATCTTTGTTATATTACTGTGAGCATTGGTATTAGTCTTTTTGATGGAGATGAGGATGCCGCGACATTATTAAGCCATGCTGATAGTGCAATGTATACGGCAAAGTCGGATGGCCGTAATACCATTCGTTTTTTTGATCCGCATATCCAAAAAATAATGGAAGAAAAATCTTCTATGCTACAGCAGCTTAGAGATGCAATTGATTCTGAACAGTTTGTTTTATTTTACCAACCGCAAGTTGATGCTAATGCTAATGTAACAGGAGTTGAAGCTCTGATACGTCTGAAGGCAACCAATGGTGAGTTGATTTCGCCTATGCAGTTTATTCCTTTATGTGAAGAATCTGGTTTGATTATTCCTTTAGGCGATTGGGTTTTAAAAGAGGCTATGGCGCAAGTGAAATATTGGCAAAACGATGTTGAAAAATCTACATGGCGTGTTTCGATTAATGTGAGTACAAAACAGTTTGAGCGTGAAGATTTTGTAGAAACTGTTCAAAAGACATTAGCCTCAACTCAGATCAATCCATCGTTAATCTGTTTAGAACTAACAGAAAGTCTTTTGATTCGAGATAGTGCTAAAGCATTGGCGAAGATTCGTGAGTTAAAAATGTTAGGTGTCTCTTTGTCCGTTGACGATTTTGGAACAGGATATTCTAGTTTGCAGTATTTGAAGCATTTGAATGTTGACGAATTAAAAATTGATCAATCTTTTGTACGAGATTTTATCCTCAATAGAAGTGATGCTTTGATTGTTGAGACCATTATCTCTATTGGTAAAAGTTTCAATATGGAAGTGATTGCGGAGGGCGTGGAAACAAAAGAACAATTTGAATTGCTCAAAGAGATGGAATGTCACTATTTTCAAGGTTATTTCTTTGGAAAACCAGCAGCTTTTGATGCGATTTAAATCTTTACATGTAAAGATTTAAATCGCTTATCTTTAAAAAAATTATTCGCGTACGACATCATATCCTCTAGGGATTTCAGCACGGAACAGTTCTTCATCTAAAAAAAGGTTTGTTGTCTGGTTTGAAAAACTAATTTCAACAGCATTATCCAATTTGTCACGATAAACAACCTTGTCAATACTATCTTTATGTGCAAAGATTGTATACGTTGTGTCCATAAATTTTGTTACATATTTATTCGGAGCAATCTCTTTAGCATCTTGCAGTAATTGTGCAATATTGGGAGTATTGTCCAGTGTTGTAATAATCGCTTGTTCTAATTCAGGTTCAATAATCAAAACATGTGTATTGTTAAAGTAAATTTTTTTAGCCACAGGTTTTTCGTAAATCCAAAGTGCCTTTTTATCGTTTGTAGCGTAAAACATCCCCTCATAGACAATTGTTTTATTTTGATCGTTGGTCACTTTTTTGAGTGAAATCACTTTGAATGGTTTTAAAGTGGTCAATCTTGGCAAAAAGGAGTGTTGTCAAACAGAGAAACATCCAAAAAAATCGCATAAATTACTCCTCGTAAAGATAATAAGATATGGAGTTTTATCAAATAGATAGTAAAAGTATGATAAAATCCCAAGTTTTAAGAAAAGTTAATAGTAAAAAAGTAATGAAAATAGAGGTGGAATCAGATGCTATTGAGTAATATTGTTCGTAAAATTTTTGGCACTAAAAACGATCGTGTTGTTAAAGAGCTTCAAGCACGCGTTAAAAATATCAATGCCTTAGAGCCAGTGTATGAAAAATTAAGCGATGAAGCCCTAAAAGATGCCTTTAATGCTTTTAAAGCAGACGTTCGATCAGGAACAAAAACACTTGAGACTATTTTAAATGATGTCTTTGCTATTACAAGAGAAGCAAGTAAACGAACGACGGGTATGCGTCATTTTGATGTACAAATGGTAGGTGGATTAGTGCTTCATGGTGGAAATATTGCAGAGATGAAAACAGGTGAAGGTAAAACGCTTGTGGCAACACTTCCTGTTGTTTTAAATGCAATGTCTGGCGAAGGTGTTCATGTTGTAACGGTCAATGATTACCTTGCAAAAAGAGATGCCGCTGATATGTCACGTATCTATAACTTCTTGGGTTTAAGTGTTGGTATTGTGACCAATGATTTGGACAATGACGCTAAACGTAAAGCACAATACGATGCAGATATTACGTATGGAACGAACAATGAGTTTGGATTTGATTATTTACGTGACAATATGCGTTATGCCGTTGATGAAAAAGTTCAACGTGCCCATAATTTTGTTATTGTTGATGAAGTGGACTCAATTCTTATTGATGAAGCAAGAACGCCTTTAATTATTTCTGGTCCTGCAAATCGGACATTAGATGGCTATAAAATTGCAGATGGTGTTGCTCAAAAGTTGACTAAAGAAGCAGATTTTACGGTTGATGAAAAAAATAGAACTGTTTTAATGACCGAAGATGGCATAAGTAATGCTGAAAAACTTTTTGGTGTCGATAACCTTTATAGCCTTGATAATGCTGTTCTATCTCATCATCTTGATCAAGCACTTAAAGCACGCTATCTATTTGTTGCTGATGTAGACTATGTTGTGCGTGAGGGTGAAATTATTATTGTTGATGAGTTCACGGGACGTTTAAGCGAAGGAAGACGTTTTAGCGAAGGGTTGCACCAAGCCTTAGAGGCTAAAGAAGGCGTGATGATCAAAGAAGAGTCTCAAACACTTGCAGACATCACTTTCCAAAATTATTTTAGACTTTACAATAAACTCGCAGGTATGACGGGAACTGCACAAACAGAGGCAACGGAGTTTGCACAGATTTATAATCTTGATGTAATCTCAATTCCTACAAATGTTCCAATGCGCAGAGAAGATATGAATGATCTTATCTATAAAACGGAACGTGAGAAATTTGAAGCAGTTATTAAAGATATCAAACTGTGTCATGAAAAAGGTCAACCCGTTCTTGTGGGTACGGCTTCTATTGAAAAAAGTGAGTTACTCCATTCGCTGCTTAAAAAAGAGAAAGTTCCTCATTCTGTTTTAAATGCGAAGAATCATGAAAAAGAGGCGCAAATTATCAAAGATGCAGGCGTTAAAGGCGCTGTAACGATTGCAACTAATATGGCAGGTCGTGGTGTTGACATCAAGCTTGAAGATGAAATTAAAGCCCTTGGAGGTCTTTATATCATTGGAACAGAACGCCATGAAAGTAGACGTATCGATAACCAGCTTCGTGGACGTTCAGGTCGTCAAGGCGATAATGGAAAAAGCCGCTTTTACTTAAGTTTGGAAGACAACCTTTTGCGAATTTTTGGAAGTGATCGTATTAAAGCCATTATGGAGCGTTTAGGAATTGAAGAGGGTGAACATATTGAATCAAAAATGGTGACTCGTGCAGTTGAAAATGCACAGAAAAAAGTAGAAGCACTTCACTTTGAATCTCGTAAGCACCTCTTGGAATACGATGATGTCGCTAATAAACAACGTAAAGCAATTTATAACTTTAGAAATGATCTTTTGAATCCTAACTTCGATATTGAAACAAGAATTAAAGAGATTCGTGTGGATTTTGTGACGAATTTACTTTATAAAGCTGAGATTTACGAAGGTATTGCAGAGACAGAGTATAACATTGAACATCTTATATCTATTCTTCAAGATGAATTAAATGCTTCATTTGATGTACAACAATTACAAAATTTAGAGTTTACAAAACTTAAAGATGTGATTATTGAAGAACTTCAAGAGAGTTTTGATGCCAAAATGTCTGTCGTTGATGAGACTCAACGTAAAGAAATTGAACGTATTTTATACCTTCAGGTTCTTGATAATACATGGCGAGCACATTTATACCAAATGGATATTTTAAAAACAGGTATTGGTCTTCGTGGGTATAACCAAAAAGATCCTTTGACCGAGTATAAAAAAGAGAGTTATAACCTTTTCATGGAGCTCGTAGAACAAATCAAATATGAATGTTTTCGAACATTGCATATTGTTCAACTTCGTGATAACAAAGAAGAAGAAGAAAAGCGTGCTATGGATGAGATGATTCGAAGGATGGAAGAGGCAAATGCCAATGCTACACTTCAACATCAAAGCCCTTATGCAGAAGAAGATGATGAAAAAGATAAAAAAGCAGCACGCAATGAGCCATGCCCATGTGGAAGTGGTAAAAAATATAAACAATGTTGTGGTAAGAGTGGTCCTAAAAAAGGGCTTTTAGCATAAGGGCCTAGCGTGCAAAAAAATCTTAGTTTTTACCTTGTCAAAAAGTATTTACGTTTTGACAAGTCTCAACCTTTTATTACAGTTATTTCGCTTTTGGCTTTTTTTGGGGTAGCTATTGGATTGACCGTCCTTATGGTTGCTATGGCGATTATGAATGGATTTGATAAAGAGTTTGAAAAAAAACTCTTTACCATGAATTATCCTCTCTCTATCTATTCACGTAGTTTTTCTCCTGTCAATCAGACTCAACTCAATGCACTGGAAGAACAGTTTCCAAAACTCAAGTTTAGCCCCTATATTTCGACACAAGTGATTATCAAAAAAGGTAATCGTTTGGAAGGTGGCATGCTCTTTGGTGTGAATTTCGATCAAGAAGCAAAAATTAATGCTATTGTAGCTGAAGCTATTAAAGGGAAGACGCTTGATAAATATGATTTGATTACAGGTAGTGAAATTGCTAAAACACATCTTTTTGCACAAGATGAAAAAGCGACACTCATCTTTACCAAAAATGATCCTGGTGGCATGAGCCTCATTCCTAAAATGAAACGCTTCAATTTTCAAGGTTCCTTTCGTTCTGGCTTGATGGCGTACGATAAAGCTTATATGTACACAACCCTTGATTCATTAGCGCAAGTTATGCAATATGAAGTTGGTCAGTTTGATGGGATTCATATTTATTCGGGCGAACCATTTGTGGATATTGAAAAAATTCGTAAAGTTCTCCCTGATGACTTAGGCATTGTGGGTTGGTGGCAGATGAATGGTAACTTTTTTGCAGCTTTAGCGCTTGAAAAAAGGGCTTTATTTATTGTTTTGATGCTTATTATTTTAATTGCTTCTTTAAATATTATTAGCTCGCTTTTAATGACAGTCATGAATAGGCGCAAAGAGATTGCTTTATTACTCTCTTTGGGTGCGTATAAAAAAGAGATCAAAAATACTTTTTTCTATCTAGGACTTGTGATTGGCGGTGGAGGAATGCTTTTTGGTATTTTACTTGGGGGGGTGGCACTTTTCGTATTAGGTTCATTTGATATTATCTCTTTACCAGCAGATGTTTATGGAACAGCGAAATTACCATTAGATCTCTCGATGCTTGATTTTGTACTTATCGTCATTGGAACTAGTTTTATCGTAACGCTTTCTTCCTATTATCCAGCGCATAAAGCAACACAAATTAATGTGCTTGATACGTTAAGAAACGAGTAAAATTAGATGTTCAGTAGGCTTTTCAAGCCTACTGAAATAAATCTGTTGTAATATTGCAATTCTCTTCAACGATATTATTGAGTTTATGTAAAAGCGTTTTAGCATCTACTCCATCATCTGGGTAGGTAACCACATTATCATACGGTTTTTGATCTAAAAAGCTTTGAATACCAGAAAGCACCTCTGTAGCACCATTCCAGTCGGTTCCTGTAAGCATAACTACATAATGATTGCTATGATTAAAGATAGCATCTGTTCTTCTTAAAATTCTTTGGAACATCTCTAAGCTATCAATCTCTTTACGGTCCTCAAGTGAAAAGAAAATCAAGGAGAAAGGGACTTCATCTTTAATACCAAAGCGTTCTAATAGTGCTATATGATGGTCAATAAGATTTGTTAAATTGATTTTAGAAAAAGCAATTCCAGACATGATAACTCCTTTGATTATTCTAATTTATTTTAATTGTACTCTAAAATTTATGCAAGCGTTTCGATTTGTTCAAAATTAAAATAATTATAGCCTTCTTTGTGTTCATAGGTAAAGTTAATGTGGTGTGCCTTGACAATATGATGTACAATGTAAAGTCCTAAGCCAAAACTTTGATGTGAATTTTTTTCTTGTACAAAAGGTTCAAGATAATGCTCCAGGTCGTAGGTAAGAGGTTTGCCTTGGCTGATGAAAGATATTTTTTCTTTAGTTGCTATAATTCTTATTTTTTGATCGATGGAGTATTTTATACCATTGTCAATCACATTTTTCATAGCGGTGGTGAAAAGTCTAAAGTCTACATGTAAAATAATTTCATCATCAATCATATCAATTTCGATCTGTTTTGGATTAATCATTGCAAGATCAATGGCTTCATCAAGCATATCAACTAAGCGATAAGGTTTGATGTTTTTGAGACCTTCACCTGAAGTAATCTGCTCAATCGATGCAAACTCATTGATAAGCAGTTCAAGCTTTTCAAATGTACCGATTAAACGATCACGTTGCTTCCCATTCTCAAGCATTTCAGCACTAATACGACCTTTAGTAATAGGGGTTTTGAGCTCATGCATAATGTTACGCAAAAAAAGCTGCCTTGAGTGATTAAGTTTATTGATTTGTTCAACCGCATTATGAAATGAATTTGCTACCTGAGAAATTTCATCTTCGCCATCTGTTTTACAATTAATATCAAGATCTCCTTTTGCAAAACGGTCCATCTGGCGCTTAAGCTTACGCAGAGGTTTTAGTTTACGAATCGTTAAAATATAAGCAACAATAATAATGGCAAAAACAACGCCAAAAATTGTTTTAATAAGATCATAACGATAAGGCTGAAAATCTTCATCTTTGAGAAGGAGTGAAGAGTATTTTGTTTCAATGTGTAGATAGTGGTTGTTGTCATAACGTAAAATAGCACTGGTACCAATACGATCAGAAATTTTTTGAATCACTTGTGCATTTTGAATGATGAGAGTCTGTGTCTCTTTATCCGTAATTTCACGCATTTGGTACCCTTGTACCTGTCTTTTCAGTTCATCGTTGGTAATAAAGTTATTGAGATGAAAGAGTGTTGCACGCGCTATAATCGAATATTTTGCATTGAGCTTATCGGTATAGCTTTGTTTGTCATATTCCAATAAAAAAAGTAACGCTAAGAAAATACTCACAATACTGATAGCAAAAATAAAGGTAATACTGTAAAAAATAGAAGATTTGGTCATTGTAAAAACTTATATCCTACGCCACGGACGGCATGAATGTATTTGGGCTCTTTGGGGTTTTCACCAAGTTTTTGACGAATACGTCCAATAATCACATCAATACTTTTATTCGTTGTCTCTTCGCTAATAGCCTCAATATTGTAGATAAGTTCTTCACGTGAGACAACACCGCCTTCTTTTTTCATCAAATAACCAAGTATACCGTACTCTGCAGCTGTCAAATGGAGTGTTTTCCCTTGTAAGATGATAATCATTTGTTCTTCATTTAAAATCAAATCTTTTATTTTTTGAATGCTTTGTTCGGTAGCAACAACTCCCTTTTGCCTACGTAATAAGCTCATAATACGTGCTTGTAGCTCTCTTGGATTATACGGTTTTGGTAAGTAGTCATCTGCCCCGTTTTCAAGAGCCGTGACTTTATCTGTAATATCTGTCCGTGCTGATGAAATAATAATAGGAATGGTGTGATGTTTGCGAATCTCTTTGCATACTTCAAGTCCATCAATTCCTGGAAGGGTAAGGTCTAAGATAATAAGATCAAATTTTTTGGTGTCAAGTGTTGAAAGACCTAAATAGGGATCATCTGCAATCGTAATAGCGATATCAAATTGTTCTAAATACTCCATTAAAATTTCAGCAAGCTCCAAATCATCTTCAATCATCAAAATATGTGTCATACACCCACTCCTTACATGTAAAGGATATTATAGCTGATTTAGGAGGCATTTGCCTCCTAAATATTAGGGCATAACGAGGATAGCACGGTAGTTTTGACGGTTAATGACAACACGTTTTTTTACTGTTTTTATACTCTTTAAGGGCGTTATTGAAATCTTTAAGAGATGTGATGTGCATTTGTTCTACTTGAATGATGATATCACCCTCTCTAAAGCCTATTTTTTCTGCTTTGGAATCTTCTTTGACATCCAAGATAAGTACACCTTCTATCTCTTTGGGTATTTGATATTGTGCTCTCGTTTTATCGTTAATTTCTAAAAGGCTTAGTCCCTCAACGGGGCTAGATGTGGTCGATTTAGCTTCGCCATTACTATTGGTCGTTTGGTCTGCTTCCATTTTTGCTAGCTTGATTTTAGTTGATTTCTCTTTTTTATCACGCTCATAGGTAATTGTAATGGTTTTATCAGGAGCGATGGCGGCTACTGTATTTTTGAGTTCATTAGAGTTTTTGATTTTCACTCCATCAACTTCAATAATAAGGTCAGAGACTTGAAGTCCACCTTTTTCAGCAGGTGAGTTTTTCTCGATCATTAAGATCAGTGCACCTTGTTTATTGTCATACAATTCTTTAAGATCATTGGTGAGATCAGCGATTGATATACCCATGAACCCTCGCTCGATTTTCCCCGTTTCGATCAGTGTTGTTGCAATTTTTTGCACCATGTTGGAAGGAATGGCAAAACCGATACCATTATTGCCTCCACTTTTAGAAAGAATGGCACTGTTAATACCAATAAGAGCGCCTCTACTATCGACTAATGCTCCACCAGAATTACCGGGGTTAATGGATGCATCTGTTTGGATGAAATTTTCGTATTGATTCAGTCCAACGTTGTTTTTATTGAGCGCTGAAATAATACCGTGCGTTATGGTCTCACCTACGCCAAAGGGATTTCCAATGGCAAAGACCACATCGCCTTCAAGTAGATTTGATGAGTTCCCAAATTGAGCAACATGTAAATCTTTTGCCTCAATTTTTACAACAGCAAGATCGGTTTTTGAATCTTCACCAATCACTTTTGCTTTATACTCTTTCTCATCATCAGGTAGCGTGATAAGAATCTCTTCTGCCCCTTCAACAACATGATAATTGGTAACGATATAACCATTAGAAGAGATCACAACACCAGAGCCCAGTGAATGTGATTTACGTTCTTGTTGTTTTAGTTCAGGAATACGGTTACCAAAAAAGTCTTTAAAGAATGGATTTTGCATAAGTTCATTAAGTTGGTCATTTTGTTTACTTTTTTTCGTTGTCGCAATGTTAACAACACTCTTCTTGATCTCTTTTATAGCGTTATTGTATGAGAGTATAACATTAGGAGATGTGGCATCAACATGCTGAGAATCTTTAGGCATTTGAGCAATTTCTATGGTTGCTCCAAAAAGAGAAAGAGATGCGATCATGGATAAAAAAACAATCTTTTTCATGGATAAACTCCTTAATAGTTTCTTAGTAAGCATTATAAGGGAGAGAGGTAAATATAAAGTAAATATTAAGAAAACAGCGAGTAAGTTGATTGACCTAGACTAAAGTTTTGTGTTATAATCACTATAAATATTTATACAAGGTTAAAGTCATGAGTAAGAGTTTATATGAGACCTTAGACGTCTCTCAAGACGCAAGTGCGGAAGAGATCAAAAAAAGCCTATCGACGTTTAGCTCGCAAATATCACCCTGACATTAATAAAGATGCAGGTGCAGAAGAAAAATTTAAAGAGATCAATGCTGCCTATGAAATTTTGAGTGATGCCCAAAAACGCCAGCAATATGACCAATACGGTGATAACATGTTTGGTGGCCAAAATTTCCATGATTTTGCAAATTCACAAGGTGGCGGGGCTAATTTAGATGACATCTTGCGCAGCATCTTCGGCGGTAGCGGAGGGTTTGGCGGCTTTAGCACTGGTGGTCGTGCGGGTCACGGTGGATTTGGTGGTTTTGGAAATGCAGGCTTTGGCGGTGGATTTGGTGGTTATAGTGAGCCTGATTTGGATGTAAGCGCCAAAATTATTATTCCTTTCAATGTTGCTATTTTGGGTGGAAAACACTCCCTTTCCTATAACAATGACAGCTTTGATGTGAAGATTCCTGCAGGCATTAAAAATGGTGAGAAAATGCGTGTTAAAGACAAAGGAAAATCGTATCAAGGTCAAAAAGGTGATTTGATCTTAAGTGTGGAAGTTGCTGATAGTCCTGAGTACACGCGCGATGGAGATGATTTGGTAAAGAGTATTGATATTCCTCTTAAAACAGCACTTTTTGGCGGTAAAATAGCTGTTGATACGCTCTATAAAGAGATTACATTAAAAGTCAAAGAAGATACGAAAAACGGACAAAAATTTAGAGTTAAAGAGTATGGCGCACTCAATCGCAAAAATCAATCGAAAGGCGATTTATACCTTGTTGCCAATATTGTTTTGCCTCCAGTATCTTCATTGGATAGTGATCTTAAAACAATGATGGAAGCAAAGTTACCACACTAAATTCTATGTGTGATCAATGGTTTTAGTGCTTGAATAAAAAGTACCAAAGGTGCGTGAGATTGCCACTGAGGCAAACTTAGCGTTAGCGTAGTCTTTAGAGCTTTGCTTTAAAGGCGTATTAAGGATTTTGGAATAAAAAAAGAGGAGCCTCTTATGCACCATGATTATGAAGAACCTGTTTATTTGATTAGTGTAGTTGCAAAAGTTTTAACGATTCATCCTCAAACACTTCGTCAGTATGAAAGGGAAGGATTGGTTAGACCTTCGAGAACCGATGGAAAAATGCGTCTTTATTCACAACGTGATATTGATAAGATCAAGATGATTCAACGTCTCACACGTGATCTTGGCGTTAATTTAGCGGGTGTTGATATTATCATGCAACTTAAAGACAAAATTGATGACTATGAGTTATTGGTTGAGAATTTGCGCTTGGAGCTAAGTGGGCTGACTAAAAAAAGTACGCAAACTAAAAATCCGTTGGTTAAACATAAAAATAGTTATGAGATCATTTTATTTGGGGAATAGGTGTGGATAATATATTAGCGATTATTTTAAGTGCAACGGCCATAGCAACGATTTTTAACATTTTGTTAAAACGTTTTTAATATTCCAACGATTATTGGGTATATCATTACGGGATTTGCCATTGCCTACATGTACAAATTAGGTCGCAATAATGATTCTTTGACACAAATTGCTGAGTTTGGAATCGTTTTTTTAATGTTTACGATTGGCTTGGAATTTTCGATCAAACATCTTTTGAGTATGAAAAAGGATGTTTTCTTTTATGGTTTTTTACAGGTTTTACTTGTAGGAGGTGCCATTGCTTTAGGCGCAGAATACTTTTTTGGAATTGAGAAAAAAAGTGCCATTATCATTGGTTATGCTCTAGCACTTTCATCAACAGCCATTGTTCTGAAAATTTTGAATGATAGTGGAACAATACACACAATTTATGGACGTAAAGCACTTGGAATTCTTTTGTTTCAAGATATTGCAGTCATTCCTATTTTATTGATGATTAATATTTTTTCAAATCAAAATAGTTCTATTTCGTCTCTGCTCTTGCAAACGTTTTACAGTGCAGTGATTATTTTAGGCTTGATGTTTATCATTGGAAAATATCTGCTCAATCGCTTTTTATCGCTTGTTGTTTGGGCGGATACTCAAGAAATTTTTATTGCATCAGTGTTATTACTAGTTGTGGGTGCTTCTTTTTTATCGCACTCTTTAGGATTTTCATACTCTTTAGGCGCTTTTTTGGCAGGTATGATGATGTCTGAAACACAGTATAAGCATCAAATCGAAGCCGATCTTGTCCCCTTTCGAGATATCCTTCTGGGTCTTTTTTTTATCACCGTTGGAATGCAGATTGATCTTAGCTTAATTGCACAAAATTACGCCACAATTTTACTGTTTTTAGGGGTCATGATGGCCTTTAAAACATTGGTGGTTTTTACTATTTTATTTTATTCAGTAGGTGGGAGAGTTGCACTTAAAACAGGATTGGCACTCTGCCAAGGGGGCGAGTTCTCGTTAGCAATTTTAGCCCTAGCCAGTTCATCGTATTTAATAAGCACCAATACCTCTCAAGTTCTCATTGTGACAGTTGTACTCTCTATGGTTATGACACCTTTTATTCTTAAAAATATGAAAAAAATTGTAAATTCTATTACCAAAGAGCCTGACAATGGCGATTTTAAAATTCATTCTTCTGGTATTAAAGATCATATTATTGTTTGTGGTTATGGAAAACTTGGACAAGAAATTGTCTATCGTCTGAAGAAGATGAATGTGAATTACCTTGTTTTAGAACATGATATTAATCTGGTTAAACTAGGGCAAAATAGAGGTGAACCTGTTTATTTTGGTAATGCTGCCGAAAAAAGTATTCTTCAAAATGCCTTTGTAGAAAATGCAAAATCGGTGATTATTGCAATTAATAATGAAAAGAAATTGATCTTGCTGTGTGAGGTTTTAAAGTCATTTGATGCACCGATTAAGATTGTTGCAAAAGCAAGTGACTATGATGAGAAAAAACTATTGAAAGCTTTAGACGTAAAACATATCGTAAATGAAGGAAGAGAAGCAGCCAAAGCACTTCTCCATGTCGCACTCGAAGAAAACCCTACTGAGTGATAAAAAGGGCTATCTCATCACTTAAAAAATAATCGTTATTAAAGACGCGATTATCTTTACATGTAAGCTTTTTTTCTCTTATCAAAAGATTTACTCTTTCTCGCTCTTTTGGGCTAAATTCATCTAAAACAATACCAATATTGCTTCGAAG
This sequence comes from Sulfurospirillum diekertiae, assembly GCF_002162315.1. Lineage (NCBI taxonomy): Bacteria > Pseudomonadati > Campylobacterota > Epsilonproteobacteria > Campylobacterales > Sulfurospirillaceae > Sulfurospirillum > Sulfurospirillum diekertiae. The sequence continues at coordinate 1,742,518 of NZ_CP021416.1, read as the reverse complement.
GCCGAGAAAAAGTGTTTCAATGTGTAAATCTTCTCTGCTTAATGTTTCGATTTCTTGGAAAAGAGGATTTTGTATATAGGTTTCAATCTCTTTACTAGGGTAAAAACGCTTATTATTCAAAAATCCTACAGCTCCTGCCCCAATGCCTAGATAGTCTTGATGCTCCCAATACCCTTTGTTATGAATGCTTTGGTATCTTCCAAAATTAGAGATTTCATATTGTGGAAATCCTGCTTGAATAATCGCTTGCACAAACGTTTTAGCCAGCTCTTCAGAGTCATTTGTTACATCCTTTCTTTTGTAAAAAGGCGTTGCTTCTTCTAGTGTGAGGGCATAAGCACTTAAATGGTTTATTGGTAAAGATGATGCTATATGAAGGTCTTCTTCAAGTAAGGAAGGTGTGTCAAGCGCTGTGCCATAAATAAGGTCAAGGGAGATATTTTGAATGCCAGCTTCGGAAGCGTTATGAATGGCTTGAAGTGCAATTTTGGGTGTATGATTGCGCCCCAAAAAGATGAGCTTTTCTGCATTGAAACTTTGTACGCCAAAACTCAGACGATTGACGCCTAGAGCCTTCATCGTTTGTATCCACTCTTGGGTCGCCGAGTGAGGGTTAGCTTCTGAAGTGACTTCGGCATCTTGGCTTAAATAGGGCGTTATCATCTTAAAAAATGGCTCATACCACGAAGCAGGAATGGTTGAAGGAGTCCCTCCTCCAATAAAAAGTGAGGTGATACTCTCTTTTTCGGCATTAAATTTTTCAAGTTCAAAACGAAGTTGAGTGGTGATATGGTGCATATAGTTTTGCTTCAGTGTACCCTTGTTCTCATAGGAGTTAAAGGCGCAGTAGTGGCATTTACTATCGCAAAAAGGGATATGCAGATAAGCTAACACGAAATTCCTTATATCAAGCAAGTTTAATGACTTTTTAGATACTATTTTAACAAAAATATAGAGGTAATGCGCAATTATGGAATCACCAAAACGATACAGACCTAATGTTGCTGCTGTGATTGTCTCTGCAAAATATCCTTTTCAATGCCAACTTTTTATTGCCAGTCGTAGCGATATAGAGGGTGCTTGGCAATTTCCTCAAGGAGGAATTGATGAGGGAGAAACACCACAAGAGGCTCTTTATCGAGAGCTTGAAGAAGAAATTGGTACAGGTGACGTCGAAATTATAGCAGAGTATCCGCACTGGTTACAATACGACTTCCCTCAAAAAATTGCTCAGAAAATGTATCCTTTTGATGGACAAAGCCAAAAGTATTTTTTAGTGAGACTCAAAAAAGATGCGAAGATTAATATAGCCACCAAAGAACCAGAGTTTTGTGATTACCGATTTGTCAGTTTGGAAGAGGTTTTTGATTTCATTACCTATTTCAAGCGTCCCGTCTATAAACAGGTGTTAGAATATTTCAAAAAAGAAGGGTATCTTTAAAATGTTGATCGTTCAAAAGTATGGTGGCACAAGTGTTGGCAGTGTTGAGCGCATAGAAGCCGTTGCCAAAAGAGTGATAGAAAGCAAACAAGCAGGGCATGATCTCGTAGTCGTTGTTTCGGCGATGAGTGGTGAGACAAATAAGCTTTTAGACTATGCAGGTTTTTTTAGTAAAACGCCTAACCATCGTGAAGTCGATATGTTACTTAGCTCTGGAGAGCGTGTAACGAGTGCACTACTTGCTATTGCTCTTGAAGCACAAGGGTATGCTGCTGTGTCGATGAGTGGTCGACGTGCGGGCATTGTGACCGATGAAATACATACCAAAGCACACATTGAATATATTGATACAAGTAAAATGCAAGAAGAACTCAAAGCAGGTAAAATTGTCGTAGTGGCTGGTTTTCAAGGCGTAACAGAAGCGGGTGAAGTTTCAACCTTAGGCCGAGGGGGCAGTGACCTCTCTGCTGTCGCTATTGCGGGTGCTCTTGAGGCAGATCTTTGCGAAATTTATACGGATGTTGATGGTGTCTATACCACCGATCCTCGTATTGAGCCAAAAGCAAAAAAACTGGATAAAATTAGTTACGACGAGATGTTGGAACTTGCAAGTTTAGGAGCAAAAGTGCTTCAAAGCCGCTCGGTTGAGATGGCGAAAAAACTCAACGTCAATCTTGTGACACGCAGTAGTTTTAATGACCATGAAGGAACACTTATTACAAAGGAAGATAATAGTATGGAACAACCATTAGTAAGCGGTATTGCACTCGATAAAAATCAAGCTAGAGTTACTCTTCGTGGTGTTACGGACAAACCTGGTATTGCAGCTGAAATTTTCAAAAAACTAGCAAGTTGTAACGTTAACGTTGATATGATTATCCAAAATGTAGGACACGATGGTACTACCAATCTTGGTTTTACGGTACCTCAAAATGAGCTTGATATAACGAAAGCTGCCATGAGCGAGCTTAGAGCGAGCGATGTCATGGAATACGATAGTGAGATTGTGAAAGTTTCGATTGTCGGTGTTGGTATGAAATCACACAGTGGTGTTGCATGTAAAGCGTTCGATGTTATGGCAAAAGAGGGCATCAATATTGAGATGATCAGTACCAGTGAAATTAAAATTTCCATGGTTATTCAGGCAAAATACGGCGAACTCGCTGTTCGTGCATTGCACAGCGCATATCAATTGGATAAATAATTTATGCAACAATTCTTAAAATGGACACTTGAAGAGATACGCAAAGATGGCTCTTCAATGAGTTGGATGGAAGAAAAGAGGTTCGAATGGGTTCCTCTTGCGGCTTCCATGCTTAAAAATCTTCTGGATGGCCACACTTTTATTGTGATTACCGATGATGATCGGGCGTGGTTTTGCCATTATATGTTGCGCGCCATCAACAATCATCGTAAAAATAGACCGCTGCTACCATTTTTATCCTTGCAGACGCTCTATCCCAATTTATATCAAGTCAAGACCAAAGAAGATATTGAACTTTTAGAAAATATGCTCTCACAAGCCTTTCCGAGTGGATACACTTTCTTTTATGTGGGTAAAAACAGCGATATCAAGATGCAAATTGCCAAACGAAAAGACGATAGCTTCCTTTGGATCATGGATGAACATGTCCAAAATAGCTTTTATCTTTTAAGTGATGATGATAGTTTAGATATTAAATTAATTCAGCTTTTTAGACTTCTCGATAAAAGTATCGATGCCGTGCTTTTTGCCGAGGTTACCTTTGAAAATGAGTGACGAAGGTGTTTTAAGCCATATTTTAATTTGTAAAAATGTGGAAAAAGCAAAAGAGAGCTTGCAAGAAGAATACGCTAAAGAGCGCCATCTCTTCTTTTGCAAAGATGAGTTTTTGATTGATGATGCCAAAGAGGTTATTAAAGAAGCTTATATCGCAGAATCTGCTAATAAATATCTTATTTTAGTAGCAAAAGGGTACCGTGTTGAAGCGCAAAATGCACTACTGAAAATTTTAGAAGAGCCACCTCGTCACATTGTTTTTATTGTAGTAGCCCCTTCTAAAACAGCGTTTCTACCAACAATTCGTTCACGTTTACTTCAAAAAGAGTTGATTGTTGAGCATGAAATTATTCAGAGTGGATTAAACCTCAAACAACTTGATCTTGGGGATATCTATCCTTTTATTCAGAAACATCAAAATGCAGAGAAAAACTTTTTAAAAGATTTGGTACAAGCGATTGTGTTCGAGGCGATCAATGAGCACCATTTGCGATTTAGCGAAAAGGAATTGGAACATTTTCAAAAGCTTTTGCATCTTGTTGAGCTCAATACACGTGGACAAACAATTTTAACTTCACTTTTACTTTCAATTATGCTTAGGAAATATCGATGAAACTGTATAAACTTTCATCTCAGATGGATGCCAAAGCATTGTTACAAACGGTTGGTGTTACGCACGAAGGAAGTGCACTTTTAATCCCTAAAACACATCTAAATCTTATTTACATCAAAGATTTAAAAACACCTGCTGCCAATATTCTCAAACAAGATGCTCTTTCCATTGGGGCTGATCTTGCAGTCCCTAAAGACACCATTACATGTAAAGTCCCTTTGGTGGATGCCGTTTTAATTGCCAATGATAAGCAACTTAAAGAGTTGGCACACAAAGAGAAAATTCAACCTTTTGGGTTAAAAGAGGTTGCTCAAAAATTGAGTGAGTTTACCTTTACATGTAAAGATGATTTTAGTGTGATGGGTATCATCAACACCAATGAAGACAGTTTTTTTCAAGGCAGTCGTTTTAAAGATGAAGCCGCACTCAAACACGTTGAACACATGATAGAAGAGGGTGCTACTATGATTGATTTAGGCGGTGTTTCAAGCCGTCCTGGAAGCATCGGTGTCAGTGAGCAAGAAGAGCTTTCGCGAGTGAAGCCGATTATCGATCTGATTTTCAAGCATAAGCTGTTTGAAAAGGCACAATTTTCACTTGATAGCTATTCGCCATTGTGTTTGGAGTATGCTTTGACACATGGCTTTAGTATTGTCAACGACATTACAGCGCTTGCGAATGATGATGTTGCTCGTGTGACAGCAAAATATGATGCAACAGTCATTTTGATGCATATGCAAGGTGATCCAAAAAGCATGCAACATGAGCCTGTCTATGATAATGTTATGCTAGAAGTCGACGCCTTTTTCGAAGAACGTATCGCAAAAGCACTCCACTTTGGCATTAAGAAAATTGTTTTGGATGTAGGGATTGGATTTGGAAAAAATTTAGAGCATAACTTACAACTTCTCAAACACCATGAACACTTTTTACATTTTGGCTATCCGCTTCTTATAGGAGCCAGTCGCAAATCGATGATCGATAAGATCATCTCCACACCGATTGATGAGCGTTTACCTGGAACTCTTGCCCTTCATCTTAAAGCATATGAACATGGTGCGAGCATTATACGTGCTCATGACGTTAAAGCACATGTACAAGCATTAAGCGTGCTTCAAGCACTGAATCAAACAACTATTTAGGAATCTTTTTTGGAAAAAATACTGAGCCTTTTAACACGTATTAGTGAACTTTATACCATACCGCAGTGGATTGTCAATAGCGGTGCCATTACCATTTGTATCATTTTAGTTGCTTTTCCTTTTGTTGCTCGTTATTTAATGCGCCCAAAATACTTTAAATTTCGTGAACTCATTTTATTTAAAGTGCTTTGGCGTTGGAAGTATAAAAAAGGCGATGTTGTTGGACTTTGGTGCTATTGCCCTAAATGTCAGAGCATGCTGATGGTCGATGATGAAAACTGTCGCTCCGAAGAGACGTTACAACATAAGATTACCTATTTTGTATGCCAAGAATGTGGTGGTAATGAATTAGGGCGCGTTATTGGTGGCGATAGACGTTATATCTTAAGTCTGGTAAAACGTGATATTTGGCGACATATCCGTGATGGAAGTTACAACGAAGTTTCATCTGCAACTAAAGGGGCACTTGAGCTTTATGCGCAATTTGAGGAAACCAACATTCAAAGTGCTGAAGCACCAGTTATCTCAGAGGAGACCCCAAGCAGTGAAATCAGTGATGCCAATGAGAGTACGCAAGCGAGTTCACATAAAGCTGAAGAGCAAAAAGAAACATCTTTACATGTAAATGCCCCTGAAGTGATGGAAACAACATCCGAGCAGATAGAAGAGCCTGATAGAGCACAAGCAAGCATTCAGACTGAGGAGATTAAAAAAGATGGAATTTGAATTTTATTATTATGCTATTTTCCTCGCAACGGGTGTTATTGCAGGTTTTATTGACGCCATTGCCGGAGGAGGCGGTATTATTACGATTCCAGTACTTTTGGCTTCGGGTCTGCCTCCTCACATTGCTCTTGCTACCAATAAACTTCAAGGAACCTTTGGTAGCGGTATGGCTTCGATCAATTTTATCCGTAAAGGGTTTATTACATGGTCTGAAGTCTTTATCGGAGTCATTTATACTTTTATGGGTGCAGCAATTGGAACGTATGCTATTTTATTGATGGATGCGAGCATTTTGGCAAAGATTATTCCTGCAATGTTGGTAGGTATTTTTATCTATACGCTTTTATCGCCTAAAATGGGTGAAAATGACCGTCATGCTTACTTAGGCTCTCATCTCTTTTTTCTTATATTTGGTATTGGACTTGGCTTTTACGATGGTTTTTTTGGTCCAGGAACAGGAACGTTTTGGACGATAGCCTTAGTGACACTGCTTGGATTTAATCTTAAAAAAGCAACGGCTCAAACGAAGGTGATGAACTTTACGAGCAACATTGTCTCCTTAGGTGTCTTTCTTTGGAGTGGTAATGTGCTTATTTTGGTCGGTTTAATGATGGGTTTAGGACAGATTATTGGAGCGTATATTGGCTCTAATATGGTCATTAAAAAAGAGGTGAAGTTTATCCGTACTTTTTTCTTAATTATGGTTGGCGTGACTCTTTTAAAACTTATTTACAGTAGTTACATCGCATGAGCCACGAAGAGTATTTAGCCAAAATCGAACTTGCGAATGCGTGGGCAAAGGCGTATTACGTTGATGATGCACCGCTTGCGAGTGATGAAGAGTACGATAAACTCTATCATGAAATTTTAGACTATGAGCAAAAAAATCCTCTCTTTACAGATGCCAATAGCCCAACCAAGCGCGTTGGTGGCATGGTGTTAGAGGGCTTTAACAAAGCAGAACATAAAGCGCGCATGTGGAGCATGGAAGATGTCTTTGACGAGCGTGATTTGGATGCGTGGATAGAACGTGTTAAAAAAGTCAAAGAGAGCTTTACCTTTTACTGTGAACCAAAATTTGATGGGGCAAGTCTGAATCTCATTTACGAAAACGGCAGCTTAAAACAAGCGATTACCAGAGGTGATGGAAGCATTGGTGAAGATGTCACGGAAAATGTGAAAACGATTGGTTCTATTCCTTTACGCATTGACTATCAAGAAAGCATCGAAATTCGTGGCGAAGTGGTCATCAAAAAAGCGGACTTTGAGAGATTGAATAACGAGCGTTTAAGCCTTGGCGAGGCTTTATTTGCTAATCCTCGCAATGCAGCAGCAGGCAGTCTTAGACAGCTTGATACCGCCATTACAGCCAAGCGAAAACTGATGTTTTACCCTTGGGGTATTGGTATGAACAGCTTAACACAGAGCTTTTTAAGTCAAAAAATGAATTTTGTCTATAACCTTGGTTTTTTAAAACCCCCTCGCATTGTTGTGACGCAACGTGTGGAAGATGTCCATACGCTTTATGCCGAACTGATTGCAAAGCGCGATGAGATCGAAATGATGATGGATGGCATGGTCGTTAAGATAGACGATGTGAGCTTGCAAGAAGAGCTAGGCTACACGGTGAAATACCCCAAATGGATGGTGGCGTTTAAATTTCCAGCCATTGAAAAAGTGACACGACTCAAAGACATCACACTTCAAGTAGGTCGTACGGGTGTGGTAACGCCTGTGGCAGAAGTGGAAGCGGTGAATATCGAAGGCGTCATCGTCGAGCGAGCCACACTGCACAATTTTGATGAGATCGAGCGAAAAGATGTGCGTATTGGGGATAGTGTCATTATCATTCGCAGTGGCGATGTCATTCCTAAGATTATTAAAGTGTTGGTAGAAAGGCGTAATGGAAGTGAAAAAGTGGTTGATCGACCGCTTAATTGTCCGGTGTGTGGCAGTGAGCTTTTGGATGATGGAGCACTCATTAAATGCCAAAATCTCTCGTGCGATGCGAGGGTTGTGGGGGCGATTATTCACTTTGCGTCTAAAAAAGCGCTCAATATTGATGGGCTTGGCGATAAGATCGTTGAACAACTCTATGCGCAAAAACTCGTTTTACATGTAAAAGACCTTTACACGTTAAATTTAGATCAACTGCTTGCATTAGAGGGCTTTAAAGCGAAAAAAGCAGACAATCTTTTAGCAGCGATTGAGCAGAGCAAAGGGGTGAGTTTAGAGAAGTTCATTAATGCTCTGGGGATTGAACATATCGGTGAAGTGGCGGCTAAAAAGATCGCGCGTGCGTTTGGGTTGGAGTGGTTGGAAGCAACACACGAGCAGATCATCGCCCTTGAAGGCTTTGGCGAAGAGATGGCGAAGAGTTTGGTGGAGTTTATTCACGTCAACAAAGCCGAAACGTATGAATTGATGGACGTTATTCAGCCCATTGCTTCTAAGCTTGAGATCACAGAGTCGGTATTTACGGGTAAAACAGTCGTTTTAACGGGTTCTATGAGCCAGCCGCGCGATGAGATTAAAGTGATGCTCGAAAAATTGGGCGCAAAAGTAAGTGGAAGTGTCTCTAAAAAGACTGATTTTGTCATTTATGGCGAAGATGCAGGCAGCAAGCTCTCTAAAGCAGAAGAACTTGGTGTCAAAACACTCTCAGAGAGTGAACTCAATGGGATGGTTGAATGAGACTCGATAGTTATGTGTTTGAAAAAGGGTTCGCGCAAAGCCGTAATAAAGCGGCAGAACTCATTAAAGAGGGCAGTGTATGGCTCAATGGCAAAGTAGAGCGTAAGAGCTCTGTAGAGGTTGGAGAGCATGATAGTGTAGACGTTTCAAAAATGACGCAATATGTCAGTCGAGCGGGACTTAAACTTCGCGGATTTATTAATGAATTAGGTTTACATGTAAAAGGAGTTGATGTTCTTGACATTGGCAGTAGCACAGGGGGATTTGTGCAGGTTTGGCTTGAAGAAGAGGTCAAGAGTGTGACCGCTGTGGATGTGGGAAGTGAGCAGTTACACCCGAAGCTAAAAGTCGATTCTCGAATTATTTTACATGAAAATAGTGATATTCGACTTTTTAAGCCTGGAAGAGCCTATGATATGGTCAGTTGTGACGTCTCCTTTATTGGGATTGGTGCTCTTTTGGATGTAATCGATACGTTAGCAAATTCTGCTATTATTATTCTGTTTAAGCCCCAATTTGAAGTGGGAAAAGATGTCAAACGCAGCACAAAAGGTGTCGTTAAAGATGGCTCGGCTATTATGCGCGCACATTATCTATTTGAGTCACAAGCCGTGAGTCTTGGTTGGACGTTGATCGAAAAAAGAGAATCACTTGTAAAAGGGAAAGAGGGGAATGTTGAGACGTTCTACTATTTTAAAAAAAGAGAGTGTTGATACCTTAGCCATCGGTAGTTTTGATGGCATTCATGTAGGGCACAGACAGCTTCTTAATCAGCTGGGTGAAAATGGCGCACTGTTTGTGATAGACAAAGACCAAGCCAATTTAACACCAGGGATTAAGCGTAGCGAATATGCGGGCTATCCGTGCATGTTTTTTCATTTTCTCAAAGTAAAACATCTCAGTGGCGCTGAATTTGTAGCGCTCTTAAAGCACGAATTTAAAAATCTTAAAAAGATTGTGGTCGGTTATGATTTTTGCTTTGGACAACACCGTTCATGCACCGCCAAAGATCTCAAAACATTTTTTGATGGCGAAGTGGTGATTGTGGATGAGTTTTGTTATCATGGTATTTCGGTTCATTCAAGCTTGATCCGTACCTATTTACAAGAAGGGAAGCTGGAAGAGGCAAACCGTTTTTTAGGACGCGAATATGCCATTTCTGGCGATGTCATTACAGGGCAGGGCATTGGGAAAAAAGAGCTGGTTCCGACACTGAATATGAAAGTCTTAGAGTATCTTATTCCTCATGAAGGCGTTTATGCAACACGCACACGTATTGCGCAAACAATTTATGATTCCGTTTCGTTTATTGGTGTGAGAACCAGTACGGACAGTCAGTTTTCTGTTGAGACCCATATCTTAGATCAGAATCTTGCGGAAATTCATGGAACAATTGAACTCTTTTTTGTAGAGTTCTTGCGCGATAATCAAAAATTCAATACGCTTACTGATCTCAAACTCCAGATCGAAAAAGATATCAAAGATGCTAGAAAACAGCTAGGAACGTGCAGAGTTTACTTGAATGATTTTTTATAATCGTACATTTTAAGATCAGCCGTTTCAAGTACACTTTTAAAAGAGTCTTTGGCTTTAAAAGGTGCAACACCAAATGAAAAATCAATATAAAAGATTTCTTGATTGTGTTTAAAAGGTGTTTTTTTGAGGTTAAGATTGACAGTATGTAAAATTTTATGTATTTCTTCTTCATTTTCGCTATTGTGAAGTATCAAAAATTCATCTCCAGCAAAACGAATAGCTGTTGTATTTTGTACTTTTTTAAGCACTTTACCCATAACATGTAACACTTTATCACCCACAAGATGTCCAAATTTGTCATTGACGGCTTTAAAGGCGTTGATGTCAATGAATGCTAAAAGACCATTACTGATAAAGTGATCATCTTTGAGGAATTTTTCAAAAAGCCATCTTCGATTGTAAAGTCGTGTGAGCTCGTCCACGTAAAGCTCTTCTTGCAAGGAAGCAATTTTGAATTCTAACTCAACCATATTGTTTTCAATATATTGCAATGCCATATTATCTTTATTTTCAATGGCAATACGTGCATTGACAACATTTTCTTTGAGTGCCGATGTTGAACGTTCAGTCTCATTTTGAATATATTGAATTTTTTGCAAAGCGTAGATCAAAGCGACTTCTTTATCAATATCACTCACTTTGATGCCAAGTTCTTTGGCTTTGGTATAAAAGATGTCACGGTAAATTTCAGGCAAAACAATTTCAAGGTTAAGTATCTCTTTAATCGTTAGATCGGTCAATTCTTGCAGTTGTTTGTTCATTGGTGTACCTGTGCGAAAGTAGTGACAGTATAAGAAGTGAATGCTTAATACTAACTAATATTTTGTTATAATTTAAAAGAATTTAATGCTATGGATATGGATTGTAATGGATAAAGTATTTACCAAACCAATAACCAAACAATTTGAGTTTGATGAAGATGTTGCAGTCGTTTTTGACGATATGCTTGAGCGCTCAATTCCTTTTTATAAAGAGGTCGTTGATCTTACATGTAAAACGATTTGCCACCATGTAAAAGAGGGAGCGCAGATTGTTGATCTTGGTTGTTCAACGGCCAATACGCTCTTGGCTTTGCATAAACAAAGCGATAAAAGCTATCATCTTTTAGGCATTGATAATGCCGAAGCAATGCTCAATTTAGCGCGTCAAAAGGTGCATGCATATGGAGCATCAGTGGAGTTTGTACAAGCAGATATGACACACGTTGATCTAGGTTCTAAGGATGCCATTATTGCTAATTACATGCTTCAGTTTATTCGTCCACTCCAACGTGCTGATTTTGTGGCTAAAATTTATCAAGCGCTTAATCCGAACGGATTGTTTGTTTTTAGTGAAAAAATTGTATTTGAGGATAAAGAACTCAATAAGCAGATGATAGATCTTTACTACGATTTTAAACGCCAGCAAGGTTACAGTGAATTTGAAATTGCTCAAAAACGTGAAGCATTAGAAAATGTCCTGATCCCTTATACGGAAGAAGAAAACAAAGCAATGCTCAAAAATGCAGGATTTTCAACGATAGAAACAATTTTTAAATGGGGAAATTTCGCGACATTTATCGCGAAAAAAAAGGTGTAGAGAGAAGTTCTCTACACAGCTTAGTGTTGAAAAAGTTTAGGGTTTTTAGCTTTGATATATTCAATAACTTCAACAACTTCTTCAAAGCCCATTTCACTATCTTCATCTTCATCTTCAAATACTTCATCAAGCCCTTTTAGGTAAAGATCAATAGCTTTTGGTAAATCTTCTTTTTTAGCACCGGCAAAGTAGAGTGCAGCCCCAAGCATATCAGCCAGTTGCATTGACATCTCCTCGATCTCAATTTCCGCACGCTCGAGCTCTTGTTTGAGTTTGTTGGCTTCCATGATTATCCTTTATTTGCGATGATACTCATCACTTGTGATTTGATAGTATCATAGATAAAAGCATCTTTGAAATTGCTGAGAAGTCCGCCACTGGCATTGTGGTGACCACCACCATTAGCGATTTGCGCAGCAATTTTGCTGACATCTACTTTACCGTTTGAGCGTAGGCTAATAGTTTTTTTTGAGGTAATATCCATAAAAAAATCAAGATCAGGATTGGCAGTTAAAAAGTCATTGCCAATGACGGAAACATTGCCAATATTGTATGTTAAAATCCCCTTGTATTCTTTATACATAATTTGCATTCTCTCTCTGTTCTTGGTGAGTAAAATGACATTATATGCAGAGACTAAGTTGCTGAGTGTATTATTGGTTGATGTTACAAAAAACTGCTTTTTAATGTTATGAATAGCATCATCTAAAGCGATATGCGCATCTTTACATGTAAAGTATTCTTGTGCTTTTGTAAGGAGTGAAAAGATATAGTGGCTATTCTCTTCAGGGAACATCACTTTGTTCACCTCTTTAGCGCCACTAACGAGTCCCATACATACTTTTCCTAGCTCAAATTCTGGTTCATTTTCCAGCCAAATATCCACAGCATTAACAACATCAACAAATTTGCTTAGTTTCGCATTTTTACCGTAAAGGGCGCTGAAAAAGTCATAAGTGATTTTGGTAGCGCAACGGCTAGAATCTAAAAAGTACCACTCAAAAGCATCCGCGCATTCTTGGCCTGTTTTGTGATGATCCAGTACAAAGAGCATAATCTCTTTATCACAGATACTGACTTTGGATTCAAACTCTTTTGCCTGATCCATGGTAAGGTTAAGATCGGTGATAAGAATGACATGTTTTTGTAGCGAAGACGTTTGAATGTTATTTAAGATTTGATTAAAACATTCATTGATCTCTTTACCATAGTTTGAGTTATAAAAAGCGATCGAATTAAAATAATGGGCACTCACCATTTGACAGCCATAGCCATCTAAATCCGTGTGTGAGAGGTGGTGTATTTTGTGGTTCATAAAAATCCTTAATGATATATGTATTGGTTATTTTAGAGCTTTTCTATTTCGATAGAACCCATAACTTCAAATTTAGAACTTGAATCAATCTCAGCATGAGAGAGAACGACGATATCAAGCCCAAATTTTTCGAAAATATCAGAAAGTGACTTTCGAAGAAGAGGATCAACGATGATGACAACAGGTGCAACGCCTTTATGGAGTAGCTTGCTTGCTTCATCGCTACATTCTTTAACAAGTGTATTGATTTGACCAATGTTAAGGACAAGATCGCGTACACCATCACGTTCTCTAAGAGCATCCAAAAGTTTTTGTTCTGTTCCAGCATTAAACGTGAGAAGCTTTAAAACACCATTGTCATCTTTATATTGCTTCGTGATAACACGAGAAAGCTTAGCACGTACTTGCTCAACAATGATTGAGACATTTTTAGTGACTTCAGCGACATCACTGATCGTCTCAACAATCGTGAGAAGGTCTTTAATAGGTATCTTCTCATGAAGAAGCGCTTTAAGTACTTTTTGAATAAGCCCAACATTGGCCACTTTGAGACAGTCATTAACAACCACTGGGTAGTCTTTTTGCAATTTATCAATAAGGCTTTGAACTTCTTGACGGGTAAGAAGCTCTTCGGCATATTTTTTGATTAATTCGCTTAAGTGTGTTGAAATAACCGTTGCTGGATCTACCGTTGTATAGCCTTTAATAATGGCATCTTCTTTTAATGCTGCTTCAATCCAGATGGCATCCAGTCCAAACGCAGGCTCTTTGGTTGGGATACCTTGAACTTTGTCAATGGTTAATCCACTATCCATTGCCATGAATTTATCAGGATAAATCTCACCATTACCAATTTCAATACCTTTTAATAAGAGTTGGTAATGATTTGGGCTTAGATGTAAGTTATCACGAATTCTGACTTGTGGAATGAGATAGCCAAAATCAGAGGCAATTTTACGACGCATACTTTTAACTCTCTCAAGTAGGTCACCCCCTTGTGCAGGATCAGCCAATTTGATGAGTTGATAGCCTAAATCAAGCTCCAAGATTTCCAATTTAAGAATATCATTAAGCGTTGTTTCTTCTTCTTTTCGTAGTTCTTCTGGGCTTTTCTTGGGTGCTGCACTGGCTTGTGCTTTACTGTCTGCTTCTTGTTTAGCTTTTTGCATAGCAACAGGAGTAGAAGCAAAGAATTTTTGAAATGAAAAGCTTCCATCATTGGTTTGTTTTACAAGATAACCCAGTCCCAAAAAGATTGCTCCAACAAACATAAGCGAAAGCGTTGGAAGTCCTGGTACAAGAGAAAATAAGACTAAAATAAAACCTACAATAAGCAGTGTTTTATGCTCTCCAAAAAGTTGTTGAACAGCACCATCAGAAAAGCTTACATCATCTGCTTTATTGGCACGCGTAATCAAAATACCCGTAGCGGTTGAAGTAATAAGGGCTGGAAGCTGTGAAACCAAACCGTCACCAATCGTAAGAATGGTATAGGTTTGCGCACTGGTTCCAAGATCAAGTCCATGTTGGAATGAACCAATTAAAAAACCACCAATAATGTTAATAATAGTGATGATGATACCCGCAACAGCGTCACCTTTAACAAACTTACTCGAACCGTCCATTGCTCCATAAAAGTTAGCTTCTTGAATAATGTCTTCGCGACGTTTACGTGCCGTTTTTTCATCAATCAAACCAGCATTCAGATCGGCATCAATCGCCATTTGTTTGCCCGGCATCGCATCGAGGGTAAAACGTGCTGCAACCTCTGCAACCCTTGTTGAACCTTTAGTAATGACCATAAAGTTAATTAAAACAAGAATGGTAAAGACAACAACACCAATGACATAATTACCTCCAACAACGAATTGCCCAAAACTAGAGACAATTTCACTCACAGCATCAGGGCCTAAATGTCCATTGGTAAGAATCATTCTCGTGGTTGCAATATTCAAAGAAAGTCGGAAAAGCGTGATGATCAAAATAAGGGTTGGAAAGGTTGAAAGATCGGTTGGCCTTGGAATATAAAGCGAAATCAGAATAATCAAAACAGAAATAGAGAGTGAAATGACTAAGAAAAAATCGAGTATAGCACTTGGAAGCGGAACAATAATAATCGCCATAATAGAGACGATAAAAACAACAACAGTAAGATCTTTTGCTTTGACAAGAGGCTCTAAGTAAGGAATAACCCTAGCGAAGAGCGCATTTTGATTTTTAGCCAATCAACACCCTTAAATTTCAATAATATCTTTAAGTGTCATATTATCTAAAAATAGATCAATTTTCGTTTGAAGCTTATTAAGAATTGGCCAAACACGACAGTATGTTCCTTTGCCACCAGGACATTTTTGTGTTGAAGGAGAACATTCAAAAACCATTGTTTGCTTTTTTTCAGCGCATTCGACAATCATTTTGAGTGTGAGATTTTCTGGCTTTTGAGCGAGCATAAAACCACCATGAGCACCTTTAAAGGAGCTAAGAATGTTTTCTTTTGCAAGTGCTTGAAGGATTTTAGCTAAAAAGCTCTTGGAAATACCGAGTTGATTGGAGAGTGTATCAACATCTTGTGGGCTATTCTTTTGAGAAATAATAATCAATGATAGCAGTGCATACTCACTCGCTTTAGTTAATAACATAGTTTTCCCTCGGACATATTTATAGGTTAAATAAGATAAATATTGTACTAAATAAACGTTATATTTAGCTTTAATTAGGAAAATAACTCCTAAATCCTTGACAGACTTGAAGTTGTCTCAGAAGCTTTTTGGAAGATAGAAGGTTGTGGCAGAGTGCCCATAGACAATTTTAATTTTTTTAGCTACAATTTCAAGCTTTTGTTTAAAAGCAAAAATTAAATACCAATCAGGAGGTCATTATGGCTTTAGGTTCGGCGGAAAAACAAGTAATTGTTAGTCAGTTTGGCAGAAAAGAGGGAGACACAGGTTCTCCAGAGGTACAAATCGCGCTTCTTTCTAAAAGAATTGTTGATTTAACAGAACATCTTCAGAGTAATAAAAAAGATCACTCTTCAAGACTAGGACTTCTTAAACTCGTCGGTCAACGTAAACGATTGATGCAATATCTTAAACGTAAAGATTTTGTCACATATAGCAAAATCATTAAAGAGCTTTCTATTAGAGATAATAAAAAATAGTCAGTGCTTTACTGTAGGATGAAATTTTCATCCTACATCTCTTCTTTTCCCTTTCCTCTCTTTTTTCTTCATTACATGTAAAATTGATTCAACTACTTAACTTCTAAGTATCTAAATTTCACTCTTAATTCTTTTTCTTTCAATATTTTTCTATATAATATACGTAAAACCGTATAAAAATAAACATTAAATGAGTAATATACTTAAAAAAAAGTATTTTTAACCAAAATAATGTAGTATTAACATACTAAAATGTTATTTTTTAGATATAATAACTTATAAAATAATCGTATTTATGTATAATTAAACCAGCCTTAGCTAGAATCCTATACATGAAAACAAACGATATTTTTAATCTCCTTCATAATGCTGTTGAGTCTAAATTTTTAGGCAAGAAAATTTCTCAGCGTGAGATGGCAGATAAATTGGGCGTATCGATGCGAACTTATCAAGATTGGAAACTTGGTAATTCACAACCTCAAGCAGCATCAGCTATTTTTAAAATGCTTGGTGAACTGGAAGAGGGCGATGCCTTGCGTTTAATTCAACGCATAGCACATGAACTAAAGGATGAAAAGTGAGTACGTTGTCCCAAAATGAAAGACAAGCTTTAAATGACATCTTCACCACCATTACTGAAAAAGAAACTTTTTTCTCCAAGCTCAAAGAGAGTAAAGGCGAAATAAAACATTTCATCAAACTTCTCTTAATGCGCAATAAAAAACGCCTTAAACATCCTATTCGTTAATTACTACTTCTTTTAAACCTTTCCTTATTATTAAATCACTATGCCCTTTTGAGAGCTTTTCCTTTACATGTAAATCTATGCCCATGCCCTTTTTATTTATTACTTGACATCAATGCACTCAATGTTGTATAATTTCCTCAGCAATTAAACATGAAGAGTGCTAAAAATGAAAAAACCGTCGAAGCAAGAGTTGATTTTAGATGCCATTATTCAAACCTATCTTAAATCAAGAATGCCTATTGGATCTTTAGAATTACAGATGAAGATGACATTAGGGATCTCTCCTTCAACCATACGTATTTATTTTAAAAAACTCTCTGATGTGGGTTCCCTAGAACAGTTACATGTAAGCGGCGGACGTGTTCCAACACACCGTGCTTTAATGGGATATTGGCAAGAAAAATTGGATCCAACCCATCCTTTAGAAATTAAAAATATTGATAAAATTAAACGCTCATCCCACGAACACAATCTTTTTTGTATTGTTGAAAAAACAGCCAATTCTCCTTTTAAAGAGTTAGTAACGGTACAGAATCGTTTTTTGATTTTAGTCTTTGATGAACATGAGGTTGTTTTAAAGTTTAACGCTAAAGTGGAGCAGTTTTTACAACGACTCTTTGGCTGTCAAATGCGCGAACTCAAAGACATCTCAGCACAAGTTGGGTTGTATGAGTTGCATGAAAAACTCTCAGCCATTTTTTCCCAAGCACCCATTTTGAGAGAAGGGGAAAGAGAAATGTATTCCATTGCACAAGAACTCCAAAATGAGGCGTTTATCCAACGGTTTCAAACGCTTCATTTTGTAGAATCTATTACCGATGGACTCTACTTTGATGGCTTTGTTCCTCAAGGATGCATGGCAATCAAACAAAAAGCACAACTCAAAGATGAAGATACAACTGTAGATTTTTTCTGCTTTGGTCGCATCGAGAGTGATTTTGAAGAGTTCTTTAATCAAGTGAAGGAGTAAAACGTGGATGAAAAAATAAAAGAGGAACAGAGTGTCTCTGATGTTTCTGCTGAGATCGTTCCTGAGTGTTTAGAACCTCAGGAAGACGAAGAATGCGAATGTGAGGAGAAAAGTGAACTCGAAGAACTCCAATCTAAAGTTGCCGAACTTGAAGATAGATATTTACGAGCAAATGCTGATTTTGACAATATGAAACGGCGTTTAGAAAAAGAGAAAATGCAAGCCATTTCGTATGCACACGAAGTGTTTGCACGTGACCTTTTACCCGTCATTGACTCTTTAGAAATGGCAATTTTGGCAGGAAGTAATACAGAGATTGAGAGTGGTGAACTTTTAGAAAAAGTTAAAGAGGGTTTAGGTCTTACGATTGATCAATTTCGCAAAGCGTTTGAAAAACACGGTGTTGAATTGGTCGCTATTGATGGAACATTTGATCCAAATTTCCATGAAGCAGTCATGCAATTAGAAAGCGAAGAGAAAAAGAGTGGCGAGATTTTACAGGTTTTCCAAAAAGGCTACAAGATCAAAGATCGTATTTTAAGACCAGCAATGGTGAGTATTGTAAAATAAAATTAAAATATGACCGTTAGATTGTGCTTTAGTGCAATGAATTGAAGACAGGTTTTGTTCACGTTCAAGAAAATAGTAAAAATAAAAATCAAAGGATAAAAAATGGGAAAAGTAATTGGTATTGATCTAGGAACTACAAACTCATGTGTCTCTGTCTATGAGCGCGGTGAGAGCAAAGTTATTCCTAATAAAGAGGGTAAAAACACAACACCATCTGTTGTTGCATTTACCGATAAAGAAGAGGTTTTAGTTGGTGACACTGCTAAGCGTCAAGCGGTTACCAATCCAAAGAGAACCATCTATTCCATTAAAAGAATTATGGGTCTTATGAGCAATGAAGAGAAAACGATTGAAGCTAAAAAACGTCTTCCGTATGCTATTGTTGATAGAAATGGCGCATGTGCGATTGAAATCGATGGTAAAGTGTATACGCCTCAAGAGATCAGTGCAAAAGTGTTGATGAAACTTAAAGAAGATGCTGAAGCGTATCTTGGTGAAGAAGTCACGGACGCGGTTATTACCGTTCCTGCATACTTCAATGACTCTCAAAGAAAAGCGACCAAAGAAGCGGGTACGATTGCAGGCTTGAACGTTCTTCGTATTATCAACGAACCAACAGCAGCGGCACTTTCTTACGGTTTGGATAAAAAAGAGGCCGAGAAAATTGTTGTTTATGACTTGGGTGGTGGAACATTTGACGTTACCGTTCTTGAGACAGGTGATAATGTTGTTGAAGTTTTAGCTACCGGTGGTGACGCCTTCTTAGGTGGTGATGACTTTGATAATAGATTGATTGACTGGTTAGTTGCAGAGTTCAAAAATGACAATGGCATTGATCTAAAATCTGATGTTATGGCCCTTCAACGTCTTAAAGAAGCCGCTGAAAATGCGAAAAAAGAGCTTTCTTCTTCGAATGAGACAGAGGTTAACTTGCCATTTATCACCGCAGATGCAACAGGTCCAAAACACCTTGTTAAAAAGCTTACGCGTGCTAAATTTGAATCTATGATCGAAGATTTAGTCGCACTTACGATTAAAAAGATCAAAGAAGTGGTTAATGACTCTGATTTGAAAAAAGCTGAAATTAAAGAGATCGTTATGGTGGGTGGATCAACCCGTGTTCCTTTAGTTCAACAAAAAGTAAAAGAGTTCTTTGAAAAAGATCTTAATAAATCTGTAAACCCTGATGAAGTTGTTGCCATTGGTGCTGCTATTCAAGGTGCCGTTATTAAGGGTGATGTCAAAGACATTCTTCTTTTAGATGTAACGCCTCTAAGCCTTGGTATTGAGACTTTGGGTGGTGTTATGACAAAACTTATTGAAAAAGGTACAACCATCCCTGTTAAAAAATCTCAAGTGTTCTCAACAGCGGAAGATAACCAACCAGCGGTTACCATTCATGCCCTACAAGGTGAGCGTGAGTTTGCTAGAGATAACAAATCACTTGGTCAATTTAATCTTGAGAGTATTCCACCAGCACCTCGTGGTGTACCACAAATCGAAGTTGCGTTTGACATTGATGCGAATGGTATCTTGACCGTTTCTGCAAAAGATAAAGCAACCGGTAAAGCGCAAGAGATCAAAATCTCTGGTAGCTCAGGATTGGATGATGCTGAAATCGAGAAAATGGTTAAAGATGCTGAACTTCACAAAGAAGAAGACAAAAAACGTAAAGAAGCGGTTGATGCTAGAAATCAAGCCGATGCACTTGCTCACCAAACAGAGAAATCTTTAGGTGAAATGGGCGATGCCATCAGCGCTGAAGAGAAAGTAAAAATCGAAGCAGAGCTTAAAGCCCTTAAAGAAGTTCTTGCAAACGAGAGTGCGACCAAAGAGCAAATCGACGCCAAAGTAAAATCTTTAAGCGAAGCGAGCCATAAACTTGCTGAAGCAATGTATAAAAAAAGACCAAGGTGAAGCAGGCGGTGCCGCTAGTAGTGAAAAACCAAAAGCAAAAAAAGATGACGATGTCATCGACGCTGAAGTAGAATAATAACCTCTTTTTTTACTTTCTTAGCCGTATTTATGGTCAGTAAATACGGCTAGGAGAAGCTCTTTTCCTTTCGTTATTCTCCTAAAAACAAATAATCCTATTTATTTCATTTTTGCATGATATAATGTCTGCCATCAAAAAATATAAGTGCGCTGAAGATTGAATGGTCAAGGTATAGTGTTATGAGCAAAGTGGTTAAAATATTTTTAAATCATGGATTTACTCCGATAGATAATAGTGCTTTTAGACGTGGGACGGTCTTGGATTTTGATTGCTACATTCAACGATTCAATGGCTTTGTCATTTTAATTGAAAGTGGTACATTTTTAAACGAAGAAATATATCAAAAGCTTAGTAACCCTGATTTACAAATTTATGTAGAAAACAAAAGTTATCCAAAGTACAAGTTATATCATGATGAAACTGTCCGTAAAATAGGGGATGTATCAGAAGAGAATACCTTTTATAGCTTTGATGAGGCTGTAAAAAATTGTATTGATATTCATAAGCTCGTATTAGGCACTAAAGCGATCACTGAAAAATTAAAACTGATATATACACATTCCAAATCTCTTTTTGATGCTTGGATCAAGAATAAAGAAGAAAAATATCTCCCTATAGAAGCCATTGATATATTAGCAGAAGAGTTGGTGTTTGTCGTCAATCAAGAACGTGTTACGCTTTCTAAATTCAATGACTTTTTAGATGAAAAAGATTCCTTATCAGCGCATTGTGTGAAAGTTGCTTTTTTTGCTTCAATTATTGGTAGCCAGATAGGCATTGATATGACGGATCAGAAAAAATTAGTATTAGGTGCAATTTTACACGATATTGGTAAATATGAGCTGGATGATGAGTTATTGAATAAGCCTGATTTTTTGAGTGAGAGTGAAATTAAAAAAATTCAGACACATGTTGATGCTAGTGTAGCATTAGTCAAACGGAGTGGTTTAAAAGATAGAATTGTCATTAATGCAATCAAGGAGCATCATGAGAGGTTAGATGGAAGTGGTTATCCTCGCGGAATTGATAGTTCTCGTATCAGTTCATTCGCAAAAATTATTGCTATTTGCGATATATTTGATGCCTTGATTACAATAAAACCTTACAGAGGTGCGTATAGTACCTACAATGCTTTATCCTTAATTCAAGAGGAGTCTAAAAATAAGCTTGATATAGACTATATTAAACTCCTCATTAAACACTTACGGTAACGCAAATCTTTTTACATGTAAAGCTTTATCCATTCAAATGAGAGAGGTTTTCGCTTGGTAAGCTTTTTTCCATAATTTCTATCTCTTGTTTACCTGAACGCACAATGTTACTATCGGTCGTTAGGTGCTTTTTCTTGATTTTATCGGGGTAATCAACATTTTGCAGGATATGTCTAATGGTGTTAATCCTTGCTTTTTTCTTATCGTCTGAGAGAATAATGGTCCATGGGCATTTTGGATTGTTTGAAGCTAAAAGCATGGAGTATTTCGCAACCGTATATTGATCCCACAGCTCTTGTGATTTTTCATCTACGGGAGAGAGTTTAAACTGTTTGAGTGGGTCTGTCTTACGCTCTTTAAAACGTTTTGCTTGTTCTTCTTTGCCCACTGAAAAATAGAATTTGAAAAAGATAATGCCTGCATTCGCGATCATGGTTTCAAATTTTGGAACTTCACGCAAAAATTCTTTATGTTCTTCTTGGGTACAAAATCCCATAACAGGCTCAACGCCAGCCCTGTTATACCATGACCTATCAAACAATACGATTTCTCCCGCCGAAGGCAAGTGTTCCGTATAGCGCTGGAAGTACCATTGCGAGCGTTCCGTATCGGAAGGCTTGGAGAGTGCGACAATTCTCGCACCACGAGGGTTTAAGTGCTCTGTGATACGTTTAATCGTTCCACCTTTCCCCGCGGCATCACGCCCTTCAATGATAATAAGCACTTTGAGCCCTTTATCTTTGACATGATTTTGGAATTTGAGCAGTTCAATTTGAAGTCTCTTTAAATCTTTTTCATATTTGAGTTCACTTTTCTTAACCCAAATTTGAACTTTGTCATCGTTTCTTTTTATGGGTTCTTTGTCCATGATCAGTTCTTCATTTTGGAAGACTATTTTTTCTTTTTTTCTTTTGCCCATATGCTGCTCCTGCTTTTACATGTAATCCTTGATAATACTCTTAAAATCGTTGTAATTTAAAAAACATTTAGAGTTCTTTGATACAATAAACAATTATTTTATAAAAGGTGCTTTTGTGCAACATATTTTACGGTATTCTGCTTTGTTCTTTTTATTAATGGTTTCTCTTTTTGGTGTCGAAAAGCCAAAAGTTTTAACACCTGAAGAAGCTTTTAAAATAACAGCGACACACACTCTTCAAGGTGCTATTATCAGCATTGTTTTAGGCGAAAAAATTTATATGTACGATGATAAGATAAAGTTAGAACTTACTCAACCTAAAGTGATTGATATAACGGGATGGGTTGAACGACCTAAAGCAGAAAACTTTCACGATTATGTAACGCAACGAAAGCCTTTTGAGCTTTTTGTCCCACAAAGCTTATTGGAAGATCAGGTCAAAAAAGGCAATTTTACGCTCAAACTTTCCTATCAAGGTTGTTCAGAGCTTGGTATTTGCTATCAACCCCTTACCAAAGAATTTACATTTAATCTTACAGGATCTTCTCTTATTGTCTCACAAAACAAGACGGCTCTCTCAGAACAAGATGAAATTGCACAAAGTTTTATGAATAACAATATCATTTTTGTCTTGCTTAGTTTTTTTGGTTTTGGACTCTTACTTTCATTAACACCCTGTGTCTTTCCGATGGTTCCTATCCTTTCTTCCATTATTGTCTCACAGCCTAGTATATCAATGAATGCTAAAAAGGGTTTTTTACTCTCTTTAGTGTATGTCTTAGCCATGTCTTTGGCTTACACTATTGCGGGTGTTCTTGCAGCACTTTTTGGTGCGAATATTCAAGTTTCAATGCAGAATCCTTGGGTTATCGGTATTTTTAGTGCAGTCTTTGTTATCTTGGCTCTTTCTATGTTTGGTTTTTATGAGATTAAGATGCCAAATTTTATTCAAAATAGAGTAAGTCAAAAAACAGGTAAGGCACAAGCTAAAGGAATTATTGGCATTGCGGTTATGGGCTTTTTATCCGCGCTTATTGTGGGTCCTTGCGTGGCAGCACCTCTTGCTGGTGCGCTTATATACATTTCGCAAAGTGGGGATGCCTTGCTTGGAGGAAGTGCTTTATTTGTGATGAGTCTTGGGATGGGAATTCCTCTGCTCTTGTTGGGGACAACGGCGGGTAAATATATGCCACGTCCTGGCATGTGGATGCGTAATGTCAGTGTCTTTTTTGGAGTCATGCTACTAGGTGTTGCTATCTGGATGCTTTCTCGTATTATCCCAAGTTTTATCAGTATGTTTCTGTGGGCAGTATTGATTATTAGTGCTACGATTTATTTTGGAGCACTTGAGCCTTTAAATGAGCATACAAAAGGGTGGCAAAAAATATTTAAGAGCCTTCTCTTTATAGCACTCGTATATGGTGTAGCCCTTTTCATTGGTTTTTTAAGTGGCGCAAGCAATCCTTTAGCGCCTTTTGAAAAATTTACAGCTAAAGAGAGTGCGACTGTATCTTCATCATTATCTTCTTCCTCTTTTACGAAGGTTAAAAATCTGGGTGAGCTTGAGAATGCCATTAAAAGTAGCCCAAAGCCAGTAATGGTTGATTTTTATGCTGATTGGTGTGTAAATTGTGTCGAATTTGAAAAGTTTACTTTTAGTGACGCTAGAGTGAAAGAAAAACTTGAAAAATTCACGCTTTTAAAGATTGATGTGACAAAAAATAGTGAAGAGGACAAAGCTTTACAAAAAACTTTTACGATTTATGGTCCTCCTGCTATTTTATTTTTTCAAGAGGGTAAAGAGAGTGCAGAGTTTCGTCTGGTTGGGTTTAAAAACGCTGATGAATTTTTAACACATCTTGAAAAAATAGGGATTTAAATGAACGTTATATTGATTGTTGAAGTCGAAGGTTTAGCGGATAAAACTACTTTTGAAAAGCATCTCAAAAAAGAGGGCTTTACACCCATCCCTGATGAAGAATTTGCCTATGAAGGCAACACGACAACACATATGTTTAGTACACGTACCTTTATCTTAGAGGTGGTAGAGAAAGGGCTTAAAAAATCTGGTTTTGAGTCATGTAGGATTATTTTTCAAGTGGGTGAAAACCCAATGGAAGCGTATCTTTTTGATCATGAAAAAGATACTTTCGAGCAAGTAGCCGTTTAAATGATAAAGAGAGATTTATGGCTCTCTTTATCGTTTATTTAAAAAAATGCAGTGCTCGCTCTAAATCTTCTTTTGTATCAATGCCAAAACTTTGACTCTCAACCTCTACCATTGCAATTGTGTATCCATGATACAATGCGCGTAACTGCTCTAGTTTTTCAATATGTTCAAGGGGTGCGTAAGGAAGGGCACAAAAGGTTTCAAGCGCTTTTTTACGGAACGCATAAAGACCAATATGACCAAAATAGTCCTCAAATCCACCTTCACGGTCATAGGGAATCACACTTCTAGAAAAATAAATAGCATTTTTGTTGGTATCTAAAATGACTTTAACGAGGTTCGGATCTTTTACATGTAAAAGATCAATCTTCTTACACGCACTGGTAATCATCGCGTCAGTACGTTTGGCTCGCTCAATGACACTTTTGACAACGGCTTCTTCAATAAATGGTTCATCGGCTTGTACATTGACAATAATTTCATTTTCTGAAAGATTGAGTTTAGAAGCTGCTTCGTTAATACGATCTGTCCCGCTTTGGTGATCTTGTGAGGTAAGAATGGCTTTAAACCCATAATCTGAAGCGAGTTTAACGACTTCTTCCGTATCTGCGGCAATGGCGACATCATCAAGATTTTGTACACGTTTGGCGGTTGCAATGACCATTGGAAGCCCATGGATATCGGCTAAGATTTTACCGGGAAAACGCGTGGAAGCAAGGCGCGCGGGGATAATAATCACTTGCATTCCTTTTTACATGTAAGAAAATCAAAAATCTCTGCTTCGATCCCTTCTTTTTCAACGATTTTATCATGAATCACAGGCTCGTTAAACAGCGTGCTGATGCAGTTTGGGATCTTTACATGTAAAGCGTTGCTGATGCCCTCAAGTGCCTCTTTATCGCTGTATTTTACGCTGTTTTGATTAATCGCATTAAGCATCGTTGGCGCAAATTTGGTCCATTCGGCTGTAGAGCAAAGCACACATGGAAGCGGCTTAGTTTTGAGCTCTTGGTACGCTTTAAGACACGTTGCGGTGTGTGGATCCATGATGTAGCCTTGATCAGCGTAATGCTTGATTTGCTCTTTGCCAAAGGCGTCATCGGAGTAAACCGCTTCAAAATCTTCTTGTAGCTGTGCAAGCTCTTCTTTGCTTAGCGTATAAAATTTATTCTCTTTAAGCGAATCCATGAGTTCTTTGGTTCGCGCTGCGCCAAATTTGTCAAACAAAACACGCTCGACATTGGATGAGATCAAAATGTCCATCGCAGGTGAGGTTGTTTGAAGCAGGCTTCGGTTGCGTAAGTCATACACACCCGTCGTAATCAAGTCGGTAAGAATGTTATTAATGTTGGATGCGATCAAAATTTTCTCAATCGGTAGTCCCATTTTTTTTGCATAATATGCACCCAAAGCATTACCAAAGTTTCCACTTGGAATGATCGTATAAAAGGGCTTTCCAAGTTCGACTTTATTGTGTTTAAGTAAGGCGACATACGCGTAAATATGGTAAATAATTTGGAAGATAATACGTCCAAAATTGACCGAATTGGCGGCGCTGAGTTTAATATTTTTGGCACTCAGTGCATCTTTAAAGCTAGGCGAAGCCAAAAGGCTTTTGAGTGCATTTTGGGCATCATCAAAGTTGCCATGAATACCGATTATTTTGAGGTTTGGACTCTTTTGTGTGGTCATTTGTAGGCGTTGCACATCGCTGGTTCCACCATCAGGATAGAGACAGACGACTTTGATATTGGGTTTATTGGCAAAGGTATCGAGCGTTGCGGGGCCTGTATCGCCACTGGTTGCAGCTAAAATGAGGTACTGTTCATCTATCTTTTGCGCAAGGTGGGAAAGAATGTAGCCAAAAGGTTGCAATGCCATATCTTTAAAGGCACGTGTTGGACCATGATAGAGTTCATTGACAAACAAGTCATCTTCAATTTGTGATAGAGGTGTAGGCTCATTCGCATCATCAAATGTGTCATACAAAGCAACGGCTTTTTGCATAACTTCTTCTTCAATGTCAATGTTGAAGAGTCTTAAAATATCAAGCGTGATCTCTTTGTAGCTCTTTTTAGAAGCACTCTCTAAAAATGCCATATCAATTTTAGGCAAGTTCTCAGGCACATACAGTCCGCCAAAACTTGCACTTGGATTTAAAATAGCAAATGAAAAAGGAACTTTGTTTGGCTTAATGCCATCATTTCCACGGGTTTCTATAAACATACATTTCCTTCTTTATTCTTTAATGATCGTGCCAATACCATCTTTGGTAAAAAGCTCTAGTAAAATGGAGTGTTGTACTCTTCCATCAATAATATGTGCACATTCAACCCCACCTCGAATTGTCTCAAGGCAAGCGTCTAGCTTTGGAATCATGCCGCCGCTGATCGTGCCATCTTTTTTAAGCGCTTTGATTTTTGTTTTATCAAGGCTTGAAATGAGATTTCCTTCTTTATCCAAAACACCCGGAGTGTCTGTGAGAAAGATAATTTTTTTGGCTTTCATTGCCACAGCAATTTTACTAGCCGCTAGATCGGCGTTGATGTTATAGCCTGGATGATCCACCGTATCACCTGATGCAATAGGGGCAATCACGGGGATGAATTTTTCACGCATCAGATGTTTGAGCACTTTCTTGTCGATCTTTGTAATATCTCCTACGAGTCCATATTTACCATCATCCATCGGTCGCGCGTGGATAAAATTGGCATCTTTGCCGGTAATGCCGATGGCTTTTGCACCATGATGATTGAGTAGGGTGGTGATCTCTTTGTTGATACTTCCACTGAGTACCATTTCAACCACTTCCATCACTTGATCGTCTGTCACACGTAAGCCATCAACGAAAGAACTTTTCACGTCAAGCTTATCTAAAAGTGCATTGATTTTTTTACCACCGCCATGGATAATAATAGGCTTGATACCAACAAGATAAAGCAGAACAATATCTTTTGCAAATTGCTCTTTCAGTTCAGGGTTGATTTGTGCGGCACCACCGTATTTGATCACAATGGTTTTTTTATTAAAAAGTTTAATGTACGGCAATGCGTCCATCAAGATTTGTGCTTGGTGTATTTTATGTTGCACAGCAAATCCTTGTATAAAGGTTAAAGCCTTATTTTAGCGTTTAGGAGCTAAAAGTGTGTTTATTTTTGTGAGTGTTTCAGGGAAGATTTCGACTTCAAGTTTAAGAATAGAGAGTGGGATATCAAAGGTAGCCATTTTAACGGCATCTTTTTGTGTGGTTAAAATAGTGGTTGCATGATGTTCCAAAAGAAGATTTTCAAGCTCTTTTTCATTGTACATGTAATGATCTTCAAAGCTAATTTTTCCAATAACATTTTCGGGCAAATAAGCATCCAAGCGACTAGGTTTGGAGATAGCTGTTACGAGAAGCATTCGTTCACTAGGATTAATAACTTCAACATGACGTTTAAAATCTATAGCTTCTAAGATAACGATATCAGCGTATTTGTAAAGAAATCTTGGCTCACGATACGGTCCACTGGGGATACAAAAACTATTTTCTGGTTCGGGATTTGGTTTGACTAAAATGTCGATTTTATGAATAAAACTTTTGGAAAAGCCGTCATCTAAAAAGACAATTTTTGCACCTTTTTTCTTTGCAAAACGGATTGCTTCAACACGATCTTCACTCACAATTACGGTTGATTTGGGTAAAGACTTGGCATAGAGCATTGCTTCATCACCACTTGCAGGTGCATCACACATAATTTGACCATTATCAGAGACAAGAATGAGTCCATGTGATTTACGCCCATACCCACGAAGTACAATAGCAACATGGTCGCGATTTTGAGCTAAGGCTATACAAAAAGGTGTTTTGCCATTGCCCCCAACGGTAAGATTACCAATGCTGATGATGGGAATCGTAAAGTAAAGCTTTCTTCTTCTGCCAAAGAAGCGCTTTGATAAAACAATTGCACAGTAGAGGACACTCAATGGTAGTAATAGGTAAGATAAAAATCGTTGGAATAGGGAAGTTGGGTAGAAGAGATAGGCTTCTACCCATAGAACTAAACGTGAACGGTTAAACACGGTTCTTAGCAATCTCTTTAATTTGATCACAAATGTGAAGCACATCTTTATCACTAAGGCTTGAGTAGATTGGGAGCGATAAAATTTGTTGATAATTACTGAGTGCTTTTGGAAAATCATTAACACGTAAGTTGTATTTATGTTTGTAATAGCTTAAAAGATGTAATGGAATGTAATGAAGTCCTGTATAAATTCCTCGCTCTTTGAGCTCTTTTGCAAAATTATCCCTATTTTTATCAATTTTGATAATGTATTGTGCATAAGTATGATCACGTTTTTTAATCGGTGTGGAAACATGTGGGCAGGAAGCAAGCTCACGGTTATAAATATCAGCAATTTCGAGTCTTCGCTCAATAAAGCTTTCATTTTTTTCCAATTGACCAATTGCAAAAGCTGCATTAAGTTCATTAAGATTGTATTTTAATCCAATATCAACTACGTCATAGACATAACCAAGGTTACCAAATTTATCCCAACCATCTCCTACTAATGCATGATTGCGAAGAAGGCGTGCACGTTCTGAAAGCTCAGGATCTTTGGTTGTCATAATGCCAGCACTTGATACAGAATTATTGGATTGTGGATTGAAACGAAAAACGGTAATATCGGCTTCAAGAGAGCCTATTTTTTGACCGTTATACGTAGCACCCAGTGCTGCTGTTGCATCTTCGACAATTTTAATGTCATATTGCTTCGCAAGCTCATAGATTTTTGAAAGTTCAGCAGGTTGCCCAGCAATATGGCTGATGAATGCACCTTTAAGTTTCTTAGCTTTATTGTTTTTAAGGACACTCTCTAATTGTTCAATATCGATGTTGAAATCATCTTTATCAATATCCACAAAAATAGGTTCAGCGTCAAAGTGACGTACAACTTCAGCTACAGAAGGAAAAGCATTGACCGAACAGATAATTTTATCACCGCGTTTAAGATCTAATGCACACATAGCAAGATGCATAGCAGCTGTTCCATTCACAGTTGAAATTGCATCGCCACAGTTAGTATATTTTATAAACTCTTTCTCGAGTGTTTCAACTTTGTTAGCTTTTTCCAAATCCAAAACTTCATTGATAAGTGTTTTTTCTCTTTGATCGATAAATGGTTTATAAAATGGTATTTCTTTCATGTTTATCCTTTATTTTACCGCTGATAAATCAGCAATGGTTGGAAGTTTTCCTTTAAAAAGATTGCTTGCAATACGCTCTAATGCCATTTCAACGAGTTCTTTCTCAAAACCAGAAGCAAGGAGAGCTTCTTTACTCTTTTTCTCTTCTATATGAGCGTAAAGCACTTTGTCAATTTGTGCGTAACTAAATCCAAACTCTCCCTCATCACTTTGATCTTCCCAAAGATCAGCCGATGGTGCCTTGGTAAGAATAGAGTTTGGTACACCAAGGTGTGCTGCAAATTCAAATATTTCTGTTTTATAAAGTTCACCAATGGGGTTGATTGCGCAGGCAAGGTCACCAAAAATAGTGCCGTATCCAAGCAGAATTTCACTTTTATTTCCTGTTCCCAACACAAGAGCATTTTCTCGTGCTGAAATATCGTATAAAACGGCCATACGCATACGTGCGCTAAAGTTACCAATGCGAAGTTTCGAAGCATCTTTTTTATCGTGGAAGTAGGTATCAACAAGAGGACCAACAGGAATTTTTTCAGTTTTAATACCAAATTTCTGAGTAAGTTCACTTGCATGCTCAAAGCTTGCACTGCTTGAAGTAGAGGCTGGAAGCATGATGCCTAAAAGATTATCTTTAAAAGCTTTGTGGGCAAGAATGGCAACAACAGCCGAATCTACGCCACCACTAATTCCTAAAACGACTTTGGAAAAACCAGCTTTTCGCACCTCATCTTGAAGAAACTTAACTAAATAATTTTCGATAGATTGGTATTTATTCATAGCAGTAACCTCGTAATCAATTTAAGCAATAGATTAATTATACTAAACTTAAAATTAATGCAATCTTTTAAGGTTCTAAAGCAAAATAAGAGGAGATGTGTTAAACTTTTAAAAATTCATAAAAGAAGTGGCTAATGCAAATCAAAAGTAGAGCATGTGGGGCATATGGAACCAATTGTTATATCGTCACCATTGATGATAAAGAGCTTATTATTGACCCAGGTATGGAAGCAGCAAGTTGGGTTTTACGCAATGTGCATCATCCTATTGCTATTTTAAATACACATGGTCATTTTGATCATGTATGGAGTAATGCCGAACTTTCAGCTCAATTAAACATCCCAATTTATGCGCCAATAGATGATTGTTTTATGCTTGAAGATGATCCTTTTGGACAAGGAACGCCTCCTAGTTATGCAAATGTAAAAGTTGTGGGTGATCAGAGTTTTGATATTGAAGGTATATGTGTCAAATTTTTTCATTTTCCTGGGCATACACCCGGTTGCAGTGCGATTTTAATTGATAATACCCTTTTTAGTGGAGATTTTATTTTCAAAAATTCGATTGGTCGGTATGATTTTCCGTATAGCAGTGGAGATCAAATGCGCAAAAGTCTGGAAAAATTTCTAAAAATTGATGCTGATTGGAAAATTTTTCCGGGGCATGGAGAAAGTACGACACTTAAAGTTGAGCAACAAAATGTGCCGTATTGGTTTAATTTCCTATGAAAACTCTTTTGGACTGAAGCTCGCTTGAAGCTCTTCAATTTTTGTTTCTAGAATATGATGTTCTAATAAGACAGCTTGAAAAATACCTTCAAAGACCTTTATTTCATTAATTGTGCCAATAACTTTGATCTCTCTTTTACGAGCATCTTCAAAACGGCCTTTAGCTTCAAAGTTGACAATATCGCCCACTTTTGCAGGTGCAAAAAACTTAGAACGGCATCCAATGACGACAACATTGGGTTCATTAACCGCCGCAACCGCCGCATATTCTGCTGAACCAAAAAGAAAACCACTATGAATCAAACCAAATTCATCGACACTCATTTCATGGGTTGTTTGTAAAAGGACTTTGGAGTTATTTTTACTAAGTTCTGTGAGGTTTCCCACAAGGGTACTTTTAATTTTAATGTGAGTTTTGAGAT
Source organism: Sulfurospirillum diekertiae (assembly GCF_002162315.1). NCBI lineage: Bacteria > Pseudomonadati > Campylobacterota > Epsilonproteobacteria > Campylobacterales > Sulfurospirillaceae > Sulfurospirillum > Sulfurospirillum diekertiae. The sequence continues at coordinate 1,710,858 of NZ_CP021416.1, read as the reverse complement.
CGTCATTTAAAAAATTGGTAGAATCGAGCGAACTTTCATCCTGATTATCTGACTCATCATCAAAATTAGTGGTGTTATCAAGCATCTCTTGAACTAAACCCGCTTTACTCTTTACCATTTAGCATCCTTGCTATTTTTATTTTTTGACACGCTTTTAAAGCAAAGCTTTAAAAACTGCGTTAACACTGAGTTCTCTTCGGCAGAGGGTCTGCGCACCTAGTCGCTATAATTTTCCACAATAAATTTACAATTGATAACAAATCGACGGATTTAACGTTTTGCTTTAATGTAAACCCGTTTAGGTGCTGGAAATCCTTCGATAGTGAGTTCTGGGTTGTTTGGATCTAAAAAATGCTCTAAACTTTCACCGTAAATCCACTCAGTTTTGCGTTGTTCATTGTCATCAGTTTTTTTGATCTCTAATACTTCAATGTCTCTAAATTTTGCACGTTCTAGCCAGTTTGTCAGCGCTGGAATAGTCGGTACAAAATAGACATTGGGAATCTTTGAGTAGGTTTTTGAAGGGCACAGTGCCACAGGTGTGTCTCCATCAATCATAAAGGTATCTAAAATGAGTTCACCATTAGGGTTTAAGCCTTGATAGAGTGCTTTGAGTGTTTGTATCGGATCACTTCGATGGTACAGAACGCCTAAGCAAAAAAGCATGTCAAATTTGTGCTCATACTCTGGCAGATGTTCAACACCGAGCATTTCATAAACAATATCACTGTGAATGAAGTGGTTGATAAAATCAAACTGTGTTTTATAGAGTGCTGAGGGATCAAACCCAACCAGTTTTTTTGGTTTGTGTGCGAGCATGCGAAAAAGGTAGTAGCCGTTATTACAGCCAATATCTCCAACAACTTTGCCTTCTAAATTGAAATAGGGCTCTAAAAGATTGTATTTGATGAAGCTTTGCCATTCGGTATCGATCAAAGTATCAAGAATTTCAAAAGGACCTTTGCGCCATGGTTTGAGAGCGAGGGCACACTGTTTAATTTTTTCTTGATCAGAAAGCTTTACATGTAAAGCTTTTATCGTGATAGTATCACTCAGTGAAAACGAGATATTTTCAAGCATAGGAAGAGAGGTAAGTGCCTCTCGCATCGGCTTAATGTCTTTCCATTCTAGCCAAGCAAGACGCTCTTGGCGGATTGTTTCTAAACTCATAATTGATTATTCAAAAAGGCTTTTGGTAGCATTAACACTCTTGTCGACCCCTTTTGAAACACCATCTGTTACAGTTTTATAGTCGACAAGATTTTCATCGCAATCTTTATGGTAAATACCCATACCATCGTAATATTCTGTACAATCATTATAATAGCGTCCCGATACGCCTCGGTCATTAAAATAGACGCAGCCTTGTAAAAGTATGGCAGTGAGTAAAATTAATATTGTTTTCATGGGTTGTATAATAGCATTTCGTTTATTAAATTTTCAAGGGCTTAAATGGAGTCAATATTAGAGCATTTTAAAGCAATTACTGCCATTCCGCGTTGCAGCTATCATACGACAAAGATGAAAGAGTATATCAGTGCGTTTGCCCACTCTCTTGGTTTTGGTGTGCACGAAGATCATGTAGGAAATATCTTATGCCACAAAGGAGCTCCTAAAGTCTGCTTACAAGCGCACTACGATATGGTCTGTATTGGCGATACCCATCCCATTGAAATTGTTATGGAAGGTACTCTTGTTAAAGCTAAACACTCCACATTAGGCGCTGATAATGGGATGGGCATGGCCATTATGTTTTGGGCCATGGAACATAATGAAAATTTAGAGTGCCTTTTTACGGTTGATGAAGAAGTAGGGCTTATTGGTGCTATGCAGTTTCGTCTTCCCCTACAATCTTCTTACCTTCTCAATCTTGATGCAGAAGAAGAGGGTGAAATTTACATTGGCTGTGCAGGTGGTATGGATGTTATTGCTTCTTTGAAACTGCACTATATGCCATTGGAAGAAGAGATTAAACTCTATGAAATCAGTGCGTTTAGCTTTACAGGTGGACATTCAGGCGTTGATATTGATAAGAAAATCCCTTCAGCAATTAAAGCTTTAGGGTATGAGCTTTTAAAACACGATGTTCTCTTAGTCTCATTGCGTGGAGGGGAAAGGCGCAATGCAATTCCTAAAAGTGCAACAGCCATTGTCGCATCTAAAACGCCTTTACATGTAGACGATACACGTTTACATGTAAAGAGTTTGGAGAAAGGATCTCACACAAAATATATTGCTCAATCAAGCTCTATTATAAAGGCTTTGGGTGCTTTTGCCCAAGGTGTTCGTGAATGGGATCGAGAACTTGATATTCCCTCTATGAGTATCAATCTTGGTATTGTTTCCGATTTTGAAGGTGTACTTCGATTTGACTGTGCGGCACGTGCAATGGATGATGAAAATTTGGCTATACTAGCACATGAAACTGTTGCCTTCTTTAAAGCGCTTGGTTTTGATGCCGTACAAGAAGGATGGCATGGAGCGTGGAAGCCTGAAATGACACTTTTCGCGCAAAGCGTACAAAGTGTAATGAAAGAGTTTTATCCTCATGCCACCTTTAAAGCGATTCATGCAGGACTTGAGTGTGGTGAGTTGATCATGCGTCAAGCTAAAAAAATAGAAGCAGTTTCTATTGGACCGACGATTCGCTATCCTCATTCTCAAAGAGAAGAGTGCGACATGAACTCTGTTTCAAATACAGCGTTCATTGTTCAAAATATCATCAATACCTATAAGGAGTAAGCCATGTCATTAATACATTCCTCTTTAGTGGAACTAGGTCATAAATTAGAACATTTTGAACTTGAAGATCCAAATGGAAAAATTTTTAAAAGCAAAGAACTGTTTGGCAAAGGTGGATTTATGATTGCCGTAATGTGTAACCATTGCCCTTACTCTAATGCTATTTGGAAGAGGTTGAATGCCGTTGCAGAGTTTGCCAAAAAACTGGACATCACCACCGTTGCTATCAACCCAAACATTCATCCTAACTATCCAGAAGATTCGCCTGCTCATATGCTCGATAAAATCAAAGAGATGGGTCTAGAGTTTCCTTATCTTATTGATGAAAATCAAAATGTGGCAAAACATCTTGGTGCTGTCTGTACTCCTGATATTTTTCTCTTTGATGGTGAAGAAAAACTCTATTATCATGGAAGATTGGATGATAATTGGCAAGACGCGCGTAGTGTGAAAGAGGAAGATCTCAGAGAGGCAATCATGTTGCTCTTTAGTAAACAAGATGCCCCTAAAATTCAGCATCCTTCGCAAGGGTGTTCCATTAAATGGATTGATACCGTTACGGGTTAAGTTAAACTTTAAATGTCTGTTTTGTTTTACAATGCTCTGTTAAAAAGCACGTTTCACACAAGGGATTGACCGCTTTACAGGTGTACCTGCCAAAAAGTACCATCGCTTGGTGAAGTGTGGCAAGATCATTTTTAAAAATTTTAGTTAACTCTTCTTCCGTTTTAATGGCTGTTTTAGCACTTGAAAGCCCTAGACGGTGTGCGACACGAAAAACGTGGGTATCAACTGCCATTAAGTTGGCGGAAGCGTATTCGATCATGACCACATGAGCGGTTTTTTGTCCCACACCTGCGAGCCCCATGAGTTTTTGCTCATCCAAAGGAATCTCTCCATCGTACAGTTCAACTACTTTTTGTGCCATTTTAAGAAGATTAACAGCTTTATTGTTAAAAAAAGAGCAAGAAGCGATGAATGATTTGACTTCATCGAGATTCGCTTCTGCAAGTTCTTTTGCATGAGGATAGCGTTCAAAGAGAGCAGGGGTAATAAGGTTGACACGTTTATCGGTGCATTGGGCAGAGAGCATGACACAGACAAGAAGCTCATACAAAGAGCTATATTTGAGTTCAGTAACCGCTTTGGGGTAATGTTCCAAAAAAAGAGCTTTAATAATTACAACCTCTTTTTGTGTGGCCTTTTTCATCATCTACCTTATTTTTTCGAAAATTATACCGACAATCCTTAAAATTAACATTTCATTTAAGAAATAGTAATAAGATTTGGGGTACAATACGCGAATTACTTCAATAAAGGATTTTAGTGAAAAAAGTTATTCTAAGTAGTATTGCAGCTGCAGTACTAGGTGTAAGTTTAAATGCGACAACATATGCAACCGTTAATGGTGAAGATGTCAATGAGCAAGACATTGCTGTTCTTATGCGTGCTATGCAAGGCGCAAAGTTTGAAGAACTTCCTGCTGATGCAAAACAAAAAATTGTTGAGCAAGCAGTAGAGCGTAAACTTTTGACTACAGAAGCAATGAAGAGTGGTGTAGAAAAAGAGAAAGATTATACGGAAGCTTTGAAAAAAATCAAAGCAGATCTTGCTCTTGAAGTCTGGATGAAAAAAATCTTTGATGCTGTTAAAGTAGATCCAAAAGATGTTAAAGATTATTATGACAAAAATGCTGACAAATTTATGCAACCAGCAACCGTTAAAGCAAGACATGTGCTTGTAAAAACAGAGCAAGAAGCTAAAGATGTTATCAAAGAACTTGATGGATTGACAGGTCAAAAACTCAATGATAAATTTGTTGAACTTGCAACGACTAAATCAACAGGTCCTAGTGGTCAAGGTGGCGGTGAGCTTGGTTGGTTCGCAGCAAATCAAATGGTAAAACCTTTCTCAGATGCAGCGTTTGCACTTAAAAAAGGTGAAATTACTAAAACTCCTGTTCAAACACAATTTGGTTACCATGTTATCTTAGTTGAAGATACAAAACCAGCTGAGAAAGCAACATTTGAAACAGTAAAACCACAAATTGAAAATGGCTTGAAAATGGAAAAATTCCGTATTCAAGTACAAGATAAAGCACAAACACTTAGAAAAAACGCAAAAGTAACCATTAAATAACCCCAAAAAAGAGAGCCTTACTCTGAAAAGGTAAGGCTTTTCACAAAAATCTTGTTTTTTAAAATAGAGGCTAAAAGCCTTACAGTATAAAAGTATGTTACATTTACCTCAAGAGTCAAGCTTTAGAGCATAGCGTAATGTAGCCTTTTTGGGCTTTGCTTAGAAAGGTATGTAAAAATTGAAATAAAGGGCGTTTTCATGTTGAATGCGAAAATTTTTGATTTTGTAAAACCGGGTGTTGTTACGGGTAATGATGTGCAGAAAGTTTTTGCAATTGCAAAAGCCAATCAATTTGCAATCCCTGCTGTCAATGTTGTGGGAACAAATTCTATTAATGCTGTTTTAGAGGCAGCCAAAACAGCTAATTCACCAGTTATTATTCAGTTTTCCAGTGGTGGGGCTGAATTTTATGCAGGTAAAGGTGTGAATGGCCTAAAAGCAGGAGTCCTTGGAGCCATTAGTGGTGCTTTACATGTCCATACGCTTGCTGAAGCCTATGGTGTAGCCGTGATTTTACATACGGATCATGCCGCACGTAAACTTCTTCCATGGATTGATGAGCTTTTAAGCGCTAGTGAGATGCATTTTGCTAAAACACATAAACCACTTTTTAGCTCTCATATGTTGGACCTCTCAGAAGAGCCACTAGAGCAAAATGTACATACGTGTGTTTCATACCTCAAACGAATGAGTAAAATGGGCATGACGTTGGAGATTGAGCTTGGATGTACGGGTGGCGAAGAAGATGGTGTAGATAATACCAGTATGGATAATTCAGCCCTTTATACACAGCCGCAAGATGTCGCTTATGCCTATGAAGAGCTTTTAAAAATTAGTCCAAATTTTACCATTGCTGCCTCTTTTGGTAATGTGCATGGCGTTTATAAACCAGGCAATGTGAATTTAACACCCAAGATTTTAGATAATTCCCAAAAATATATTCAAGATAAATTTAAAACCGATGCAAAACCTGTCAATTTTGTCTTTCATGGTGGTAGTGGAAGTGAACTCTCTGACATTCGTGAAGCCGTTAGTTATGGTGTCATTAAAATGAACATCGATACTGACACGCAATGGGCATTTTGGGAAGGGGTTAAAGGGTATATTGAAAAATATGCACCTTATCTTCAAGGTCAAATTGGTAATCCAGAGGGTGACGATAAACCGAATAAAAAATATTATGATCCACGCAAATGGCTTCGTCCAGGTGAAGAGGCTATTAAAAGTCGCTTACTTAAAGCCTTTGAAGATCTTAATTGCCTCAATCGCTTATAATCCTTAAGAGACCTCTTTTGAGGTCTCTACCTTTTTACATGTAACGATGTTTTTTCCTCCTTCTCCTTTTGAAAAACGGACTTTTAACAAGCAGATCTTTTATATTAAACGTGATGATCTGTTAGATAAAGATTTTTCAGGTAATAAAGCACGTAAATTTTACTACTTCTTAACGCATGATTTTCCTCATATAAAGCGCGTGGTAAGTTCTGGATCAAACCAGTCCAATGCGATGTATTCTCTCTCTGTTTTAGCACGTCTTAAAGGGTGGGAGTTCATCTATGTATGCGATCATTTGTCACACTTTCTCAAAGAAAATCCGATGGGTAATTACAAAGCAGCACTAGCAAATGGAATGAACATCATCGAATCACATCTGCGCGAAGAAGAAGCTGAAAAGTGGCTTGATGCAAAAAGTTTACATGTAAAGGAAGGTGGCAGACAACGCGAAGCAGAAGAGGGTATGAAAATTTTAGCCAATGAGCTTTTATCTGATATACAAACACATTCCATTCAAAACCCTTATCTTTTTTTTCCCTCAGGAACGGGTACAACAGCACTGTTTTTACAAAAGCATCTTCCTTTTCCTGTCTTTACATGTAACACGGTAGGTAATAGTGTTTATTTGGAAGAGCAGTGGAAGATGGTTGAACCTGATTTGACACGATTACCCACCATACTAGAAACCAAGAGAAAATATCACTATGGCAAATTGTACCCAGAGCTTTTTGAGTTATGGAAATCTCTAAAGAATGAGATGGGTGTAGAGTTTGATTTAGTGTATGATCCTGTGGGGTGGAAAACGTTATTAGAGCATATCTCATCGCTTGATGGGACGCCTATTTACTTGCATCAAGGTGGAATTTTGGGCAATAGTTCCATGATTGCTCGGTATGCGCGTAAGGCAAATATGCTATAATAAAGCACTTATAAAGAGGATTAACGATGTTACTTTTAAAAACCAGTGAACAAAATTTTCAAGTTCAGTTCAATACACTTTTATGTCGTGGAAATATGGACATGGAAAATGTCTCAAAAATTGTTTCAACGATTATTGCAGAGATTAAAGCAGATGGCAATGGTGCTTTAAAAAACCATATTGAAAAATTTGATAAATGGCATGTTGCAAACGATGAAGCACTTGAAGTCAAAACAAGTGATATGAAAAAAGCGTATGATGCCCTTGATACCAAGCTCAAAGAGGCATTAGAGTTAGCCTATAAGCGCATTTATGCGTACCATGAAAAGCTTATGCCCAAATCGTGGCTTGATTTTGAAGACAGTGGCACCGTCTTGGGACAAAAAGTAACGCCAGTGGATCGTGCAGGACTTTATATTCCGGGAGGAAAAGCAGCATATCCAAGTAGTCTTTTGATGAATGCCATTCCCGCACTTGTGGCAGGGGTGAAAGAGGTTGTTGTTTGTACACCTGCTCCCAATAATGAACTCAATCCACTGCTTTTGGCAGCGATGCATCTATGTGACATCAAGAAGGCTTTTAAAGTGGGTGGAGCGAGTGCGATTGCGGCAATGGCATACGGTACGCAGAGTATTCCTAAAGTCGATGTTATCACGGGACCTGGTAATATTTTCGTAGCAACAGCAAAAAAACTTGTTTTTGGTGAAGTCAACATTGATATGATTGCAGGGCCGAGTGAAATTGGTGTTTTAGCCGATACGACTGCCAATCCACACCTTTTAGCGATTGATTTGCTCTCCCAAGCGGAGCACGATGAAATGGCAAGTTCTATTTTGATTACACCTTCTCTTGAAATTGCGGAAAAAACACGCACTGAAATCTATACATGGCTTGAGACATTAGATCGCAAAGCGATTGCGGAAGTTTCTATCAAAGAGCGTGGAGCGATTATTGTGACGCGTGATATGGACGAGGCAGTAGATTTGATGAACCAAATTGCACCTGAACATTTAGAAGTGGTTACCTCTCACCCTTTTGATCTCCTGCCAAAGATTCACCATGCGGGTGCTATTTTTATGGGATCTTATACACCTGAACCCATTGGCGATTATATTGCAGGACCGAATCATACTCTTCCAACGGGTGGTACGGCGAAGTTTTACTCGCCTCTTGGCGTTGAGAATTTCTTGAAGCGTTCTTCTATCATTAGTATGAGCAAACAAGGTCTAGATGAAATTGGTGAAGCGTGTGCACTGCTAGCACACACTGAAGGACTTGGTGCTCACGAAGCGAGTGTTCGCGTTCGCCTTTCTCAATCAAAAAAATGAATATTATCATTCTAGGTGCTGGAGGAGTTGGAAGCTATTTTGGCGCCAAACTTCTCCAAGATGGTCATCACGTTGTCTTTATTGCACGAGGGGCACACCTTGAAGCTCTTCAAACTGAGGGCTTACATGTAAAGCATCCGAGCTTAGAATTCAATCAAAAAATCCAAGCACTTGATCTACCGAGTTTATCTGAATTAGATGCTACTTCATTTGATCTGATTATTCTTGCAACCAAATCAATTGCAACACGCGAAGTCTCCATTCAACTTGCTCAATGGCTTCGAGCTCAAATGAAACCACCGTATATTCTCTCTTTGCAAAATGGCGTTGAAAATGAGGCTATATTATGTGACTATTTTTCAGAAGAGTATATTATGGGCGGTTTGACACGAAAAATTGGTGCACATGTGGTTTTTCCTGGATATATAGAAGCAGTTGGTAGCGCCGAGACTATTTTAGGCATGATGCACACGACGATGGAAAATGAGCGCTTTTTAGAAACATTGGCGCTTGCATTGAATCATGCTGGTATTCCGACCCAGACAACATATGACATTAAACAAGAACTTTGGAAAAAACTGATTATTAACAATGGTGTGAATGCCCTTTGTGCGTTACTTCGTGTCAAAACAGGCATTTTATTTGAGAAAAGTCCTCTTAGCGAAGTGGTTTATGGGCTTATGCAAGAGACAGCCTATGCTGCACGTAGTTTACATGTAAAGATTTCGCAAGAAGATGTTGATGCAATGTTTACCCTAATTAAGCAGTTTGACTCGATTAAGCCATCCATGTTGGTTGATTTAGAACATGGTAGAACGTTAGAAATAGAAGAAATTTGTGGTGTTGTCATTCGAGCTCTTCATCAAATAGGCGTTGATGCTCCGTATACCAAAACGATTAAAGCGTTACTAGAATTTAACATGGAGCAATAAATATGAGTCAGATAAAAATTGGTATTCTTACGATCTCAGATCGTGCCAGCGCAGGTATTTATGAAGACCTTTCAGGCAAGGCGATTATTCAAGTATTGAGTGAATATCTAAGCTGTGAGTGGGAAAGGGTGTATAAAGTGATTCCTGATGAACAGCCACTGATTGAAGCAGCCCTTGAACATATGGCAGATCATGATGAATGCTGTTTAATTGTCACTACAGGAGGTACAGGACCTGCTATTCGTGATGTGACGCCTGAAGCTACGGAAGCCGTTTGCTCAAAGATGATGCCAGGCTTTGGAGAACTGATGCGTCAAGTCAGCCTTAAATATGTACCGACAGCAATTTTATCACGCCAAACGGCAGGTATTCGTGGACGTAGCCTCATCATCAATCTTCCCGGAAAACCTAAATCCATTCGTGAATGTTTAGATGCAGTCTTTCCAGCAGTTCCTTATTGTATTGACCTTTTAGAAGGACCTTTTCTTACATGTAACGAAGAAGTGATCAAACCTTTTCGTCCAAAGTCTTAAAAAGAGGCAAAACAGTTGGAGATTGAAAGCTCCAACTGTTTTACATGTAAAGATTAAATGCCGAGTGAAATGAGTTCTGCTTCAATTTTTGCCATTTTAGCGTTAGCATCATCCAACCCTTTTTGATTTTCTGCTATAACTTCTTTGGGAGCATTGGCAACAAAGCGCTCGTTGGAGAGCATACCTGTTAGTTTCATGATCTCTTTTTCAAGCTTGATTTTTTGATTATTGAGGCGCTCAACGATAGGGCTTAGATCAACACCATCAAGTGGAATAAACACTTCAACATTATCTCCAACATCGGTGGCTGAGTTAGCGATCTTAACCTCAGTAAAGTCGATATTTTCAACTTTTGCCAATAAGCTAATGTACTTCAACGCATCTTTAAGGTTTGCAGCATCAGAGACTTTGATAAAAGCGTGCTCTATTTTTTTGTTTCCAAGATCAATATTGGCCTTGGCACGTCGAATGCCTACAATCGCTTCGATAACAAGTTCAAAGGTCTTCTCAATTTTTTCGTCTTGTTTGAGTGCATGAGGATAGCGTTTGACCATAATGGATTCATTTTCTTCCAGTGTTTTATCTGAAAGTTCTTGGTAGAGGAATTCAGAGATAAATGGCATAAAGGGATGAATAAGCTTCATTGCCTCTTTAAAGATAGCTCCAAGCTCCAAAATAGCAGGTTTGTCTGCTTTGCTAAGCTCAATACCCCAATCACAAAATTCACCCCACAAGAAGCGGTACAGTGTGGTTGCTGCATCATTAAAGCGGTAATCGCTAAAGTGAGCACGTACCTCTTCCATGGCCACAGCCAAACGACTTTTCATGTATAAACCAAGTGCAGTTTTAATTTCGATTTTATCTAAATCTTCAAATGAGCTTGCATTCATCAATAAAAAGCGTGAAGCATTGTAAAGTTTGTTGGTAAAGTTACGAATTTGTTCTAATTTCTCACTACTTAGTTTAATGTCACGACCTTGAACAGCAAGAATGGCGAGGGTAAAACGTAAGGTATCAGCACTGTATTCGTTGATGGTGTCCAGTGGATCGATTACGTTTCCTTTACTTTTGCTCATTTTCTGACCATGTTCATCTTTGACAAGAGCGTGGAGATAAATGTCTTTAAAGGGAAGTTTTCCAAGGGTGTGTTCACCTGAAAACATCATACGTGCTACCCAGAAGAAAAGGATATCAAAGCCTGTAATGAGGAGGGTATTTGGATAAAAATCTTTTAAGTCACTTTCATTCCATTTTTCATCTTTGTAAGCATCACCATTTTCCCAGCCGAGTGTTGAGAAAGGCCATAGTCCCGAGCTAAACCATGTATCAAGGACATCAGGGTCTTGGTGAAGCTTGTTGCTATAGCATTTAGGGCATTCTGACTCGCTCTCCGCTTCACTCGCCCACTCATGTCCACATGCATCACAGTAAAAAACAGGAATTTGATGTCCCCACCAAAGTTGACGCGAGATACACCAATCACGAAGCTCTTTCATCCATGCATTGTAGGAATTGAGCCAGTGACTTGGGTAAAATTCGGCTAAGTGTTCATTGACCTTTGCAATAGCACCTTCCGCGATCTCTTTTTTAACAAACCATTGTTTGGAAATGTAAGGTTCCACCACATTTTTACAACGATAGCAGTGACCCACTTGGTTTTCATAATCTTCGACTTTATCAACAAAACCTTCACTTTGTAGTTTTGCCATAATAGGTGCACGTGCTTCTAAACGCTCTAAGCCTTGAAATTCACCACAGTAACTGTTCAAAATACCATTGCTATCAAAAATCGTGATAAACTCTAAATTGTGACGTTTACCGACTTCATAGTCATTAATATCATGTGCTGGGGTTACCTTTACACAGCCTGTTCCAAAGCTCATATCGACATGCTCATCGGCAATAATCTCAATCTCACGACCAATAAGTGGCAGAACTACTTTTTGACCCACGAGATGTTTGTAGCGCTCATCGTCTGGATGAACCATAACAGCCGTATCACCAAAGTACGTTTCAGGACGGGTGGTTGCTACGACTAAAAATTCTTTGGAATCTTTGAGAAAGTATTTTAAGTGATACAGTTTACCTTTGTTGGTCTCATACTCCACTTCAATGTCACTAAGAGCACCATCATGAGTACACCAGTTAACCATGTAATTCCCACGAACGATCAAACCTTCTTTGTAGTATTTTACAAACGCTTTTTTAACAGAGTTTTTAAGTCCATCATCCATCGTAAAGCGTTCTCTACTCCATGCAGGAGAGACTCCAAGTTTACGCATTTGGTGAACGATTTGCCCACCACTGTACGCTTTCCATTCCCAAACTTTTTCTAAAAACTTCTCACGTCCCAGCTCTTCTTTTTTAATACCTTGCGCAAGGAGTTGTTTCTCAACCACATTTTGTGTGGCAATACCCGCATGATCAGTTCCTGGTTGCCAAAGTGTTTTAAATCCGTCCATGCGTTTGAATCGGGTGATAATATCTTGAAGGGTAAAGGTAAGAGCATGTCCAATGTGGAGACTTCCCGTCACATTGGGAGGTGGCATCATAATACAGAAGTTTTTGCCTTGCTCTTGAATGGCTTTATTTCCGTCAATTTCAAAATAGCCTCTATCTTCCCAAATTTTGTAATAATTCTCTTCTATTTCTTTTGGGTTGTAAACGGTGCTTTTTTCACTCATAGTCATCTATACCTTATAAATTTTTTGTTAGATTATACAAAAATAGGGGTAAGACTTGGTTTAAGCTAGGAATGTGGCGGTGTTTTTGCCAGCTTCTTTAGAGATATAAAGTGCTTGATCTGCCCGTTGCAGCATTGTTTTAAAATCATCATCATTTCTATAGAGTGTGTAGCCAATACTGAGATTGATTTGAAGTTCTTGTTGATCGTGATTGCGAGAAACTGGAATTGTTTTGTTGTTAAATTCATTTAAAATACGATTGACAATCGTTGAAGCGGCATTTTTGTCTTGATCAACAATAGAGATAATGAATTCATCCCCGCCAAAACGTGCAATAGATTCAGAGGCACGAAGAAGTTGTTGTAATGTACTAGCCGTTATTTTAATTGCCTCATCTCCTATAAGATGCCCATAAGTGTCATTAATAGGCTTAAAATCATCTATATCCAAGATGACTAAAAAAAGATAGTCACGGTTACGTTTTACTTTTTGTATTTCTTTTTGAAAGACACTCATAAACATTAAACGATTATACAGTCCTGTTAGACCATCAAAATGCGATAAGTTTTCAACTTCAAGGTAAGATTTTTTTAAAAAAAAGGCTAGAAATGTGATGAGAATGGAAATAATAAACGCAAAAATAAAGGAATAGAACAGGGCACTGTAAACAATATCCTGCTCTTCGATAAGGAGTTGCGTATTGAAAGAAGGGATACTTTTGTAGTGTGCTACGTGTTTCCCATGAAGGTATAGAACAGGTGACATACTAATGACAAGATTCACAACAAATGTTATTGAACCAAGCAAAATAGGCTTTTTAAGAAGAATGCGTGGGATTCGTTTCATAACGTACCTATACCCCTTTTATGTTGTGAAAATAGTACCATAAAAATGAATAAAAGAGGAAGAAATAAAATAAAGAGTCGTTTTACGACTCTTTATACTCATACAATCCCGCACTTAGGTAACGCTCACCAGTATCACATAAAATGGTAACAATTGTTTTACCTTTATTTTCAGGTTTAAGTGCAATTTGAGATGAAACATAAACATTTGCTCCTGCTGAAATACCTACCAATAAACCTTCTTGTTTTGCAAGATTTCGAGAGGTTTCAATGGCGTTTTCATAACTGACTTTGACCACTTCATTGTACAATTTTGTGTCAAGGACTGAAGGAATAAATCCAGCGCCAATACCTTGGATTTTATGTGGTCCTGGGTTTCCACCTGAAAGAACAGGTGATGTTTCTGGCTCAACGGCAATAATTTGAATATTAGGGTTCAGCTCTTTTAGTCTTTTTCCTGTACCTGTGATGGTTCCACCAGTCCCAACAGCTGCTATAAAAATATCGACTTTACCATCGGTATCTTTCCAAATCTCTTCCGCTGTTGTAGCATAGTGAATTGCAGGGTTTGATTCATTGGAAAATTGTTGTGGCACAAAGGAGTTTGGTATCTCTTTTGAGAGTTCAGTCGCTTTATCGACAGCACCTTTCATTCCCAAGGCTGGTTCCGTTAATACAAGTTCTGCCCCCAAGGCTGCTAGAAGTTTACGTCTCTCTAAACTCATGGAACTAGGCATAGTAAGCATCAGTTTAAGTCCCATACTTGCACATACAGTTGCAAGTCCAATACCAGTGTTGCCACTTGTTGGTTCAATGATAATTGAATTGAGATCAATTAACCCTTTATCAAGTGCTGTTTTAATCATATTAAATCCGATACGATCTTTGACGGAATGTGATGGATTTAGAAATTCACATTTTCCTAGTACCAAAGCATTTGAAGCTTCTGAGGCACGGGTTAGTTTGACAAGAGGAGTATTTCCAATTAGTTCAGTTACATTGTGTGCATACATAATAATCTCCTTAGATATTGTAATTTAATTGATTGTTAAGACGTTGTGCATAAACGTCAAACTCAGAAAGTGGTAAATTGAAAATCTCTTGTATCTTTGCATTGCTTTCTTCATAGAAAATGCGAAGTACAGGGTCTTTTACTTCACCTTCTGTAACGACAAGGTTTCCTTCAAGGGCGATCAAAATATCTTTAATCAAAATATCTTGAGCATTCTTGGCAAGAAGATAGCCACCATAGGCACCTCTAACACTGTTGACTAAACCTGCTTGACGCAATAGAATTAAAAGTTGCTCCAAGTAGTTTTGTGGAATCTCAGCACGTGCTGAGATCTCTTTAATTTGTAAAGGCTTTGCACTCTTTGATAAAAAGAGTTGGTACATGGCACTTAAACCATACATCCCTTTGGTTGAGAGTAATGACATTTTGCGTCCTTAACCTAAAGCAATTTTAAGATCTTCGATAAGATCATCTGCATTTTCAAGTCCAATGCTGAGTCGAATAAGCCCAGCTTTAACACCCGTAAGCTCTAATTCTTCAACAGAAAGCTGTTGGTGGGTCGTACTGGCTGGATGGGTAATGATTGATTTTGAATCACCAATATTCACAACAACTGAGAAGATTTTTGTTGAATTAAGAATGTGTTTTGCAAATTCAAAATCATCAACTTCAAAACTTAACAGTCCAGATGTTTGACCGTCTTTAAAGTATTGTTTTGCTCTACCATGTAAAGGGTCACTCTCTAAAGCGGGGTATGAGACTTTTTTCACTTTAGGATGCGCTTCTAAGAAGCTTGCTACTTTATAAGCATTACGTGAATGCTCTTTCACACGAATGGATAATGTTTCAAGTCCTTGAATGAGCAACCAAGAGTTAAAGGGCGCAATGGTCGCTCCAATATCACGAATCAGTGAGAGGCGAATCCTGAGTGAAAAAATAGGGAATGGTAATGTTGCATAGACTAATCCATGGTAGCTCTCATCGGGTTCATTAAATTGTGGATAGCGTGGATTGCCAATCAGTTTCGCATTGAGCCCTTTAGCTTCCACAATCAATCCACCCATTGCGCTGCCTTGACCGCAGATGTATTTGCTAGCACTATGAACGCTGACATCAATGCCATGATTAAGTGGCTGGAAGAGAATTGGTGTTGCAACGGTGTTATCACATACAGAAATAATGTTGTATTTTTGAGCTACAGCAACGATTTTTTCGATGTTTGGGATTGCAATTTGTGGGTTTGAAAGTGATTCAAAAAAGATTGCTTTAGTTTTGTCATCAATAAGGGCTTCCAAATCATCGGCATCATCACTTTCAAAGACTCTGCCTTGAATGCCAAAACGTTTTAATGTATGCGTTAAAAGTGTTGTAGATCCTCCATATACTTTCTTCGCAACAATAATATTATCTCCAGCCTCTGCTAAGTTAGCAATGGCGAAAAAGATAGCCGCTTGACCTGTTGCTGTTGCAATGGCTGCTTCGCCATTTTCAACAGCAGCAATTCTATTTTCAAGGACGTCTGTTGTTGGATTGTTCAGACGTGTGTAAATAGGTCCAAGTTCACGAAGGGCAAAACGATTGGCGGCAGTCTCTGCACTTCCAAAATCATAGGCAGTGGTTTGATAGATAGGTACTGACATTGTTCCAAAGTGTTGTTTATCATATCCGTAATGTAAGGCGAGGGTTTCCTGATTCATCTTTCATCCTTTTGATGTATTGTTGCTGAAAGTATAGACTAAATATTTTTAAATGTCAAGTAACTCTATCAAGCAACTAATGATTAAAAAAGTAGAGATTGATATTTTTAGAAGAGGGTGGGGTAGATGTCGATAAAGAGTGTTTACATGTAAAGATGTATATGTAAGAAATAATACGTAAATTTCTATTTATATCGTATAAACTAACAGTGTAAATTTAACAGATTATTTTACATATAATTATATGTAAATATCTATTTTATGGTATGTTTTATGAGAATATTTAATAGACTAAATACGATATCAACTAACGCTTTGTTAGTCGCTACTATATTTAAAACGCTCAAAATAAAGTAGCTTTTTTAGATGAGCCAAGTTTTAGTGTGCTATAATCTTATCTTTTTAAAAGCACAGGAGAATTTGATGTTATACGAAGATGAAGATGACTTTTTTATGGGAAGTCCCAAAAGTAAATTTTTTGATATTCTCTTTCATGCTAACCAAGATCTTGTCAAAATGAAGCTTTTACAAATCGTAGATCGTTACAGTGCCATGGAAATTTTACTTGAAAAACAGTTTGGAGTCGATGCTCTTGAAGGATTGATTTCTACGGTGTTAATGGATGAGACAGATTCTGTTGTTGAACACAATAATGATCTTTTTATTAGCACAATGGGAGAAATATTAACTCAAAATGAGTAAAATAGGGCTAGGATTTGTCTGTTGGATATTAGCGTGCACATGTGCTCTCTCAGCAGGGATTAATTATGAATACACCCATCAATTCATTCTCAAAAAGGATGAAATAGGGTTGGTTTTAATTAACCATAAAGAGGTTACGAAAAAACCTACAGCCGATAATCCCAATAATGAGTACATTTTACGCTTACGTTGGACACTGTATACAAATAATATGTTGACGGTATTGGTCAACTACAGAGGATATCCAATGCAATATATAATGCAGAAGAAACATCCTTTAGAAACAGTGGTTATTCCATTGTTGCCTGACGGTGACAATAAAATGCTTGCTCAAACGTATTTGAAGATTGTTTTTAATGACTTCGATCAAAGAAATAAAGAGGCAATTTTAGATATATTTATAGAAGACAATTTACAACGTATAGAAGTTGAATTTAAACCAAAAAAGAAACCGTAGGATCGCACAGGTGTTAGGAAAAGTTGAAAATTTGATGGTAGAAATGGTCGCTTCTTTAGGCGACGCACGTAGTGTTGAACTCTTTCATAGAGTTCCGAAAGGTAAACGTTTACGAGCAAAACTTATTTTAAAAATTGCAGGTGCTAGCGATGTTTCGCTTAAATTAGCGGCAATCGTTGAACTCATTCACGCAGCAAGCTTATTACATGATGATGTGATTGATGATGCTTTCACAAGACGAGGTGAAGACTCCATTAATGCGCTTTTTGGCAATAAAACAGCCATTATGCTAGGCGATATACTCTACTCTAAAGGCTTTAGTGAATTGACATTTATGCCAAATGAGGTGGCATATAGTGTTTCTCACGCTGTTGCACTTCTTTCTGTAGGCGAGCTCTTGGATGTTGAACTCTCCCATGCATTCAATGATAGTGAAGAGCGTTATTTCGATATGATTTATAAAAAAACAGCTTCCTTAATCGAAGCTTCCGCTAAAGCTGCGGCATTGCTTGCTGGTAAAAATGCTACTATTTATGCGCTGTATGGCAAAAATTTAGGACTTGCTTTTCAGATAATCGATGATATTTTAGACATTACTCAAAGCAGTGAAACACTTGGAAAACCTTCTTTAAATGATTTTAAAGAGGGAAAAACAACTTTACCTTATCTTTACATGTACCGTAAACTCTCTTCCTCGGATCAAGTAAAACTGCTCTCTTTGTTCCAACAAGAACTCGATGAAACGCAAAAAATATGGATCAAGACAAAAATGAATGAGACAAACGCCTTAGAAGACTCCATTTCGTATGCAAGAAAATTAGGGTTGGAAGCGTTAGAGGTCATTGCTAAAGAAGAAGATGTGGGTTTGAGCACTATTATTAAAGAGATGATTGAGAGGAATTTTTAATGCATTACCTCACTATGAGTTTTACACATAAGAACACAGATATTAGTATTCGTGAAAAATTAGCTTTTAATTCGGAAGAAAAATGCCGTACGTTTATGGGCACACTGACAAGTTGCGCAGCTGTTAATGAAGTAATATTACTCTCTACCTGTAATCGCGTAGAGGTGATTGCCAGTGTGTCAGAGTGTGAATCAGCGCTGAATGATATGTTCGATCTTGTCAGTCGTGTTTCGAGTATTTCGCGTGAAGAATTAGAAGAGAGGGCAGACGTCTATGAAGATAATGGTGCGATCCATCATCTCTTTACTGTTTGTTCTTCTCTTGATAGTTTGGTTATTGGTGAGACACAAATTGCGGGTCAACTTAAAGAAGCATTTAAATTTGCTTTTGAGAATAACTACTGTGCACAAAAATTGGGACGTGCAATGCACCATGCCTTTCGCTGTGCTGCTGAAGTACGCAGTCGAACCGATATCTCAAAAAGTCCTGTTTCCGTTTCAAGTGTTGCGGTAAGCAAAGCGAAAGATTTATTAGGCAATATTGGAGGCTTAACCGCTTTGGTTGTCGGTGCTGGTGAGATGAGTCAATTAGCAGCAAAACATTTAATTTCCAGTGGTGTTAACATTATTATTATCAACCGTAATTTAGAACATGCCCAAGCGTTAGCCACTGAATTAGGCGAATTGGCAACAATTGCACCATACTCAAAATTGACAGAATTTATCAATCGTTACCGCCTTGTTTTTACCGCTACGGGGGCACCTCATAGTGTTATTACCGATGATATGGTTGAAGAGCGAGAGTTCTCACGGTATTGGTTCGATATAGCGGTTCCTCGTGATATTGACGTGAATGAGCATAAAGATTTACATATTTTTGCGGTTGATGATTTGGAAGAGATTGTGAATCAAAATATGTCTCTTCGTGAAGAGCAAGCAAAGATTGCTTATTCTATTGTGGGGCGAGCTACGATGGACTTTTTTAAATGGTTGCAAAGTATGTGTGTTGACCCTATCATCAAAGAGATTCGTGATCATGCCAAAGAGTGCTCTTTACAAGAGTTAGAAAAAGCGGTTAAAAAAGGCTATATTCCTGAAGAGTTGCAAGATCAAGTGGAAAAACTCTTGCATCATGCGTTTAATTCTTTCTTACACTCACCCACTAAAAACCTCAAAGAAGTAGCTGAAAAACCAGAAGCCGATACGATTGTCCAAGCGGTTCAATATATTTTTAATATCAATGAAGATCAAACGAAGCGAATGAATATGTATAAATGTGAATACCAAATGGGAGTTAAGTAATGAAGTTTTCAAAATTATATGCACCAACAACCAAAGATGCGCCTAAAGATGCAACCCTTCCGAGCCATCAATTTTTGGTGCGTGGCGGTTTTATCTCTCAAGTAGGTAGTGGACTGTATAACTTTTTACCGATGGGAAAAATCGTTTTTGATAAGATTAAAAATGTCGTTAAAGAAGAGATGGATGAAACGGGTGCCCAAGAGATCCAAATGGATGTGGTCACACCTGCGGAACTTTGGAAACAAAGTGGACGTTACGACTTTTTTGGAAAAGAGTTGTGCCGCTTTAAAGATCGAAAAGAGAATGAATTTGTTTTAGGACCAACGCATGAAGAGGTGGTCGTAGACATTGTGCGCAATCGTATCAACAGTTACAAACAATTACCACTGCATTTGTACCAAATTACCACAAAATTTAGAGATGAAGCACGTCCTCGTTTTGGACTGCTTCGTGGGCGTGAATTTACCATGAAAGATGGATACAGCTTTCATGAAGACGAAGCATGTATGAAAAAAGAGTTTGATGTGATGGAAAAAACCTACACCAAAATCTTTACGCGATTAGGACTTGATTTTAGAGCGGTCGATGCTGATAGTGGTGCTATTGGTGGTAGTGGCAGTAAAGAGTTTATGGTGTTGGCACAAAATGGCGAAGATGACATTGTTGTATGTGAGAAATGCTCGTATGCGGCAAACATAGAAGCCGCAAAGCGTGCCCCTAAAATAACTGAAGCAGAAGCGCCAGAAGCTAATATGTCTAAATTTAAAACGCCTGATATGAAAACGATTGATGATGTCTGCAATTTCTTTAAAGTTGATCCGTTTTACAGCATTAAAGCGGTGGTTAAAAAAGCCGTTTATGTCGATAAAGAAGAGGTGGTTGTTTTCTTTGTTAGAGGAAATGATGAACTTCAAGAGACTAAAGCCCAAAATGCATGCGGTGCGCTTGATCTTTTAGATGCTTCATTGGAAGAAGTTGAACGTGCAGGGCTCAAAGCGGGCTTTATTGGACCTGTTGGATTAGAATGTGTAAAATTTTACATAGATTTAGAGCTTAAAGAAGCCAAAAATCTTATCTGTGGCGCTAATGAGACAGACTTTCACATGGTGGGTGTCTCCATGTTTAACTTCAACGAAGATCGTTATAAAGATCTCGTGAGTGTTAAAGAGGGCGATAAATGCGCTTGTTGCGGTGGCGAACTGGGTGTGACCAAAGGTATTGAAGTCGGGCATATTTTCCAACTCGGACAAAAATATGCTAAAGCCATGGGCGCAACATTCCTTGATAAAAATGGCAAAGCTCAACCGTTTTATATGGGATGCTATGGTATTGGCGTAAGTCGTTTGGTCGCGGTGATGATTGAAGCAAGCCATGACGAAAAAGGGTGTATTTGGAATAAACAAACAGCTCCTTATCTTCTCGATATTATTGTCTCCAACGTTAAAGATGAAGCGCAAAACAGTTATGCCGAAGAGCTTTACATGGCGTTAAAAGCAGAGCATTTCAGTGTTCTTTTAGATGATCGCAATGAGCGTTTTGGATTTAAAATGAAAGATTATGAACTTATCGGTCTTCCATATGCACTGATTGTTGGCAAAGAGTTGGAAGAGGGATTTGTGGAGATTGTAGAGCGTAAGACATTGGAAAAAACTGTTGTCAAAAAAGAGGAAGCTCTTTTGAAACTCAAGGAACTTTTAGCGTGAAATATTTTTTAATCTATCTCTTTTTAGAGGTCATGGTAAGTGTCAATATTGCTTCTGCTATAGGTGCATTTGCAACGTTTATTGAGCTTGTCGTATCTGCAGTGCTCGGGTTTATTTTACTTGCAAATATGCGTATTACGCTGATGCAAAACCTCAATGCATTGATGCAAGGAGAGATTAGTATTGAATCTTTTCAACGACTGAATCTTTGGACAATCGTCGGTGCAATTTTACTGATTTTGCCAGGCTTTCTAGGCGATATTGTAGGATTATTGTTGCAATTTAGCTCTATTGTGACACTGATTGCTTCAAAATTTTTACATGTAAAAGATGAAAACAGTTCTACTGAATATTTTACGGAAGGAAAAAAAAGATGAGATCATTGATGTTGAAGTTATTGACGACACTAATCACCTTAAGTAGTCTTTCACTTTTTGCTGCAGATGCAAATGCTGATCTTGACACAAAAGTCACGACATTTTTACAAAAAGCCATTATTCCGAATGAAAATTATACGTTTGATAAAGTTGTTATTCTCAAAAAAGAAGCGATGAAAGAGATGCCTGACTGGATGGTCTATTTTGTCCGTATTGATCTTAATTTAGTCAAGCAAGAGGGTAAAAAACTCTCCGTCAATGATATGGTTTTTACGAATGGTACAATTTTGAGTAAGGATTTTTCAAATCTGAACAACGGTCGAAGCGTCAAAGGAAGTTATTCGCTTGATATGGATGCTTCTGCCTACAACAAAGAGCATCTTTTAGCAGGCAACCTTAATGCACCTCATAAAATCGTTGTATTTAGTGATCCATCATGTCCTTTTTGTATGGATTTTGTCCCAGAAGTTCTTGCCGATGTCCAGAATCATCCTGAAACATTCGCGCTTTTTTATTACCATTTTCCACTTAACATCCATCCTGCCTCTCCAACGCTTGTCAAAGCAATGATCTTTGCAGAAGAGAAGGGTGATCATGAGATTGTCAAGAAAGTTTATAAAGAATTTTTTGATATTAAAGAGACGGATGAAAAAGCAATTTTAGATATTTTCAACAAAGCTTTAAATAAAAAATTTCACACTTGAGCAGATCAATCAAGCACAAATTCTCCAAAAACTTAGTAATGATGAAGCGCTAGCAAATGCTTTAATGGTCAATGGCACTCCTACGATTTATCTTGATGGTAAAAAAGACGATACAAAACGAAGTTATAGAAAATTTATAAAAGAGTCTAAATGAAAAAACTAATTATTGCAACCCGTGGAAGTAAACTTGCCCTTTGGCAGTCCGAACATGTTAAAGCGGAACTTGAAAAAGCACACCCAGGACTTGAGGTGGAGCTTTCTATCATGATGACCAAAGGTGATAAAATTTTAGACGTTGCTTTGGCAAAAATTGGCGGCAAAGGGCTTTTCACGAAAGAGCTTGAAGAGGCGATGCTTCGTGGTGAAGCGCACATTGCGGTACACAGTCTTAAAGATGTTCCGATGGAATTTCCCAAAGGGCTTAAACTAGGGGTTATTACCAAACGCGAAGATGTCCGTGATGCCATGCTTTCAGAAAAATACGCTTCGTTAGACGAACTGCCTCATGGTGCAGTCGTTGGAACAACGAGTTTGAGACGTCGCATGCAACTTTTGAAACTTCGTCCTGATTTTGTGATTAAAAACCTAAGAGGCAATGTCAATACACGGATTCGCAAGCTCAAAGAGGGCGAATTTGATGCGATTATTTTAGCGAGTGCGGGCATTAACCGTTTGGGACTTGCTAGTGAAGTGACACATTTTACGCCGATTTCAAAAGAGGTTATGATCCCCGCTTCTGGGCAAGCAGCACTTGGTATTGAAATTGTCTGTGATGCCGAAGTGGAACGTTTGGTTTCGGTACTCAACGATGAAGATGCCATTATCGAAACACGTGTTGAGCGCGACTTTGTCACCATCTTAGAAGGTGGTTGCCAAGTGCCTATTGGTGTGAATGCGGAACTTCGTGGCGATGCTTTACATGTAAAAGCGATTATTGGACTTCCTGATGGTTCTGAAATGCTCAAAGAAGAGATAAGCACAACACGCGCAGAGTATGCCAATGTGGGTAAAGCTCTAGCACAAAAAGTCCTTGATCGAGGGGCAAAAGCGCTTTTAGAACGTGCGGAACATATTGCGTTAAACGAAATTTTTTAAAGGATCATGGGGATGCAAAGAATCATTGAGCTTTTACGCCAAAACGATCTTTTACGTGTGATTGATGATGAGCTTGATATTGACTTGGAAATCCCGCATTTGGCTTATATTGAGGTCAAAAAAGAGGATTCAAAAGCACTTCTCTTTACAAAACCTGTGAGCAAAAGACTGGGGAAAAGCTTTGATATTCCCGTTTTGATGAATGTTTTTGGTTCAACCAAAGCAACAGAGCTTATTTTTGGTAAAAATCCCAATGCTGTCTCAAAGCAGATCGAAGCACTGATGCACATGAAACCACCCACATCGTTTATGGATAAAATGGGCATGTTAGGTACACTGTTTAACCTTAAAAATGCGCTTCCCAAACGACTCAAAGGCAAAGGTGTCTGCCAAAGCAAAGTGTATGATGAACCAAACCTTTATGATTTTCCGATTCTAACCACATGGTCAGAAGATGGCGGTCCATTCATTACGATGGGGCAGGTGTATACGCAAAGCTTGGATGGCACAAAGCAAAACTTAGGTATGTACCGTTTGCAAGTGTACGATAAAAATCGTTTGGGCATGCACTGGCAGATTCACAAAGACAGCGCACATTTTTTCCATGAGTACCAAAAAGCGGGCAAAAAAATGCCTGTCAGTGTTGGCATTGGTGGTGATCCTCTCTACATTTGGTGTGGACAAGCGCCGATGCCGATTGGTATGTTTGAACTTTTACTGTACGGTTTTATCAAAGATAAAAACGCTCGCTTGGTTAAATCACTGACCAATCCTATTTATGTACCCGAAGATGTGGACATTGTCATCGAAGGTTGGGTTGATCCAAGCCTTATGGAGATTGAAGGGCCTTTTGGCGATCATACTGGTTACTATACGCTTAAAGAATCGTACCCTGTGATGGATGTGACCTGCATTACATGTAAAGAAAAACCTGTTTACCAAGCCACTGTTGTCGGTAAACCTCCTTTAGAAGATAAATACATGGGTTGGGCGACAGAACGCATCTTTTTACCACTTCTCAAAACGACAGCGCCAGATTTGATTGATTATAACATGCCTGAAAATGGCGTTTTCCATAACCTCATTTTGGCAAAAATGAATGTACTTTACCCAGGACACGCTAAACAGTTTATGCACGCGTTTTGGGGTGTAGGGCAGATGAGTTTTGTCAAACATGCTATTTTTGTGGACGAAAATGCCCCTGAACTGGAAGATTATGAGCCTTTGAGTGATTATATCCTCAATCGTATCAGTGCCAAACGATTGCTCATCAGTGAAGGCGTGTGTGATGCCCTTGATCACGCTTCGCCCAATGCACTCTTTGGTGGTAAGCTTGGGGTGGATTGTACCGGAGGTGTCATTGATGCTCCTTCAAAAACCATTTTGAGTGATCGTGACCTTCTGTTTAAAGTCACGACGTTGGTTCCTGAAGTCAGTGCGCTTAAGCAGTATAAAACGCAGACAAAAACACCGATTACCGTCATGACCATCGACAAGAAGAGGGCAGGTAAAGAGGTGTATGAAGCACTCAAACCTTTAATCGAGCATATGAAACTTTTGATCGTGGTGGATCATGAAGGTAATAGCGTGGACAATGCGTATATGCTCATTTGGCGCGTGGTCAATAACATTGATGCACTTCGTGACATTTTTGTGGAAGAAGAGTTCATCGGCATTGATGCAACGACTAAAAATGATCTGGATGGCTACACAAGAGAGTGGCCAAAAGACACCGACTGCGATCAAACTACGATCAAGCGCCTGATTGAGCTTGGTTTGGTTGAGAATAACCCAGCGTTTCTAAAACACTTTCATATCTAATCTCTTTTTGATGTATACCATCTGTTTTTAACGTGAACAAATGGTATACATTTCTCCTTTTAATCTTCTTTAAACCCTTATATATTGAAATATTTCAAAAAAATGTAATAGAATAGTCTATTCTGACTTGGGAGTAAGCTATGCAGACGTCTTACAAGCCTTTAGTTGAGCGTTACGATATTCCTAGACCTACATTGATTGAGTGGCAGAAGAGGGCTGAGCAAAAAGATAACTGGCGTGTGAAGCACCTAGCGTATCTAAGAATGCAGTTAAGCGTTGAAAAAGAGACATATGGTGAGATTAAAAGCTATGCGCCATGTATTGAGGATCTTTTTCTTTTTAGTATCTATCTTTTCTTTCACAATACCACAGATTTTTTACCCAAAGAGACATTTTTAAAAGGACTTAGAGAGTTTTCTCTCGAAATTCGTAGTGGTGTTGAGTACCAACATGATTTTGCAGGACGAATTTGGTCGCTTCGCATGAGTGAAGAGTCAAGTAAAAAGATGGTAAATTACTACCGATTGTTTGATCTTCTCAAAAAATTTACAGCTGCACAGTACGCTCTTTTGTTTAGTGCTGTTTTGGAGTTTGTAACAGTAATGAAGCAAAAATATCAGATTGAGACAAAGAGCTTTTTAGAAGGAAAAACATGGCAAGAGCTTTATATGTACGATAAAGCGTTTGCACCTAAAGTCATCGAAGATTTTTTTATCAAAAAAGGGATTTTATAGATAATAAAAATTATTAATTACAATTAATTACAATTTAAGTAAGGGTGTATTAGAATTTCAGCACAAATTTAAAGGAGTATGAATGAAACAGTATGAGACATATAAATGTAGTAAATGTGGTAACGAAGTTGAAGTTCAAAATGTAGGTGGCGGAAAACTTACCTGTTGTGGTCAAGAGATGGAGTGCATCACCAAAGACCTCACAGCGGTAAATCTGATGAAAGCATTTGCAGGCGAATCACAAGCTCGTAACAAATATGACTTATTTGCTGACATTGCATTAGAAGAGGGTTGGCATGCAGTTTCACGTCACTTTAGAGAAGCGGCTGAGAATGAAAAATGGCATGCACGTGCAGAGTTTAAAGCTTATCATAAGCTTGTAGATGGTGCTGAGACTGAAATTACACTCAAAAATCTTGATGTAGCGATGGCGGGTGAAAATTATGAGCATACAACAATGTACCCAGGTTTTGCAAAAATTGCAGAAGAAGAGGGTCATAAAGAGCTTGCACGTCTTTTTAATGCCATTGGTAAAGTAGAAGTTGAACATGAACGTGAATACAAAGCTCTTCAAGATGCAATGAAAGAAGATGGTTTCTTTGCAGATGCAGAAGAAGAAATTTGGGTCTGTGAAGTATGTGGACATATTCATAGAGGCAAAAAGGCACCCAATGCATGTCCATTATGTAAAGCGGGTAAAGAGTACTTTAAAAGACAATCTTTAGGCATCTAAGTTAAAAAAACAATGGCAGAAATATTGCTTACTTTTGTTATGCGAGAATATTTCTGCTGTTGTGCATAATAGTATATTTATTGTTTCAAAATCTCTCAATATTGCCTTATCTTCATTTATCAGTAAAAGCTCAAAACCTCTTATATAAGGGGAGTTTTTATTTTTTAACTCCATAGAAGCTATTTTCATGCTACGAACTTAATGTAATATTTGTTATATTAGAATTTGATAATTAACTATGAAAATTTAAGTTTTCAATAATTAATAAATAAAAGAAGTTACCATATTTTCGGCTCCCATACAAGGAGGCTTCATTCAAAGGCTTTTTAAGTACACCTTTATTTTTTGTGCGTTAGCATGAACAAAGATGCAGAAATTGGTTTTTTGTCAAGTGTTTTTTTGGCTTTACTGGTATAGCACTTTGATGAATGAATGATGCCAATTAAGCAAGTATTTAATTCATAATTAGAAATAACAAAAAATTTATTTTAAGGAAAGTATCTCATGTTAAGTTTCTTTCGCTCATCAACCGAATCATCGCATCAATCTAGCAGTTCATCATCAAGTGGACTACCCAATCAAGCTATTTTAACTTTAACGCTTCAAGAAAAAACGATGACAACCGCTCTTGAAAAGCTTCCTTTTAATCCAAAAATTGTTTTAGGGTTTGTTTCCCCTGCTCTTGATTTTAGTGCTATCTCTTCAAAAATTAAACAGCTGCTTCCTAACGATACAACATTAATTCTTTCAACGACTGCAGGTGAATTATGCAGTTTGGATCGCTCTAATCCCCTTCCTTCCCTTTATTCTTCTGCCAATGCTGGCGAAGGCGATAATATTGTTTTGATGCTCTTTTCTCCTGATATGGTGAGCGATATTTATGTGGCTTCAATTCCGCTCAAAAGCGAAGATATGGCAACCAGTAAAAAAACAGCGGCTGAACGTTCCGCTTTGATTGCTGAAGAGGTTAAAAAAGTGCGTGTTCCTTTTAAAATGCGCTCAGATGATACCCTTGGATATACACTTATTGACGGATTGAGCGCGAGTGAGAGCTTTTTTATGGAAGCGGTCTATCATATAGGGAAATTCCCCTGTTTGCTGATAGGAGGTAGTGCTGGTGGTAAATTAGATTTTCAAAACACTTATATTTATGATGGAACTCGTACACTTCGCCATCATGCGGTTATTACGTTTATAAAGCTTGCTCCAAAATACCGTTTTGGTGTCTTTAAAAGTCAAAATTTTAGACCAACGGCCACGGTATTTACTGTTTTGGCGGCAAATCCAATTACCCGTACGGTTACAGCATTTTTGGATCGTAAAACCAATGTAAATGTCAGTGTTATAGAAGCGTTAACCAGCCATTTCCATTGCTCTGCAAATGAACTCAACTTTAAACTTGCAAATTATACATTTGGTATTGCCATTGATGGAGAGATTTATATTCGCTCCATTGCTTCTATTGATATCGCAAACGATACGATTCATTTTTATTGTGATATTGAAGCGGGTGAAGAGCTTGTTTTACTAGAAAAAACTGACTTTGTGCAGACAACAAGCCATGATTTTGCTGATTTTAGCCGCAATAAACCCAAAGCCATTGGTGCGATCTTTAATGATTGTATTCTAAGACGTCTCTGTAATGCCGAGGTACTCAATCGATTGGACACATTTAAAGAGATTCCTGTCGTAGGTTTTTCAACCTTTGGTGAGCTCCTTGGTGTCAATATCAACCAAACATTAACCGCAATCTTTTTCTATCAGGTTGATGGAGGTAATTTTGAAGATGACTACATTGATAATTTTGTTCAAAAATACGCAGGATTTAAAAGTTATTTTTTACTACGAAAAATCAATCGCCAAACGATCATCAATAACCTTAACAAAGCAATGCTTGAGCAGATGAAACAAAGTATGCCGTTACTTCGAACGATTGGTAGTACATTGCAAGATGCTGTAACGGCCATTGATGCGATAGAATCACAACTGGGGCAGGTCAAAGGTGAATTTAACCTCTTCTCCTCCAGTATGGAGCAAGGAAGCTCGGACAATGCAAGTCTTTCTATTGAGGTTGATAATCTTACGAATAATGTCCGCGATATTCGCGTTGTCTTAAGCGTTATTGCAGACATTGCAGACCAAACCAATCTTTTAGCCCTTAATGCAGCCATAGAAGCGGCACGGGCAGGAGAACATGGACGCGGTTTTGCTGTTGTCGCAGATGAAGTGCGCAAATTGGCAGAACGTACCCAAAAAAGCCTCTCAGAGACCAATGTATCGGTAAGTACGATCATTCAGGCGGTAGAGAGTATTAGCAAAACAATGGGTAATGTGAGCAGTGGGCTTTTAGCCGTTTCTTCCAAAAGCAATGCTCTCTCTTCAGATATGGAAAATTTGGCCGAGAAGAGTCAGCTCATCTCTGGTGAATTAAAGTCTCAATCCAAATTGACTGAAGAGCTCAATAATGAGCTTAGCAAACTGGGTGTTTATGAAAAAACACTCGATATTTTAAATCACTAAACGACTCCATTCTAAGGGCATTGTAAAATGCCCTCTTTCTTTACATGTAAAGCTTTTAACTTAACTGACGTATGGCATTTGCACTTAAAAGATCTAGGGGTGTGCCACGCTCTTCCAAGTGTTTTAACAAAAGTTTCTTTCGCTCAGGAGGAAGGTTTTGTCCCATTTTTAATTTACATGAAATACTCTTTGGTATAAGTTTTAAGATCATGATCTCTTCAATGCGCTTTTTGTACATAGGATTTTCAGCAGTAATGGTTTCATACCTTTTTTCAGGTTGGAGCTTTTCCATTAAAGCGTTTAGTGCACTGGCTTTGTGTTCATTACTTTCAATGATCGTGATGACTCCTTGCATGATGATGCTCGCATAAAGCTGCGATGCTGGACATGCCGAAGTTGTTTCACTAAAGTATGATGGAAGTAACGAATAGGGTTTCACAATACTCAATGAAGCATTGGGATTTTGCGCAATCAGTTCTATCTTTTTACCCTCTTTTGCTCCATGAAATGCTATACCCTCTTCCCACCAAACAAAATTAAGCGGTATTCCGTATGGAACATTATTGTCAATCAGTGAGAGGGTTCCGTATTCACATTCACTCAGTAAAGTATGAATTATCTCTTTATCGGTGATTTCAAATTCATTTCGTCGCATGGCTTTTTTCCTCAATCAGTCGGGTGTATTTTTCTTGTAGTTCGATGTATTTGCTCAAAAGTTTATGAAATTCGACCTCATAGTCTATTGTTTCATTTTTGTCTGGCTTAGTTGTTGCCTCATTTTGAATGGTAGTGTTACTTGGGAGTGTTTCATCGATGATAAACTCTATCTCTTCGTTATGAACACTTTTTTTGATCGTTTTGAGTGTTTTGGCATTGATGAGTTTGAGAACAGCAAAGGTACTCATTTTATGCTTGATAGCGTATTGTTGGGCGGTTATGAGGTTTTGCTCTACCATATTTTTCCTTTTACATGTAAAAACATTACGCGCTATTTTAATCAATTAGTCTGAAAGAAAAGCAAATTATCTTTACATGTAAAGATTTTTACATGGGTTGAAGCAAGGATAAAGTATAATAACTCTACATATCGTTACAAAACTCTCAACGATTTTTCTCCAATGACATTTAATATCGCAAGAAGGACATAACATGGGCGGATTACTTAACAATAGCGTTAAAATGGAAAAAGGTTATAAACTAGCAGCACTTTCAACACAGCAAAAACATACGGTTCCCTATATTGGAAAACAAACAAATGTGGGTGAGGTGAACTCTGATAAAGCAAAAATGAGTGATGCTCGTAAAGCGCAAGCCAAAGCTAAAGCCAAACAAGCTAAAAAAGATCGAAAAAGAAATAAGTAACAATGTGCAGGGATTGTTTCCCTGCAAAGTATTTTAGAACGCGTATTTGAGATTAAGCCCTAATGTTTTGTAGTCATAATCAGGAATATTGCTTGCATTCATGTTATAGCTTTTATACTCCACTGCCGCAGAAATAGCCCTTGTAATAGGATAATCAACCCCTAACCCGTAACCTAAACCATAGCCAGCGTTACCATCAACAGACTGAAGTTTTGCACCAACGATACCATAAGCGTTCAGTTTTTCCCAGACATTGTAACCGAGTTTAAAATCTGTACCAGCGCCATACATTGAGCCATCACTTAGATTGGCATATTCGCCATTAAAAGCAACACCAAAAAGCACTTTATTGTCTAATGTTTTTGTAATGCCATAACCGATATCGTAAGCAGCCTTGTGCTCTCCATCGATACTTGCATGGGAGATGCCACCATGAACATCTTCAACATAATCTCTTGCGTAAGCATTCATTCCAAGCACTGCTGCTACTGAAATGAGACATACCATTTTTTTCATCACACGTGTCCTTAAAGCATTTACCTATCCGAAAAACGGACTTTAACGTGAAAGCATCAAGCGTCATCACGTTTTGAAGAGCGTTGCTCTTATATCAGCTCCATAGAGGAGAACCTTAATCCAAGTTACTAAAAAGCAAATAGTGTGCCGATTTTGAGAAATGTGTGGAGCGTTGAGGAAAATTAAGAGGCTGTATGGGTATTACAGCCTCTTTACATGTAAAGATTAAATCGTACCTTTTTCATACCATTTACGTAACCATCGATCCATTGGGTACATAAATTTATAGATGGCAGGAACAACCAATAAGGTTAAAACAGTCGAGCTTAAAAGTCCGCCAATGATCGCAAGTGCCATTGGAGCATTCGCTTCGTGCCCTGCTCCACTACCAAAGGCAAGAGGCATCATTGCACCTATCATCGCAAAGGTGGTCATTAAGATAGGTCTTAAACGCTTCTCACCCGCTTCAAGCAGTGCATCATCGATCTCTTTGCCCTCTTTGACTGCACGGTTGGCAAAATCAACGACCAAAATGGCATTCTTTCCAACCATTCCTAAGAGTAAGATAATACCGATCATAACAAACAGACTGAACGTATACCCGCTTAAATAAAGCGCCACCATGATACCCGTTAGCGAAAGCGGCATCGAAATCATGATGATAAAAGGCTGAATCAGTGACTCATAAAGCGCGGCCAAAATCAAGTAGATCAAAATAACCGCCAAAAGAACCGCTGCACCAAAGGCTTTGGCGGTGTCGTTCATATTTTCAACGTCACCTGTAAAACGGTAATGATACCCTTCTGGTAAAATTTCTTTCATTTTGTCATTGACTTGGACGACCACTTTATCAAGGGATGTGCCAACGATGTTAGCCGTCACTAGGATTTTTCGCTCACGATCAAAACGGTTGATGGACGCTGTTCCTAAATTGTTTTCAAAGGCAATTAAACCTTCCAGTGCGACAAAATCGCCATTGGCATTTCGGACTTGCAGTTTTTTCATATCTTCCAAAGAGGCTCTAAAATCATCTCTATAACGGATCGTAATGTCAAATTGCTTACCATTGTCTTCGTAGTAGGAGATAGCACTATCACTAGAGTACGCTGAACCTAAAACGGCGGCGATCTCTTTAACACTCACCCCTACTCTTTGCGCATTTTCACGAAGAATGGTGATTTTCATCTCAGGTTTACCACTCTCATAGTCTCTATCCACATCCACAAGACCAGGCGTTGCTTTTAAGAACTCCATGAGTTTCATAGACGTTTGATCTAAAGTATCAAATTGATCCCCCGTGATAACCACTTGCAAAGGTGCTGTTGTATCACCCGTGTCAAAATCATCCACTTTTTCAACAGAAACAGTCAATCCTTCCATCCCTTTCATCTTTTCACGGTATTGTTGAATTAAGGTAAGTTGGGAAACCGTTCGCTCTTTGACGGGTTTTAACTTAACGTAAATACGTGCTTTATGAAGGCTTTTTGCGGAATCATAGCCGATTGAAATGATGGAATAAGCAATCGATGGATCACCTTTTAGCATCTCATCAACGGGAATGACCTTTTGTTTCATGGTTTCAAGATTGATGCCCACAGGTCCTTTGATGGTAACTTGAAATTCACTGTTGTCTTGCATTGGTAGGAAATCCATACCAACTTTAAGGGTCAACGAGGCAAACAAAAGGGCAAAAGTCACCAAGACCGTGATGGTTTTAAAGCGAATCAGCGGCTTTAAAATGCTCACATACGCTCTATCAACCGCTTTTAAAATGGGCTCGGTTGCGTAGTAGAACTTGCTCTCTTTGGCACTGAGAAGACGCGCTCCAATGGATGGAACAAACATAACCGCCACAAGATACGAAATGACAATACCTGAAGCTACTGTCATCGCAAAGGAGTTAAAGAACATACCTACGATACCGTCCATGAAGGCAACGGGAACAAAGACGGCTAAGAGAACCGAAGAGATCGCCAAAATGGAGAATGCCACTTCTTTAATTCCTTCAAACGAGGCTTTAAAGGGTCTCATGCCCTCTTCCATCTTTTTCATAATATTTTCGATAACCACAATCGCGTCATCGATGAAAATACCAATGGCAAGGGTCAGACCAATGAGTGTGAGGCGGTTAAGGTCGTACCCAAGCGCATTCATTATCGCAAACGTACCAATAACCGACGTTGGAATAGCAAGGGCTGAAACAATCGTTGCCGTTACATTACGCAAAAAGGCAAAAACGATAACAATTGATAAAAAAGCACCAAAAATAAGGTCAAAGCGAACATTGTCAATGTTAATCATAATCTTTTCAGACTGGTCTTGCAAGATTTTAATTTCGTTGTTTTTACCTGCAAGCAGTTGCATATCGGGCAAGATTTTTTTAACACCTTTGATGATGTTCAGAACATTTTCACCGGCAATCTTTTTCACTTCGAGCGTAACACCTCTTTGACCGTTATACGATGAAAAACTCTTAGGGTCACTGAGCCCATCCACGACGGTTGCAACGTCTTTAAGGCGCACACCTGGTTTGACGAGGAGGTCTTTGATTTCATCAATATTGGCTGCATCGCCTTCGGCTTTGATGACGATCTCTTGCTTTTGATCGATCATCTTCCCCGCACCCTGTTTGATGTTTTGTTTAGAGATGATGCCACTAAGATCAGAGGCGCTGAGGTTGTATTTGTTCAGTAAAAATGGGTCGATAAAAATGCGAATTTCACGCTCTTGAAAACCAATAATATTGACTTCACCCACCCCTTTGACGCGTTGCAATTTAGGTTTGAGTTTTTCATCGGCAAGGCGCATCAAAGCGATGTCATTTTTGCCATCACTGGCGACGAAAAGCTTAATCACACCTCCTGATGCGCCGAGTTTTTTCACCACAGGTTTATCCACTTCAACAGGAAGGTTCAGTGCGCCTATTTTATCGCGGACATCATTGGTTGCAACATCAATATTTTTATTGAGTTTAAATTGAATGACCACCGAACTAAATCCTTCATAGCTGGTTGACATCAGTTTATCAATGCCGTCCACGCCAGAAACCGCTTCTTCGATCTTATCGGTCACTTTGGACTCTACGGTGGAGGGATCAGCACCATTGTAGTTTGTTTGAACCGTAACGACAGGAAAGTCAACATTGGGGTAGAGATTGATTGGCATGGTGTTATAAGACATCAAACCAAAAACAATAAATACTAAAACGCCCATTAGGGTCGTAATGGGACGATTGATGGCTATTTGATACATCGGTTAGTCCACACTGATCATGCCGTTGCCAAAAAGACCTGGCATGAGATCGACGGCTTTCACTTCGGCTTGCATTTCACGTGTACTTGGCAAAATGGTTGGGTAGATTTTACTGATCACACCTTCATATTTTTTATCGCTTCCATCGACTTTATAGACAAATTTTTGCCCTACTTTAACCGTAGTCCAGTATTTTTCATCCATTTTAAGCACAAGCTTGACATCGTGAGTGCTCTCAACGGTTAAAAGCTTGGTTTGTGAAC
This sequence comes from Sulfurospirillum diekertiae, assembly GCF_002162315.1. NCBI lineage: Bacteria > Pseudomonadati > Campylobacterota > Epsilonproteobacteria > Campylobacterales > Sulfurospirillaceae > Sulfurospirillum > Sulfurospirillum diekertiae. The sequence continues at coordinate 1,676,305 of NZ_CP021416.1, read as the reverse complement.
CTAGAACGATATTGCCAAGTTCTGTCATTTTCTTTGTAACGACTAAATCATACGGTGCGCGAAGTTCTGTTTTTTTGAAGATAATCTCTTTGTTTTGAGCATTTAAAAGCTGAATATCTTTATCGTAGAGGTAGTTTTCCATCTTCTCCTTGTCGATGACATCAGAGATTTTGGCATAACGATCATAGATTTTAACCGAATGTTCTGCATTTTTGCGTGCAACTTCATACTCATTTTTTTCTTGTGCATTGCTTAACGCAAGTAGCAAATCACCTTTTTTGACTTTGTCTCCAACGTTTACATGTAAAGCGCCAACAACGCCTGAAATGGAAAGACCAAGTTCGGAGCTTTTTTCGCTGACAACATCAAAGGTTGCGTAAACTTCCCCTGCGACAAGGGCTTGAAACAGAAATAAGGTTGTAATTAAAATTTTTTTCATTGGATGGCTCCTTTTATCTCTTTACCCATTTCGTAGAGTAAGACGGCTTTTTGGTATTCCACTTCATTTAAAGCGGTTTGAAGTTGTGAGCGTGCATTAAATTTATCAGTAAGAGCGTCAAGATAGGTGACGTTGTTCACAATACCTTGTTGAAATTTCTTTTTAACCAGCTCATACGTCATCTCAGATGCGCTAAGTCTTGCTTTGGCCGCTTCTATTTTTGCAAGGGCTGTTGTGTAGCTGTTTTGAGCACTTTTAAAACTGGCTCTAGCTTTGTCTTTTTCGTAAGCTAAGTCACTGTTTTTGGAAAGGTACATCTTTTGTGCGGCTTGGTAACTGGCTGAAGTGGAACCAAAGTCAAAGATTTTCCATTGCATCGAGAGTTGTACGGTATTTTGGTGGTCTGCATCCGTTTCCCATGCAGGGTTTGCATAGTCGTATTTGAAACGTGAATAGGTGTCCTCTATTTTAATGGTTGGCAAATGCGGTGATTTTGCCGCTTCTGCTTCTGCTTTAGCACTTTGAACGCTCTGCTCTAACGCTAAAATATCAAAGCGTGTTGCGTCATTTACTTTGCTTTCTTGAAATGCTATGGTTGAACCTGGCTCAACACGTACCTCTTTCCCTGTCATATATTCTAGGGTGTTTGAAATGTTGTTGAGGGTATTGTCTAGGGTTAAAAGGTCGACTTTGGTTTGCTCAATCGTTGAGATGATCTTTTGCAACTCATCAGCGGTTGCACTCCCAACAGAGAGAAATTTTTCAAGTCTGTAACGTTCTGCCTCAAGTTGTTCCATCTTTTGAAGCGTTGCTTCTTTACTTGCAAGGGTGCTGATGTAATTGTAATAGTAGTAGATAACGTTTAAAGAGGTATTGTTTTGCACCGACGCGAGCGAAAATGTGGCAGATTTTACAAGGGCTTGTTGTTGGTCAAACAACGCTTCACGTTTTCCGCCATCGTAAATGGTAAATGAGACTATGGCAGACCCTGTGCGACTCTTTTCGGGATACAGCATACTCTCCTCTTGGTTATAGGTTTGGTTTGCACCAAAACTGAGACTGGGTAGATACCCACTTTTAGTGGCGTACTCTTTTTCTTTTGCCGCTTCAAGCTCATAGCGTGAGGCTTCCACATGTTTATTGGCTTCGGCAAGACTGAGAAGTTCAGGTAAGTTCCCTGCAAAAGCAAACAATGGGAAGAGGCATAAAAGTGTTAATTTTTGCATGGTTCTTTCCTTGTGTATTGATCGAGTAAAAAGGTAATGTATTTGGTTAGGCGCGATTGTGTCTGTTCAAAATTAAGATTGTTCATCTTGGCTTGAATAACAGTTCCTTCCATAAAAATAATAATCGTATTAGTGAGTATATCAACATCGTGTACTTCAAGTTCACCTTTGGCAATACCTTGATGGATGCATTGGAAGATAATGTCATAATCTCTTTGGCAAATGGTTGCAAAATAATTGGTATAAAGCCCCGTTTTGTCAATCAGCATGGTACTAAGAAAGTTTTGGTAGAGAATCAAAAGTTCTTCTTTATCGTGCTCTTCTTTACATTCACTAAAATTAAACAGTTCTACAATTTTTTCTGTGGCACTCATTGTTTCTGTAATACGTGCATGAAAGACCTCTTGATGACGTGCTGCTAACATGTCCCAAATCGTAAGGATAATCTCTTCTTTATTTTTAAAATAGAGATAAATCGTTCCTTTCGCAACACCAGCACTTTTTGCTATTTCATCCATACTCGTTTGAGCAATACCTTTTTGGGCAAAAAATGGTATTGAAGCACGAGCAATGTCGAAGCGTTTCTCTTCTTTATCAATAAGACGAGCCATGTACTCCCTTTTTAAATGACTGACGGTCATTCATTTTTTGAAATAGTACATTTTTTAAGTAAATTTGTCAATGAAATATCAAGCCAAATGTTAAAATGGCTTGATGATGGTAAGAAGAATAATTAAAGAAGTGGTGATCTCAGGGATAACTCTAAAAAGCCTAAAAAATCGTATCCTGTTTGAAGCATCTTCATTGGTTAATTGGATAATATATTTTTTACATGTAAAGTGATAGCCCACCATACAGGCCACCAATGCGAGCTTAAGATGTAGCCACCCTCCACTTTGGAGTAAGCTTGGGTTGAGATAAAGTAAGATAAGTCCAAATGTGATCGAAAAGACCATAGCAATGGTTCCAACTTTATAAAGACTAGTTTCTTGCAACGCGATGACCGCTTGAGCATCACGTGGTGCATTGATGTGATAGACAAAGAGTTTAGGCAGATATACAAGCATAATCATCCATGTCGCAATAGAGATAACGTGAAATGCGAGTACAAGACTGTAACTATTCATTTCGTCTCCTTTCTCAGTAAGTTTAATAGCCATTAGTATATAATTTGCTCAGAAATTTCTAGTGACATTTTACGACTCAAGGTATGACATTTTGCGACTAGGTATTCAAAAGCAAGCCCCTGCGGAAGCATTTTTATTTATTCTCACATTTTTAACCAAACACTATGGGTTTGATGCAAGCTCTTTTATAAACGCACGCAATATCAGCATGCAAGCATTGCACATAAAGGGTGCTAAAATCAATGCAGCGTATATCAATGAACTGATTGAAGAGGCCATCGTCTATGCTGGTGATTCTAGTGTATTGTTTAAATTGTCCGAGTCTGTCAATCCCAACAAGCTTGGCGTTTTGGGGTATTTGATGCTGCATTCAGGTAATGTTGAAGAAGCGATCATCAAGCTGTGCCGTTACTATCCACTGATTGGCAAAACACTCAAGCCCTTTTTTGTGGCTGAAAATGACATGTATAAATTGACACTGCTGATTCATAGAGAAGGCGAGATGGAGCATCTTGAAAAATACAGTGCTGAGATTCACTTAAGTGCACTTCTTCATCTCATTAATAAAATTATTCCAACGCAAATTTACCCGATCCAAACGACATTTAGGCACACTAAACCTTTACATGTAAAAGCGTATCAGAAAATATTTGGCGAAAATATTCTCTTTGATGAGGTGGAAAACGCCCTCTTCTTCGACAAAACGCAACTGGCAATGCAAACAAGCTATGACAATCCGTATCTGCTCAGTGTCTTTGAAAAAGAGGCAGAACAAAGCTTGGGCATGAGTGTGCATGGAAGCCTTAAAGAACAGGTTTTAGGCTGTATACTCATTGCTACGGGTGAGTTAGATGTCTCCTTGGAAAGTGTGGCTCACAAAGTGGGCATGCACCCACGAACCCTTCAAAAAAAGCTCAAAGAAGAAGGGGTAAGTTTTGTGACACTCTTGGGCGAAGTGCGCCAAAAATTAGCAACGCATTATCTTCAAAAAGGTCTGACGACTCCCACGATTGCTTCCTATCTAGGCTACGCCGAACGAAGCCCCTTTTTACGGGCATTTAAGAAGTGGTATGGCGTGAGCCCAAAGGTGTGGTTAGGATTACATGTAAAGAGTTAAACGTTTACATGTAACTCTTTTTAAGCCTCTTTTCCAGTAATTCTGTTAAAACTTTTTGATACGTTTCAACAGGATAGGCGCCGTTCATGATCAGTTCGTTATTGAAGATCATTGTGGGAACTGCAGATATGTTTTGTTTATGCCAATACTCTTCTGCCTCTTGCACTTTCATTCTCGCACTTTCATCATCCAGTTTTGCCAAAAAGAGATCTTTGTCTAATCCAATGCTTTGTACAAGCTCTCCTAACGTATGGCGGTTTGATATATCTTTTTTCTCTGTAAAATGAGCGCTAAAGAGTCGCATTTTAAGTTCCGTTTGCTTTCCAAATTCTTTTGCAACATCGAGCAAGATGTGAGCATTGCGCGTATTGACCGTCTTCATTCCATCATAGTAATTAAACGTAAACCCTAGTTCCGACCCATTTTTTGTGATAGTTGCTTGAGTAGATTTCACTTGTTCTACGCTCATCGTGTATTTATGCGCCAAATAGGAAACGGCATCTTCGCCATCAAGCGACATCGTTGGATTGAGCTCAAAGGGATTCCACACAAGTTCAAACTTATTTTCCACACCGAGTTCTTTCATGGCGTGTTCTAAACGTTTATAACCGATGATACACCAAGGACAAACGACGTCAGAGATGATGTCAATTCTGATTTTATTGGAGAGTGTCATGTTAAACTCCTAAAGTACGATACGATTTTCTCTGCTTATTTTATACGAATTATTGCAACAAAAAATTAATCGTTCCATAGAATGACTCCATATTGAAAATCCCAAAGCATTTTGTTGACGAAAAAATCAGATAAAAAGAGGCTGCTTTATTATCTATTGAGCAATGAGGTCGACGATCTCATCATAATGGAGTTTAAAATGGCGAGGATAATCAACAATCATCTCTTCTAATGTAATGCGCTCATTTAAAGCGCTTATCCATTGATGTTGCAATTTTGAGCGGTCAACATTTTGGATGACGTGTGCGACATGCAAGGTTGTGTATTTGAGTAAATGAATTAAATCATCCCACTCGTAATTGTTGTAATTTTGAATTTTTATCCAGATGTCATTCACACCAAGATTGGCATAATCGGGGAAGATTAAAGGGCTTTTTTGATACTGCAAATGGATGATTCTGTGGGTGTTGTTGGATGCTGAATCGCACAGGTGACCTACAATTTGTCTGATGGTTCTATTTTGCGAATTTGTTTTTGTTGCTACCTTGTTAATATCTACATTTTTTTAAGATAATGTCTAATTTCCCAAGTAGTTTTCGTATGTCATTACTGACATTTTCTAACAGTTCCATTGTGCCCTCCTTCACTGATTATAGTTGTGTCTGTTATTATATAGTACGCAGTCTGAATTTGCATAAAGAGCATCAGGGCTAAACTTTTGATTTTAGCAAGTGGAAAATGGCTTTACATGTAAAAGGTTTTGAATGATTTTATTTTAGAGTAAAGAGATGGATGGGGTGAAGGGATTCGAACCCCTGAATGCTGGTACCAGAAACCAGAGCCTTACCGCTTGGCGACACCCCAAAATAATGTTAAGTTATAGAGTGAGCAATGAGTTATCTAAAAACTTTTCGAGCGAAATTTTATCTTTACTTAGATTAATGCAAATTGAAAGTGTTCGGTGAGCATTATCACTAAAAACATGTCAATACTTTTGAACAAAAATTAAAAAACGGTGGTGAGCTCCTTTGGATAAAAAGAGCCTGCCACCTAAAATCTTTTTAGCGTATTAAATTCTCTCTTGCCACTTCGACCAATTCATCGCCTTTGCCGTTAATAATCGCTCTTAACATGTAAATGCTGAATCCTTTTGCATTTTCAAAAGAGATTTTTGGTGGCATGGTTAACTCTTGTTTGGCGGTGGTGACATCTAAAAGTGCCGCTCCATCAAAGGCAAGGAACTCTTTGACACGGCTTTCTAACTCCTCAGGTTTTTCAACTCTGAAGCTTTTTATACCAACGGCTTTGGCAATGGCTGAAAAGTCGGGGTTGGTTAATTCGGTATTGTCCGATAGATAGCCACCCGCTTTCATCTCGATGGCGACAAAGCCTAAGGAGCTATTATTGTAAATCACGATTTTGGCTTTGATGGTGTGCTGAACCAGTGTGAGCAGATCGCCCATGAGCATTGCAAAACCGCCATCACCACATAGAGCAATGACTTCTTTATCAGGAGCGCTTACTTTTGCGCCGATGGCTTGTGGAAGGGCACTGGCCATCGAACCGTGATTGAACGAGCCGATGAGCTTTCGCTTTCCATTCATATTTAAGTAACGTGCCGCCCAAACCGTGGGTGTGCCGACATCGCACGTAAAGATCGCGTCCTCACTGGCGTATTTGTCGATCAATTTGGTTAAGTATTGCGGGTGAATTAAGCCTTCTTTACTGGTTCCACTGGCGAGTTTGTCAAAGGTCTCGACCGTTGATTGGTAGTGTTTTAGGGCACTTTTTAAAAAGGTGTCATTCTCTTTTTGTTTGATTTTAGGCGTTAAGAGTTCTAGACTGGATTTCACATCGCCCACGATGCCTAAACTGATTTGGGTGTGTCTTCCGAGTGCTTCAGGTTTGATGTCGATTTGCACGATTTTAGCCTTTTGAGGGTAAAACGCTTTGTACGGAAACGCTGAGCCTAAGATGAGCAGGACATCGGAGTTTTCCATCGCGTAGTACCCCGATTCATAGCCGATGAGGCCTGTCATGCCAACACTGTTGGGGTTGTTTCCTTCCATCGACTCTTTGCCTCCAAGCGCATGGACAATGGGCGCATGAAGCCGTTTGGCAAGTTCAACCACGTCATCGTGCGCATCACTGCACCCTGCCCCACACAAAAATGTTATGTTTTTGTTCTCATTTAAAATTGTTGCAAGCTCATTGATGTCCTCAACACATGGCAACACCTTTGGCAAATGCGGTTCGCTCCACAGATACTTAGCATCTTTGGGCATCGGACGGAGTAAAAGATCGCCTGGAATGACGATGACGCTTACTCCTTTTTTCAAAATGGCTTGTCTGATCGCCGTCTCTAAGACATGTGGCATCTGATCAGGATTGGTGACCAACTCACAATAAACACTGCACTCTTTAAATAAATTTTCGGGATGCGTCTCTTGAAAATAATTACTTCCGATTTCACTCGAAGGAATGTGCGAAGCAATCGCCAAAACAGGAACCCCTTTTCGGTGGCAATCAAAAAGACCGTTAATCAGATGCAGATTTCCAGGTCCAGAAGAGCCTGCACACACAGCGAGTTTTCCGCTGATTTTTGCATCGGCACCTGCCGCAAACGCTGCCGTTTCTTCATGCCGTGTTCCCATCCACTCAATTTTTCCCAATTTTTGCAAACTATCACTTAATCCATTGAGCGAATCCCCTGTAATTCCCCATATGCGTTTGATGCCTACTTCGGCTAAAAGCTTCGCAAAGTACATCGCAATGTTGTCATTCATGAAAAATCCTTTCTATCTTTTGACATAGTTACATTGTAATCCTTTTATGCTTGATGAAAATAAAATATTGAGTGTGATTTTGGAAAATAAGGGTAGGTGGAGAAAGCTGTTTTTATCTTTACATGTAAAGATTTTTGAGTCGTTAAATCTTTACATGTAAAACGTTAAGCGTTTAGTTTTGACTACTCATATTTGTGTCCGTTGTATTCTATCCAACCGTTAACATGACGATTGTGTGGATCGTGATGTGTCCAATGCACTACGCCACCTTTGGCGTTACTCTCATATTCGCCACAAAATTTTATAAAACTACCTTCGGTAAGCGAAGATACTTTCGGCGCTATATCAATATTGTGCGCAATAAGCAATGTTTTGCCCGATGCCAATTTGACGATAAACCGTTGATGGCGACTGCCTGTCATGTCATCGCTTAGGAGTTTTGTTACATTTCCCGAATCGCACATAACTGAGCCAGCAAATATCTCGAGGCTTATCAGCAGTATCAATACTATTTTTTTCATTTTAAACTTCCATTTCATTTTAATTCTAAAAAAGGTTACATGTAAAGGTTTTTAATAAGCATTTTTTCCTCTTCAACGGAAAGAAAACGCCACTGAGCACTTTCGATGTCGAGGTTAAAACTGCCAATGCTGACACGCTTTAACTCTAAAACTTTTAAAGGTGTACCAAATTTTGAATCTTTCAGCGCTCCAAAAAGCCTTCGGATATGCCTATTTTTTCCCTCGTCAATTTTGACCCTAAGTTTTGTTTTCGCGCCACCAGTGCCCACTTTTTCGACTTCAAGCGCTTTGAGCAGTCCATGTGGGCTTTGCACCCCTTTTAACGCCTCTGCGATATGCTCGTCGCTCACATGACCTCTGACCCAAATCTCATAGACCTTGATGCAGTTTTGAGGTGTGGTCAATGCATGGTTGATTTTGCTGTTGGTCGTAAAGAGTAAAAGCCCCTTCGATTCCAGATCAAGCCGTCCAATCGGCATCCAACCCTCGCTAAACGCCCACTCAGGCAAAAGATCATAAACAGTTTTGCGCCCCAGATCATCCGAGCGCGTGACCAGATAACCTTTGGGTTTATTGAGGGCCAACAGCTCTTTTGAATCGTGTGGTGTTTCATTCATACAGAGGATTCCTTGAAGTTTTTGAACATCTTTAACAAAACATTATATAAACAATAGCCTGAAATAGCCATCTAAAGTTGCCCTCCACTAAGATCAAACTAGCTGAAATTTTAAACGTTAGATTTTTAGGTAATCTTATTATAATTTTATTTGACTATAGTGAGAGAAATGTTTATACACGCTGCTTAAATGGAGAGAAACATGAATAGTCCAAAAATACCACTATCGGTCTTAGACTTAATTCCCGTAGGAGAAGGCTTCACCATAGCACAAGCCATCGAGAACAGTACCAAACTAGCCCAAGGGGTTGAAGCGTTTGGATATACGCGTTATTGGGTAGCAGAACATCACAATTTTAGCGGAATTGCCAGTGCCGCAACATCGGTTATTTTAAGTTACATTGGCTCACAAACGCACACGATCAGAATAGGCTCAGGGGGAATTATGCTTCCCAACCATGCACCACTCGTCATCGCTGAGCAATTTGGAACATTAGAGTCTTTGTATCCTAAAAGAATTGATTTGGGTTTAGGAAGAGCTCCGGGAACGGATAGGCAAACCATGCTAGCCCTCAGACGAGACACCACTAATGACGGCTCAGACTTTCCTAGTATGCTGGAACAGTTGCAATACTTTTTATCCAATCGTGCGGGTACTAAAGGCATCAAAGCCGTTCCGGGCTATGGACTCGACATACCCATCTGGTTGCTTGGCTCAAGTACGTTTAGCGCGCAATTAGCGGCAGAAAAAGGACTTCCATTTGCGTTTGCCTCCCACTTTGCGCCCGATGACATGGAAGATGCCATAAGACTCTATCGTGCTAATTTTAAGCCCTCAGCGTTACAAGAGCCGTATATGATCATTTGCATTAACGTCATTTGTGCCGAAACAACGGAGCAAGCCCACTACCTAGCAACCAGCGAACTTCAAAAGTTTCTGCATCTCCAACGTGGTGATAATAGTCCGTTAAGTAAACCCACACACGATATGAGTCATTTATGGGAAGCGTGGGAAGAAAAGAACATACGCCATAAAACCAGAGAGTCCATCTGGGGAACGCCCGACTTTGTCAAAGAAAGACTAGAAAGCCTTATATCGCGAACGGGTGCTAATGAAGTGATGATCAACGCTATGATACATAACCCCGAGGAAAGAATCAAATCCTATGAGTTGATTTCGAGGGTTTGGTTTGAGTGAGGTAATTATAAAATATAAAAGCGGTTAACATTTATCTCTTTCTCTTATAAAACATTAACCCATCTTCTTATGGCATCAATACTTTCTTGGCTCATCGTATGCCCTGTATTCGTTAGTTTGATGACATCTGGAACGATGCCTGATTTTTTCATATTTACCACAACCACTTGCCCATAGCTGTTATTCTGTAGCCCATATGTAACCAATATCTTATGCGTGCTCTTTGCCCCTTGATAGGTATTACTAGGAGAGCCTCCGCCTTCATGTAAAATGTAAACGGTAAAAAAATCGGTAAAACCAATCCAATTTCGATCCAATCCTGATCCGACTAAATGTGCTCCGCTACTAAAACCTGCAGCAATTTTTATGTTAGGATCAATATTGGGAATCATGTACTTTACATAGTCCAACATAGGTTTTTCATAGTCCCAAAAATTATCAATTGTGTTGGCTTCAATAGCTACTCTTGGTAATTGATTATCTGGATAGGGTATAGCTACTAAAAGAAATTTGGTCTTATCTACAATCGGAGGAATAGAACTAATGCTATTTGAACCATTACCTGGGCTAAACCATACCAGTAAAGGTATACTATCATCAGGTTTATAGTGTTCAGGTATTCGTATCTCAAAAACTCTCTGTTTACTATCATTGGCTAGAACTTGAGGTACTTCGAGTCTTAAGGTTTTACCAGGAGCTAATTGCGATATGTCATTTGACATCTCGATTTGAACATTGCTATGCGATTGAAACGATATGTTGATTCCTATACCAATGAGCAATACTACTACGACTAAAGCAAGAATGATTTTTTTCATTGAGTAATTCCTTATCAACAGAATAAAAGAGGTGCAGTTAGACTTCTATTTTCATTTACATGTAAAAGTATCACCTAATCTCTAAAACCCCAACAACCGTGACTTCGGGTCGCCTTTTTGCGTATTCACGCCCAGTACCATACTCTCATAAACGGCTTCGGATTTGAGGGCGTATTCGACCCTTTGTTGCTCGCCTTTTTTATTGTAAGTCATACACACGGGTACAGAGCGAATGCCAAAATGCTCACTCACTTTGGGGGCATCATCAAGATTACATGTAAAAAAGTCCACTTCAAAGGTTTCCTTTTGCATGACGCGTTCTACTCTTGTGTGGGCGATTTTGCATTGAGTGCATTGGCTAGTATAGAACAAAAGGAAAAAAGCACGAGGGGATGGTTTTTGTAAGCGTTTTAAAACGGCGGCTTCATCTAAAGGTTGCATCATTTTAAAATATGCCCTACTCGTTTGAGGTAGTAAACACTTGCATAAGGTACGAAAAAATCCTTTACATGTAAAGCATTGATGATGGTGTCACACTCGCCTACATAGACTTCGATGTTCACGCCTCGTTCTTTCAAAGCGCATAAACGCTCCTCATTCCACGTGTAGTGTAAAAGCTCATTTAACTCTTCCAAACTTCCTTGTTTCAAAAATGGTTGCATATCAAACGTGGAAGGATACACAATATTTTGCATAAAATTTTGTGTATAAAGCTCACTGTTTTTGGAAAAAGACAAGGTTTGAAGCTTTTTGAATTTGGCATCTTTATCCTCAAAAAAGGCAGGTGAGAAGAGTTGGAGGGTGTCGATGCGCTCTTTACATGTAAGAGTGTATTCAAAAGCTTTAATCGCTCCGTAACTAAACCCAGCGACGGTGAAATCGCTTTGGTTTAGGTACGAAGAAAAGAGTTCTTGCTCGTTTGCAAGGCAAAATCCACTAAAGAACTTCATCGATAATGGCTTTTAAACGCACTTTTGAGATGCTCTCTACACTGTAAAGCTCATCAGAAATTTTGGTGAGAATGGTGTTCATACCTTCTAAAAAGTGCTCAAGTTCTGCTTGTGAATTTTCCAAAATGAGTAAGACGTCGCTCTCATAGGGAATGAGTTTTTCGCCCATGCCATAGACTTCAACCATCTCTTTGGCGATCGCAGTTGCACGACTGAGATCTTCTGTGGCGTTGGTAAATTTTTCATTGTACGCGAGTTTCGTTGCAACCATGCCTGCAAGATAGACTTTGATCCGAGAGAGCATTTGTGTTTTAGACTCGATCTCTCTATCCATATCTTTAAGGCGGTCATTGACAATGCTAATTTTATCAAAATCGATTTCAAACCAGTATGCACACAGTGCTTTTGCGGCTTGGTAGAGCGCTTGGATTTTCTTCTCTTCATCGGAGAAGCTAAGCACTTTCTTCTTACCCATCAACACTTTTTGACGTACGGCTACAAAATCAGCAAGTTCAAGGATGGTAGAGCCTCGGCGAAGCGCGTTAATGGCGGCTTCATTGACAAACGTTGCCAGTGCTGCGCCACTAAAGCCGACACTCATATTGGCGAGTTCTTCCAAATTGATTTCGGTTGGTTTGTTGCGCATATACGCTTTGATGATCTCTAAACGATCGTTTTTATCAGGAAGAGAGATAAAAATACGTCTATCAAATCGACCTGAGCGAAGCAGTGCCTCGTCGATGATATCAATTTTATTGGTCGCGGCAATGACGATGACGCCACTGCTGTCTTCAAAGCCGTCCATTTCTGTAAGAAGTTGATTCAGTGTTGATTCGCGCTCGTCGTTTCGCATGCCACCACGCGCGCGCCCCACGGCATCAATTTCGTCGATAAAGATGATGGAGGGAGCATGAGCCTTCGCTTGGGAAAAAAGCTCTTTAACCCTCTTCGCACCCATTCCTACGTAAATCTGCACAAAGGTCGCACCGCTTTGGTAGAAGAACGGCACACTCGCCTCGCCTGCAACGGCTTTGGCGATCATCGTTTTACCCACGCCCGGAGGACCAACTAAAAGCACACCTTTGGGAAGGGTAATGCCATAACGTTTGTAGCGTGCGGGATTTTTGAGGAAATCTACGATCTCTTCAAGCTCTTCCTTGACATCTTGAATGCCCGCAACATCTTTAAAGCTGACGTGTGCCCTGACAGGTCTGATGATGCTACTCATAAATGGATCGTAGCTTGCATAGGCTTTTTGGTTGGTTTCTTGCTCTTTTTTAATATCTTCAGCCCTCTTTTTACGTGCATAAAAAAACAGTGCAAATAGAAGACTTCCGAGCATACCTAAAATAACAAGGTCTTCAAAAAAAGGATTGGACTTTTGGACTTCAATGGGTACTTTTTTAAGAAGTTCTCCAATGTCAATACCATCTTTGATGATGACAAATTGATCGTTAAGACCGTATAGCCATACTTCATTGTCTTCGACTTTGGCTTTTTTGATCCCACCACTTTCTAAAAGTGCATGATAGGTTGGTAGATCAATAATTTTAGGCGTTATACGTAAATACCCAAATGCGAGTAGCACAGCAAATATGCTCAGTGCCATGATGGCAAGCATCAGTTTTTGGGATTTAAAAATGCGCATAATTAGCCTCCTGTTTGATGGCATAGTTTTCGATAGTCACCCACTCTTTTAGAATGTCACGATTACTTTGAATGATGACTTTATTGAAAAATTGGTCGTATCCGACGTAGTGGTCATCTTTATACTCTTCGACCAAGACGTTTAAAGGTATTGCACTATTTTTTTGCCTAAAAGTAATGTTTTTCGACTCTACAAGGGCTTCTATACTCTTAAGTCGCTCTTTGGCAACATCACCTTTGACTTCGGGTTTCATCGTACTTGAAGGCGTGCCATCACGTTTTGAGTAAGTAAAAGCGTGTAGATGTGTGAGGGGAAATTGTTCTAAAGTCGTGAACGCTTCATGCCAAATCTCTTCACTCTCGCCCGGATGTCCTGTGATGTAATCCGTTCCTAGCGCAAAGCCACGCTCACTGAGCTCTTGGAAAAGTTCCAAGTCGCGTTTGACATTGTTGCGTCTTCGCATAAGCTCTAGCATACGCTCAGAGGTGTGTTGAAGCGCTACATGTAAATGTCGCTCCAACCACGGTTCGCCTAGAATTTCTCTAAAACTCTCATCGATCTGCACAGGTTCAATACTCCCCAAACGAATGCGTCTAACTCCCCTGATAGCGCCTAAACGTTGAACGAGTTTTCCCAGAGAACTACCTTTGTCTTTGCCGTAACTGCCGATATTTGTGCCTGTCAGTACAAATTCACCATAGCCATTGAGAGCTAGTTTTTGCACTTGTTCAATGATTTTACTTTCATCTTGGCTTCTCGCATTGCCTCTGACGTAAGGAATGATGCAGTAGGAACACCTAAAATTGCACCCTTCTTGAATTTTGATAAACGCTTTGGTTTTGCCCGTGTATTCGTGAACAATTGTCTCATCTAAAGAGGTGAGATCACCGATTTGATAAAACGGTATCTCTTGTTTGAGAAGCGTATTGATCTGCCCTTTTTCTGAGTGACCCATGACTCCAAAAACTTTGTTTTGGCTAAAAAGACTCTCGCCTTTGCTGATCGCTCCACAGCCTGCTAAAATGACTTTTTTACCCTCTTTGGTGACGTGGTTGATGTAACTTCGCACGCCTGTGTCCGCACCATTGGTGACCGTGCAGGAGTTGACAACAATGATCTGGGCTTCTTGCTCGACTTCGGTCACTTCAAAATCAGTAAGGTTTTCCATCATCACTTGGGTGTCATAGATGTTGGTGCGACATCCGAACGTTTTAAAAAAAGACTTTTTTTCATCAGGACTCTTTAGTTCATCGGGTGGAAATGAGGGTCGCTCTTGCTTCCCAATATTGATATTATGTGTTTGGTAAGCAATCGTAATGTCATCTTCTTGCATAAAAGCATCAATAATTTCACAGCCAATCGTTCCACGAAGTGAGAGTGCTGCATACGAGTTTGTCATATACCAGCAGTTGATACAAAATCCTTGTGGCTCAACGAATGAAAATATGCGAGGTTCAACGTTTGTGTTTTTAAGGCTGTACTGATTGCGGAGTAAATTGAGCTGTTTGCGTGCAATGTCTGTGTAACCTTTTGAATATTTTTTGGTAATTTCTCGTGCTATATGAACCGCTTTTTTATGGTTTGAACCAAAGGTGATGTAGATGTTAATGCCATCCCAAACAGTGCGCATTGTACCATGTGTATAGTTTGAAATAACCGCAGAGAAAATGAGATTGTTAGGCACAAAGAAAATTCTTCCTGAGCGCGTGTTTTCCATATACGATGTTAAGGTAATGTCTTCAAGTACCGTCATACGCAGGAGTGAAATATCGATAATATCGCCAACATAAGGCAGACCATCTTTTTTAACTTTGATACGATCTCCAACGTGGAAACTGCCCCCAAAAATGATGACCATCCATCCTAAGATGCTCATAAACCAGTCTTTCATCGCAATCGCAATACCCGCAGAGGCAAAACCTAAAACAGTTACAAGGTAGGAGACATTTTCGATGTAGGAAAAAAGTAAAATAAGAATAATCAGTGTGACGTTGGCAAAATTGATAATTTTATTGGCAGTATAAAAACGCTCATTGTCTTTGATATAACGTTTAGCAAAAAATTTGAGTAAAAGCGTAAAAACAATGACAACAACAATGAATATACCGATGTTGAAGGCACGTTTCATTTGTAAAGTAATGTCTTGCGTAATACGAATCGTTGCCTCTTCGACTTTCTTTACATGTAAAGAGTAACTGGTACTCGCAATCTCTTGTGCAACGATAAAGGCATTAAGCTCTTTTTGTGCCTCATAGATCATGTCTTCATTGGTAATTATAGGCTCAATTTGGTAAATTTCTTCGATTAGAGCCAGTTTTTCTTTGAGTTTTGTAACCAGCAAGTCTAAACGATCAATTTGTGCTTTATAATCCATACTATCTTGTTTGATTTTTTTTGATGTACGAAAGTGCTGAAATAATAGCAAGCGGATTCGTGATTTTTGGGTACGTCTCCAAATCAGTTGACTCAATTATTTTGCTAAAAGGAGAGTTTTTAAACTCTTGCAAAAGTTCGATCTGTTTTTCAAGTGACTCTTGTTTGCTCGTCAATCTTTCACGTTTTTCTACAGAAACTTTGTCTTTGGCCGTTTTTACTTTTTTAAGTTCGGCATCGACTGTCGATAACTCTTCGATCAATTTTTGATAACTTAGGTAATTGCCATAACGCTTGTACCAGAGATTGTTTTGGATGGTTTCATCAATGGCAGCCACTTTTTGATGGAGAACTTCCGTTTTCATGGCGTCTTCAAGCTTTAAAGTGCTGTTTGTTTCTGCTAAAAGAAGATTACATGTAAAGAAAATCAACCAAAGAATTTTTTTACACATTGACGTCCTTTAATGCTTCTAAAACAACCTCTTTGGTAATGTTGTTACGCATATCATTGCCACCAATTCCATTGGCTAAAATAAATGTTATTTTGTCATGAGCACTTTTTTTATCTAAGAAAAAAGCATCGTAAAAAGCTTCTGGATCACTAATATCATAGTGTGTTGGTAACGCGTAACGTTCTAAGAGGGCTTCTATTCGACTGCCCTCTTCCTTGCTTAACAGCCCCAGTTTTTGTGCTAAAGCGTTTGCCATCACAATACCAATGGCAACAGCTTCACCGTGTAAATAGGTGCTGTATTGAGTTTGGTTTTCGATCACATGCGCAAACGTATGTCCATAGTTTAAAATGGCGCGTATGCCTCTTTCTGTTTCGTCTTGTGAAACAACATCGGCTTTGATAGCGATGCTTTTATGAATGGCCGTTGTAAGATGAGTTTCATCGTGAAGATCGTGTGTTTCAAGCCACTCAAAAAAATCTTTATCAAACGTGACTGCCATTTTGATAATTTCTGCAACACCTGCGGCAAATTCACGCTTTGGCAAAGTTTTAAGAAACGCACTATCGCAATAAACGGCGCATGGTTGCCAAAAAGAGCCAATGAGGTTTTTGCCATAACGGTTGTTGATACCTGTTTTGCCACCCACACTCGCATCGACCTGCGCTAAAAGCGTTGTAGGAATTTGAATGAAGCTAATACCTCGTTGATAAATCGAAGCAGCAAACCCCGTCATATCACCAATAACCCCTCCTCCAAAGGCAATTAAAAGAGATTGACGATCTAAGCGATGTTCAAAACATGCGTCTAAAATAAGATTGAGACTCTCAAAATTTTTTATACATTTCGCCATCGGGTAAAATAACCGTATAAAGTTCTTTGGCAAAAAGTTTTTTTTTGGAGCGCTTCAAGGTGAAGAGCTGCTACCGTGGTATTGGTTACGATTAAAACTTTTGTATCAAAAATAAGCTCTTTTAAAAGAGTCTATTGTGACGCTATAATCTTTTGAAGTGGTTTTATTTAAGACAACATTGACTTGCATTATCTATCCATATTTTTTTATTTATCATACTCAAAAAGCACTTAATTATGCATTGATTGGGATAAATAGCTGATAATTATTGGCAAGTTTAAAGTGAAGTTTTTCCATATCTGTAGAGAAAATAGAGAAAAAATTAGCTTCCAAAATTTTAGGGCTAAAAGGTATGAATTGCAAAATATTGTTTTTATTACGAAGCTTTACCAATGGATTTTTATCACTTTGCACCACATCCACTTCACGCCCAAAGATCTTTGAAAGGTTGTCAAAATGCTCAATCAAGCTATTTTTTGCATTTTCATGGTCAGGGTTATAGCTGTAGAGTTTGAGTTCAAGTGAGAGTTGGGTTGCCACATCAAAAATCACCGAAGATTCTTGCTCAATTTCATGGGCGTCATTGCTTAGAACTACCCCTTGGTTTAGACCACCAAAGCCACGTTTACCCATCTTAAAAATCGGCAATTTTGTTTTATAGAGTGTACGTTTGTTTTTTTGGAAAAAGTTGTTCATTACGACAATCAAACCGATGTCCATTTTTTCTGTATCTTCACGCAAAACTTTACGCGGGCTGGTCTCAAAATAGTCAATCATAACGTGTATATGGTGATTACTGTAGCCTTTGATCTTTTCGAGTGTCTTGGAGTACGTCGGATTGATGATCTTTACATGTAATTTGTTGCTATTAAGTTTGGAGTGCAATAACAAGGCATCGTTGATGAGTGTATCAATCTCTGTATCATCCATCCTTAGCATGTCAATGATACAGTAAATACTGCTTCCAAAGGGTGAAGGGAATTGTCCCAATTCTCGTTTGATACTTTTAAAGACACTTTGCAACACTTTAGGATCACCAATCATCAGCAAAAGATCATTAGGAAGAAGCATCAATGCAGGACGCGGTAAAATAAGTGTATTTGAGCGGTAGATGGCTGCAATTTTCCATTTACTCTGCTCAATAGAAGCGAGATGTCGGTAGGCGTAAGAGCTTCCCACAGGCACAGAAACTTCCATAATTTCACCAATGCCAAGTCCGATATTTTGAGCGACAATCGGCGTGTTTGGAAGATGATCGGTGAAACGAGAAGCGAGAATTTCACGGGAGTTGAGCATCAAAAGACGTTTATCTTCAATTTTTAAATCCCATCTGTCCATGATGACGATGCGCACTTTACTGTCCACGCGTCTAATGTTGGTGTAGGTGGCTTTAACATCCAGTTCATTGGACATAATAATCATGATTTGAAAAAACTGCTCATTGAGAATGATCGCAAGCTTTTCGTAACTTGTAGGATCAAATTCGAAAAATTTAAAATTTTCAGGGCGTTTTTTAGGTATAGTCTCTTCTTTATAGGTCACAATGGTGTAACTATTTTCGCCTGCTTCGGTTTCCATAACCTTTTCTAAAAATTGTTTTGCTAGAATGCCATCAGCGATGATCAAAATTTTTTTTCATTGTAAAAGACTCCCCATAAACTAAAGAGGATATTGTAACTAAAATGGAATTTCAGATAGATAAAACCGATGGACGTGCTCGTGCTTGTACGATAAAAACGGCACATAGTACCATCCAAACCCCTGTATTTATGCCCGTTGGAACGGTGGGCAGTGTGAAAAGCTTAGATGCTGTTGATATGAGCGAAATGCTTGGAGCTAAGATAATCTTAGGTAATACGTACCACCTTTATTTACGTCCCAATGATGAAGTAATTAAACATTTTGGTGGGCTTCATGGCTTTACCAAGTTTCCGAACAGTTTTTTAACCGATAGCGGTGGATTTCAAGCCTTTAGTTTAAGTGATATTTCCAAAGCCGATGTCAATGGCATTATGTTTAAAAGCCATATTGATGGCTCATCGCACTACTTTACGCCTGAGAAGGTGCTTGATATTCAGTACAACTTTAATTCTGACATTATGATGATTTTGGATGATCTTGTTGCCCTTCCTGCAACCAAAGAGCGTGTTGCTCTGTCCATTAAGCGCACAACCGATTGGGCACAACGTGCGATTACCTACCATAAACAAAAACAATCTGAGGGTATTGGACTTCATCAAAACATTTTTGCGATCATTCAAGGAGGAACCGATAAAGAGTTTCGTCGTATCAGCGCGAATGAGCTGTGTGCCCTACCCTTTGATGGATTTGCCATTGGAGGACTCAGCGTGGGTGAAAGCAATGCGGAGATGTATGAAATCGTTGAATACGTCACGCCTCTGATGCCAACGGATAAACCACGCTATTTGATGGGAGTTGGAACGCCTGAGGATTTGGTGGAAAACGTGGAGCGAGGGGTGGATATGTTTGACTGTGTCATGCCAACGCGTAATGCGCGTAACGGTTCACTCTTCACCTCATTTGGAAAAATCAGCATCAAAAATGCTAAGTTTCAAAGGGATGAAGCACCGCTTGATCCTGAGTGTGACTGCTTTACATGTAAACATTACTCACGTGGTTATTTGCACCATCTTTTCCGCTCAAAAGAGCTGACCTACTTTAGACTTGCGTCTATTCACAATCTTCATTACTACTTGACTTTAATGAAACAGATGCGCCAAGCGATCCTTGAAGGACGCTTTGCTGCTTTTAAAGCAGAATTTTACGCGAAACGAGCCAAATAAAATGCGCTACACGGTGGATGCGAAAGAGCGTTTTGAGTTAAGTTTGCTCTTTTGGCTTGATCGGTTTATTAAGTCGAAACTGACCTCTCTTTCCAACCGCCATGTCGAAGAAAATGCCAAGCTCTCCGCCATTATTGGCGCGCTCAATCATGGTAGTGCAACGATGGATGAGCTAAAAAATCTTGCTAAAGAGGCACGTAATATTGGGCTAATTGGCATCAATCTTTTTATCAATCCGCTGGAGAAATTTTACTATTACATTGTACCTATGGGGTTGACGTCTCTTAAAGAGATTGATGAAGAACTTTTGAGTGAATTTCTTGCCTCTCAAACAGGCTCACTCTCCGATGCCACAAAGAAAAATTACCGTATGGCGGTTGTCTCACTCTTTAAATTTATTGACAAACAGAACGAAGACGCTAAAGGTAATTCACATCAATTTCGTATCGAGCTTAAGAACTGGGGAGGTCTTGGTGGTAAAAAGGGTGAGAAACTTCCGGCTCACATGTATAAAGAAGAGCTCTCACGCTTTTTCAAAGCGATCGAAGAGACGGAGTTTAAACCCTATGTTCAGGCAAAAAATAGACTTTTGATTAAGATGATTATTTTTACAGGTATGCGTGTCAGTGAAGCTTTGGACTTAAAACTGAAAGATATGGTAAAAGATGAGGATTACTACATCTTTCAGATTCGAGGTAAAGGCAATAAACCTCGCACGGCGATGATTAAAGTGGAACAGATTGAGCATGATTTGAGCGAATGGATGAGTTACCGAAGTTCTGAAAATCCCCTTTTGTTTCAAAGCCGTACGGGTAAACCGTTGACGCAAGCGTATGTCAGTTATATCATGGATAAAATCCTCATGACGGCGGGGATTAGAAAAGAAAAAAACGGTGCGCACATGTTGCGCCATACCTTTGCAACACTGCTTTATCAAAAAAATAGAGACCTTATTTTGGTGCAAGAAGCACTTGGACACTCTGATTTGAATACCTCTCGCATTTATACCCATTTTGATAAAGAGCGTTTAAAAATTGCAGCTAATACTATGGATGACGTACAATGAAACATTTATACGACCAGATCGATCGTTTCCACCTTTTAGATATTAAAAATGCAACTCATCCTTCCATGTTTGTGGAAGAATCCAACTATGATATTTTAATCTTAGCGCTACCCACCTCACGCGACAAAGAGCTTAAAATTGACTCGTATGCTTTTGTGTTCGATGGAACTTCATGCTATTGGTACGATAAAAACGTGCAAGAATTTATAGATTTTAAAACGATGGAAAAAGTCTATGAATTACTGAATGAAAAAACAAATATTGCAATGAAAATGTTAACTTCTTTGCATGAAAGTATTGATTGGATGGAAGAGCAGTTATATGACAATGCTCAGTTGAGTTCATTTATGCGCTATTGGCTTAACACAAAAAAAGATCTCAGTCGAATTAACCGCCTTCTAACACTGAGTGTTGAAGTTTTGGAGAGTTTTATTGAAAGCTATCTCAAAGAAGAAAATTTTTTATCCATTCATTTTAAAGATATTCACGAACATTTAAGTCGTACCAATCGCTCCTCTTTACTGGCAATCGACAAGTTAAATAACCTTTATAATTTTTACACCAGTCGCAATAATGAACGCATGAACAAAACCATCTACCTTTTGACAATTTTCTCTGGAATTTTTCTTCCCTTAAATCTCATTGTTGGTTATTTTGGTATGAATACACATGGATTGCCCCTAGATGGCATCGCTAATGGATCAACAATTGTTGCATTTTTATTGGGATGTTGTGCCATGTTAATGGCGGGAGTTATTTTATATTTTGGTAAAAAAGTTTAATCTTTGAGGTGCTTTTTGGGATAATCAAAAAAGAGAATGTGTCCGCTCTCTTCGGTAATTTCTTTAAAGCTCTCCATCTCAAAACTAATACAAACGATGGCACAGGTAGGAATATTACTTAAAATAGCACCACTTAAACGCTCACCCACTTCGGTGATGGTTGGGTTGTGTGCAATAATAAATATCGAACTATAGTGATCGTCTGTAGCATGGATAAGCTCCATATACTGCTCATATGAACTCTCAAAAAGAGTATCGATAAGTTTTATTTTCTTTTTATCGTAATTCATCTCTTTCACAAGCTCTTTAGCTGTTTTTTCAGCTCTTTTCGCAGGGCTAGTATAGATAATGTCGGGCTTCACATCAAACAGTTTAAGACGCTTTCCCATAAACGCAACATCGCGTTTTCCCCTACTATTAAGGGGTCTTTCAAAATCATCTATGGTTTCATCTTTCCAGCTTGACTTGGCATGTCTGATTAAATAGATTTTTTTCATATGTCCTCTTTTTCGTATGCTCTATTATAGACGACAAAGGATGAGATTAAAATAAAAAATTCTCATTGATCCAATTTAAGACGAGTCTTCGGTTAACCGCAAAGAAAGGAAGCTCTTCTCGTAGGACAATTTCAAGTTTTTTCATCGAATAGTCATCCAATCGTAAATCATCTGCAACGCGGTTCATCATCATGAGCATTTGGGGTGCTGAGGTTTTATCAAATTTTTCACTTCCTTCTGCTTCAAAAAAAGTGGTTTCATTGTAGGTGTTCTTATCGGGTTGATAGTCATCAAATTGTAAAAAATCTTCCTTTACATGTAAACTCACACACGCTCCTTTTTAGGTAGTAAAAATGTTAATAAAAATGCAATCATCGCAATGGCTGCTCCTATAAAAAAAGACAGCACTGATAGAATAAATCCAAACAATTCCTAAGGTAAAAGGCAGAAAAACAGCCGCAATATGGTTAATAGCCGAAGCAACCCCTGATGTGACGGCTATATCTTTTGGATCGGCTATTTTTTGAAAATACGTTTTTAAGGCAATAGCAATGGTATAAAAGAGATTATCTAAGATATAAAGCGATACTGCCATCGTTTGTGATTGTACCAAACCATATAGGATAAAAATGAGAACAATTGAAATATATTCTAATTTTAAGGAAAGCGTTTCACCAAAGCGTTCTATGAGTTTTCCTGCGTAAGGTGCGCAGACCATATTTAAAATCGTATTGACAATGAGAAGTAAAAGCATATTTTCAACAGTAAAATGAAACTTCTCAACTAAAAGAAATCCTGCAAAAACAACCACAATCTGACGGCGTGCTCCAGCAAGAAAAGTGAGTACATAAAAAAGCCAGTATTTTTTGCGTAGAAACAGCTTGGTTTCTTGGACAATATCGTCTTTAAAATGTTCAAACCCGATCCATGTTGCGATGGCTAAAAGCATAGTGATTCCACCGCTGAGCACATAAACAGCGATATAGCCTATATCAAAGATTTTCATCATGACATAAAGTATTGCCAGCGTAAAGAGTGCTATAAAAGATCGAAGGGCTGAGATTTTACCAAGAAAGGAAGGCGCTTGATCTTTACTAATCCATTGCAGTGAAAGAGAACTATGTAATGTTTCAAGATAGTGAAATCCCACAGACATAATGAGCGTTGTAACGTAAAGTCCGACGACTGAAGGGAAAAAACCTGTCAAAAGTGTTCCGAGTCCTAAGAGTAATAAAGAGAGGTAAGCCGCTGTTTGTTGACGAAAAATTATCAAAACAAAGACAATGCTAAAGGCTAGGAGCCCAGGAACTTCACGAATACTTTGCAGTAAACCAATTTTTTCACCATCAAACCTAGCCACTTCAACCACAAAGTTATTTAAAAGAGCATTCCATGTTGTAAAAGCAATAGGAACAGCAGCCGCTAAAAGATAGAGAAGTTGCTCACGTGTAGCAAAGAAAGATTTAATGTTCATAATGTAGGCGATACCCTATACCACCTTGATTTTCTATAGTATCTTCAGGGAGTTTTTTGCGAAGGCGCTTGACGAGTGCCCTTATATTTTCGGTCGTTGTAAGTTCTCCGCCCCAAACATACTGTTCAATGCGTTCGAAAGAGATATTTTTATTGAGATTTTTAGTAAAAAGATTGAGCAGTAAAATCTCTTTTTTGGCAAGCTTCACCTCTTCTCCTTCTCCATCAAGAAGAATTTCTTGCTCCATAGAGTAGCTAAAACCTTCAGGAAGTGAAACGAGACAAATTTTTGGTTTGCAAAGTTTTTCGATTTTAGTTTCTAATTCGTACATGTAAAAAGGTTTTTTGAGATATTCGTCGCACCCTTTACTGTAAGCCTCTTGAATTGTATCCAACTCAACATTGGCACTGATGATAATAGCGGGTGTAGAAGCATCCATAACACGGATCTCTTTTAGAAGACTCAGACCATCAATACCAGGGACATTGATATCTAAAATAAAACAGTCATAGCCATTATCAATGGCCTTTAACGCTATTTTCCCATCTTTAAAAAGGTCAATACGGTACTTTTTCTGCTCAAGTGCTTCAACCATAAGGTTACCGAGTCGTTCATTATCTTCAAGTATCAATATTTTCATGCAGCTCCCTTGGCTTTTTTAATGGTAATGCAGATTTGTGCACCATTCTCTTTTTGTTTAGCAATAATTTTTCCACCCATTTTATCTTCAATAATCAAACGTGCCATGTAAAGCCCAAATCCATCTCCATGCTCTTTGGTACTCATAAAAGGGTCAAAAATAGATTCAAGTTTACTTTTTTCAATACCACAACCATCATCGCTGATGGAGAGATAGATATGCGTGTCATCATTGCTTAACTCAATTTCAATGATACCATCTGTATTCTTACTCTCTCTCTCTTTTTCACAATACTATCTTTTGCATTATTAATGATGTTTAAAACACATTGTTTAAATTCATTAGGATAACCAAAAGCTAAGAGTGGCTCTTTGGAGGGTTGGACAATATTGATCGTAATGTAATTGTACTTTACATTATGATTGACAACACTTAAAAGGGTATCGATGGCTTCACGTACATCAAAGGCTGTCTGCGTGGATGAAGGCTTAATGAATTGTCTAAAATCATCAATCGTATTGGACATATATTTTACTTGCGTCATAATGTCATCGACAACTTTCTGGGTATCTTCTTCCCCAAGAACTTTTTTACGGCGTTTATAAATGAGTTCTTGCGCAATAGCGGAGATTTCGACTAGAGGCGTTTTCCACTGATGGGCAATACTGGCGATCATTTCACCCACTTCGGATTGTTTTGAACGCTGGATAACAAACTGTTCATGGCGTTTTCGCTCTGTTTCAATACGTCTTTTTTCTGTGACATCGGTTAAAATGGTGACAACGCCTGCTTCTTGGTTGTTTTCATCGGTATAGTATGTCCTTCGAACCGAAAAAATAATTTTGTCTTTAAATGGCATTTTCATCACAATCTCAGCACTAGTGGGACAATCAAGGGGAACTTCTTGAATTTTATCGCAAAAACCAGGCATGATTTCTTGAACATTTTTACCAATGATATCAATTTTATCACGCTCAAGGATTTCACAGAGAAGATCATTACATCCCAAAATCTTACCATCATTCGCTTTCCAAAAAATGGCACTTTGGATGTTATTTAAAAGTACATAATCCAATTTTCCTTGACGTAAGAGCTCTTTTTCCAATGAGATACGTTTAATAATATTTAAAACCAAAATAGTGGTGAGTAAAAGGAGTAATGGCATAAGTGCAAAAGCATTTTCAACAAACCTACGGTGTTTTTCATAAAAACTTTCAACACCATTAATGACTTCAGCAGGACTTGGAACATCGCTAAGGGGTATACCGTATTTACGTAAAATATTATTATCAAAAAAATAACTGCTCGAAGGTGTTTCAATAGGAACTGAAGCAATCTTTTTGCCATTAATAAGCTCAAATGCTTTTTTCGCAGCCAATGCCCCTTGATCATAAGGGTTGATCATGTACCCACCAATGATACCTTCTCCTAAGTGAATATGATTCAGTGCAAAAACAGGAAATTTTGAGCGTTGGAAAAAGGATCTGAGTCTATGATAAGGTATGTAAACCCCATACATATCACGGTAAAAGCTGGTAAAAAGAATGACACTATGTTTAGGAAGTTTGTCAATTTTTTCGTCAATTTTATTAAAATCAATTTTGTTGTCAAAGACCACACGGAATTTATCTTGAAAATTATTGGATTCATCAATAATCTGTTCTTTAATGGCGAGAGAAGAATAAGCATCATCACTGATAATATAGACCATCTTTGTCGCAGGGAAGAGTTGATAGATCAGTTCTAGGTTTGTACGTATATCTTTGTATTCAATAACTCCCGTTACATATTTTTTGAGATATGTATCTAATTCTTTAGGGTTAAAGTTCTCCACACCACAAAAAATAACGGGGGTGTTTGGAAAAAGTTCACGGTGGTATTTTAAAACAAAATCATAGGCGTAGTTATCGGCAACGATGATGGCATTATATTGACGATTACGAAATTTCTTTCGATAAAGATCCAGTAATTCATCAAAATAATTTTCTGATTCTATCTTTTTACTATCCATATATTCAGTAGTAAGTTCATATTGTGGATGTTTAAGCATAATATCTTCAATACCACGTGAAATTCCATCACTCCATTTGAGGCCTTTATTATAGGAATGTATTAATAAAATTTCATCACTATATAAAAAAGAGCTGTAAAAAAACAATATGATTAGAATTTTTAAGTATTCCATAAGTTTAATGCCTTGTTTTTTTGTAATTCTATCAAAAAAGTCTCATTTATATCTCTTTTATCGCCATATAATTACATCAGTCTTAATTATGAGATGTTGAGTAAAATTTATTGATGGAGGTTTCGCGATGTCGAAAAAAGCAATATCTATGCTGATTCCAGTATTGGTAGTGTTAGTTGTGTGGTTTATCCCTGCTCCTGAGGGATTGAGTGTTAATGCATGGCACTTTTTAGCAATTTTTCTAGGAGTTGTTGTAGGTCTTGTTCTTGAACCAGTCCCTGCTGCACTTGTTGGTTGGATTGGTGTGTGTTTAGTTGCCTTACTGGGCATTATTGATCCCAAACCTGCTGAGGGTATTAAGTGGGCACTTTCTGGCTTTTCCAACTCTATTATTTGGTTGATCTTTGCCGCATTTATGTTCGCTGCAGGTTATCAAAGAACAGGTCTTGGTAAAAGAATTTCTCTTATCATGGTTAAATTTATGGGTAAAAGTTCACTCGGTCTTGGCTATGCTGTGGCATTTGCTGACCTCCTTCTTGCTCCATTTATGCCATCAAATACCGCAAGAAGTGGTGGTACGATTTTCCCTATCGCGATCAACATCCCACAAATCTTTAACTCTACTCCCGAAAATGAGCCAAGAAAACTCGGTGCATATATTACTTGGGTAGCAATGGCTGCAACATGTGTGACAAGTTCTATGTTCTTGACGGCACTTGCTCCAAATCTTTTAGCGATTGACCTTATTGCTAAAAGTGCAAAAGTGACCATTGAATGGGGAGCATGGGCAAAAATCATGATTCCATTGATGTTACCTCTTTTCTTATTAACTCCATTGTTGGCATACATCGTATATCCTCCAACACAAAAAAAATCTCCAGAAGCACCAATTTGGGCTGCTAATGAACTTAAAAAAATGGGAGCTATCTCATTTAAAGAGATTATGATGTTGTTGTTTGCTGTGCTAGCACTCGTTCTTTGGATTTTCGGTAAAGAATTGCATATTGATGCTACAACCGCAGCGATCTCTATTGTTGGTTTAATGGTTCTTTGTAACGTAATCTCTTGGGATGATATTATTGGTAACAAAGGTGCTTGGAACGTTTTAGTATGGTTCTCCACTCTTGTTGCACTTGCCGGTGGTTTAGCAAAAGTAGGCATCCTTAAATGGATTGGTACATTAGCAGAATCTTCTCTAACAGGTCTTCCTCCAATGACATTGATGATTTCTATGCTTGTTGTATTCTTCTTGCTACACTATTTCTTTGCAAGCGTTACAGCACATGTTTCAGCGTTGGTTCCTGTTTTTGCATTGATCGCTGTTAAATTTATTGCTCCTGAGCAATTACCAGCATTTTTGATTCTTTTCGCAGGAAGTCTAGGTATTATGGGTATTATCACTCCATATGGTACAGGTCCATCTCCAATTTGGTACGGTGCTGGTTATATTTCACAAGCACGTTGGTGGGCATTGGGTGCACTCTTTGCTGTGATTTATCTTGCCGTTTTACTTCTAGGCGTATTCATTTTTGTATAATGTTATAAGGTACATCCCCTTTGTGGGATGTACACTTTTACAGATCTTTACATGTAAAGATCTGTAGAGGTGCCCTCCTTTTAAATGTAAACTTGAACATTGCACCTCTACGCTTAGTACTATGTGTGTGACAAAAACTAACTTTTTCGGAGATGAAAAATGAGAGAAATTAAGTACGAAGAGATCGTCAAAAGTGTAAAGGATATGATCCTTTATAGTGCAACCAACTTGCCAAAAGATGCTTACAAAGCGTTGGAAGATGCATACAAAACTGAAAAAAGTGAAGTATGTAAACAAGTTCTTAAACAAATTTTGGACAATGCGGACATCGCAGCCAATGAAGCAAGACCTCTTTGCCAAGATACGGGCTTAGCCGTCTTTTTTGTCAAAGTCGGTGAAGATGTTAAGGTTGTTGGTGGTAGTTTGAAAAAAGCGATCAACGAGGGAACAGAACAAGGCTATAAAGAGGGTTACTTAAGAGCGTCTACCTGTCATTGGGATACACGTGCAAACTTAAAAGATGAAATCGGTTACAACCTTCCAGCGGTGATTCACTTTGACCTTGTTGAAGGGGATGTATTAGACATTGAATATGCTGCAAAAGGTGGCGGTTCTGAAAACGTTTCTCGTGCAACTGTCTTTGCTCCTGCAAAAGGAAGAAAAGGTATTGTTGAATACGTTAAACAAGTGATCTCTGATGCGGGTCCAAATCCTTGTCCTCCATTAACTGTCGGTGTTGGTATTGGTGGAACCTTTGAAAAAGCGGTTATCTCTTCAAAACATGCTCTCTTTAGGGAACTTGGAAGCAAAAATCCAGATCCAGTTTTGGAGTCAATGGAAGAAGAGTTAATGGTTCTTCTTAATAACTTAGGTATTGGTGCTATGGGAATGGGTGGAACAAATACAGTTCTTGGCGTTCATATTGAGAAAAACCCATGCCATATTGCGAGCTTGCCAGTGAGCGTTAACGTTCAATGCCACAGTTCACGTCACATGCATATCAAGCTATAAGGAGAAAATTATGAGCAAAACTTATCATTTAACAGCACCACTTAGTGAAGCAGATGTAGTACAACTTAAAGCGGGCGATATTGTTTATTTAACAGGTGTTGTCTATACAGCACGTGATGCAGCACACAAAAAATTAGTTGATCTTTTAGATGCAGGACAAGCACTTCCTTTCGATATGAAAGGTGCAGTAATTTATTTTGTTGGACCAACTCCTCCAAAACCAGGCGATCCAATCGGTAGTGCAGGTCCTACAACGTCATACAGAATGGACTCATACTCACCAAAACTTATCAATGAGCAAGGTCTTAAAGGTATGATCGGTAAAGGTAAACGTAGCCAAGAAGTTTTAGATGCATGTGTTAAATCAAAAGCCATTTATTTTGGTGCAACGGGTGGTGCGGGTGCACTTCTCGCACGTCAAATCAAAAAAGCTGAAGTGATTGCCTATCCAGAACTTGGCCCTGAAGCCATCAGAAGACTTGAAGTCGTTGATTTTCCTTTAACGGTTATTAATGATACCTTTGGTGCAGATCTTTACAAAATGGGTCGTGCACAATACGAAGTGTTCTCATAGACCTTCATTATAAAAATGAGAGCCGCTAGGCTCTCTTGTGTTCTTTTACTATTAAAATTTTATCAAAATCTATTTAGAATTTCTGTCTCAGAGTTTTTTTGATAAATTTTTTCTTTTTTTTGTTTTAACGGTGATAAAATATCACGCATTAAAGATTATATTGTTTTTGTTGGTTAGATAATGTGCGTAGTTGACTTAATACGATAAGTTTCAAAATATATAAACGGTGATAAAGGATAATGTATGAAAGTTAGTGTGGGCTATGGAAAGGACGAAAAAATTTGAGTTGGATATTAACGATAAACAGTTGGTAGGTGTATATAATCCAAATGGTGTTCCCAAAATTGATTACAATAAAGCGATTGATGATGCCTTAGCCAATCCTCTTGGGAAGGAGAGTTTTGATCATTTTAGTGATACCAATGAACGTATCGTTTTTATTGTCAATGATGGTACGCGCCCTACTCCAACGCGAAAAGTACTTGCGCGCATCTATCCCAAAATTAAAGACAAAGATATTTATTTTATTGTTGCAACGGGGTGTCATAGAGCACCCACTGAGGAAGAGTGGCATTTTATCTTAGGTAAAGAGATATACGAAGATCTCAAAGCAAAAAATCGCCTTTGGAGCCATGATTCGCACAATGATGCAATGGTTTACCTTGGCAAATCGACTAATGGGACAGAGATGTATCTCAATAAAATCGTAGCGGAAGCTAAAAAAGTGTGTGCCATTGGTTCGGTTGAACCACATTATTTTGCAGGCTACACGGGTGGACGAAAAGCGTTTTTACCCGGTGTTGCGGCGTACGATACGATCCAGCAAAACCATCTTTTAGCGCTTCATCCTAATGCGCAAGCCCTTTCTTTAAAAGGTAATCCTGTGCATGAAGATATGATGGATGCGATGAGCGTACTTCAACATATTGATGTCTTTGCCATTATGACCGTTTTAGACAGTGACCACGACATCTGCGCGGTTACTGCGGGTGATTTGAGTGATTCATTCTATGCTGGTATTGATAAAGCAGATGAAGTTTTTTGCGTAAATATCCCCCAAAAAGCGGACATTGTTATCTCTGTTGCTCCGTATCCTATGGACATTGACCTTTATCAGTCTCAAAAAGCACTTGACAATGGGAAATTGGCGCTTAAAGATAAAGGTATTCTCATTATGGTAGCAAAATGCCGTACTGGTATTGGCGAAGAAGGATTTTTTAAACTCATGAGTTCCGCACATTCAGCTCAAGCGGTGTTGGATAAAATCAAATGTGGCTATAAACTAGGTTACCACAAAGCAGCTAAAATGGCGGAGATTAACCTTTGGGCTCAAAGTTGGGCGGTGAGTGAACTCAGTGATGAGGAGATGAAAGCGGTACACTTAAAGCCATACCATGATTTACATGTAGCTCTCGCTGATGCAATCAAAGAAAAAGGTGAAAATGCCAGCATTATCGTACTTCCTTTTGGTTCGATTACCGTTCCAAAACTGCTAAATAATAAAGAGTGTTAAAGGCACGTGGGCTTTCTACGCAAGATTACCTAGTGTTAACGTAGGTTTTAGAGCTTTGCTTTGCAACCTACGTCAAGAATAGAAATAAGGATTGATGATGAGAGTTTTGTACTATGACTGTTTGAGTGGTATCAGTGGCGATATGAATCTTGGCGCACTTCTTGATGTGGGTGTGGAAGAAGCCTATCTTAGACAAGAACTCTCAAAACTCTCTTTGGACTCTGCCTTTGAACTCGTGATTCAAAAAGCTAGTAAAATGGGCATTGGTGGAACAAAAGTAACCGTCAAACTCACACCTCAATGGCATATACATGCACATCATCATGAACATCATCATCATGAACATCGAACATTTAAAAGCATTGAAGCGATCATTAACAACAGTACCCTTTCTCCAAGCATCAAAGAACGAAGTCTTAAAATGTTTTGGATGGTGGCAATGGCTGAGGGAAAAATCCATGGTAAAGAGCCTCAAGAAGTCGGATTTCATGAAGTGGGGGCAGTTGATTCTATCGTCGATATTGTAGGCGCTGCGATCTGTTTGGAAGCTTTACATGTAAAGAAGATTATGGCTTCAAAAATTGAGCTTGGTGGCGGGTTTGTGCAGTGCGCACATGGCACACTGCCCGTCCCTGCTCCTGCAACGCTTGAGATTTTAAAAAATGTACCAGTCACATTGGGGCGCGTGGCGTTTGAAACAACAACACCCACGGGTGCGGCTATCATTAAAGCCAATGTGGATGTTTATGAGAAGATGCCCTCTTTGCTAATTGAAAAAATAGGCTATGGCATTGGTCATAAAGATTTTTCAATTCCCAATGTATTGCGTGTTTTCTTGGGTGAAGAAGAGGAAGCGGCTCTTCTTGAAGAGGTGGTACTAGAAACCAATATTGATGATATGAGCCCTGAAATACTTGCATACGTACAAGAAAAACTTTTTGAAGCGGGTGCTAAAGATGTCTATACAACCGCTATTACCACTAAAAAAAATCGTTTGGGTGTGAAGTTAAGCGTTTTGGTTAGTCAACAAAAAGAGGCAAAAGCGATGGAAATTATTTTTGCTGAGACTTCTTCCATTGGACTGAGACGCTCACTTGTTCACAAAATTATGTTAGAGCGTGAGATGAAACGTGTTGGTACACCCTTCGGTGAAATTAGTGTGAAATGTGTTTTTTTACAGGGGAAAATGCTCAAATATAAAGCGGAATACGAAGAGTGCAAACAAGCAGCTCTCAAACATAATGTACCAATTTTAAAGATTTATGAGAGTGTAACTATGGCAATGAAAGATAAAAAAGATGACTCAAAAATATGAACATTTAAAAGAGATTATTGCTTCCTATGAACGTCTTATTGTGGCGTTTTCTGGAGGTGTTGATAGTAGCTTTTTACTTAAAACTGCATACGATGTTTTAGGATCTAACGCTTTGGCTATCACCGTTTCGACTCCGTATATTGCCAGATGGGAAATTAATGATGCTAGGCGAGTTGCCAAGGAGATTGGTGTTTCACATTTGGTGATGGAAAAGCCTTGGATTGATGCCATTCGCCACAATCCTGAAAACAGATGTTATCTTTGTAAGCACGCCCTATTCTCTTCTTTAGGTTCTTTTGCAACAGAACACAATTTTAGTGCCATCGCTGAGGGTAGTAACGTGGATGATACCTTGGAGTATCGCCCTGGACGTGTTGCTCTTGGAGAACTTGGTATTAAAACACCTCTTTTAGATGCAGGATTGAGTAAAAAAGAGATTCGCGCTCTTTCTCAAAAACTTGGACTGAGTACATGGGATAAGCCCTCTTATGCGTGTTTATTGACTCGGTTTGCGTATGATAAGCCTATTGCAGAAGGAGCTCTCATGATGGTAAGTGAGGCAGAAGCGTATATGATCGCGCAAGGGTATCCCCAAATGCGCGTTCGTTATGAAGAGGGTTTAGCACGTATTGAAATGCCTCAAAATGAGGCTATTCGCCTTTTGAATGATAGCCATTTAAACGAGGTAACGGAACATCTTAAATCGCTTGGATTTTTACATGTAACGTTAGATCTTGAAGGCTATCGACATGGTTCTATTGCAGAGTCATTAAGTATTTTGGAAAAGGTATGATATGTGTGGACAAGGAATAGAAAAGCTTTTAGAAGCAGTTAAAAATGGTGATATTAGCATTCATGATGCACTTAAAAAGATCAAAGCAGAACCGTTTGAAGAGTTGGATTTTGCAAAGATAGATCATCATCGTGGCATTCGTTTGGGGTATCCGGAAGTCATCTATGGGGAGAGTAAAACACCTGAACAGATTGCTCAAATTACCCAAAAACTTCTTGATAGAGAAAATAACATTCTTATCACCCGTGCCAATGAAAAAGCCTATGAAGTTGTTCTTGGCATTGCCCCCGAAGCAAAGTACAATGTGATGGGGAGAACGATTACCATCGAGCGAGAAATCATGACGCCACCAGAGAGTTACATCGCCATTATAGCCGCAGGAACGTCAGATCTTTATGTGGTCGAAGAGGCGTATGAAACAGCGCGTATTTTAGGCAATCATGTTAAAAAGGTTGTCGATGTTGGCGTTGCGGGGATTCACCGTTTGTTTGCACACTTAGATGTCATTCAAAATGCCAAAGTGGTCATCGTTATCGCAGGAATGGAGGGTGCACTTGCAAGTGTTATCGGAGGTCTGGTCGATAAACCTGTCATCGCTGTACCAACAAGTGTTGGTTATGGTGCGAGTTTTGGAGGTGTTGCAGCGCTTCTTTCCATGCTCAAC
Organism: Sulfurospirillum diekertiae; assembly: GCF_002162315.1. NCBI lineage: Bacteria > Pseudomonadati > Campylobacterota > Epsilonproteobacteria > Campylobacterales > Sulfurospirillaceae > Sulfurospirillum > Sulfurospirillum diekertiae. The sequence continues at coordinate 1,642,651 of NZ_CP021416.1, read as the reverse complement.
AGCTGTGCCAGTGGTGTGAGTGTTGTGAACATCGACAATGGCTTTGGAGCGGCGTATAATGCAAGTATTATTAATCATCTCTAATTGAGAGTTTGAGGCTTTACATGTAACTTAAATAATAGAAAGTCTTGAAGTCGCCTCTTTAATACAAAACTATTTTTAATTGATGTATTTGAATGCAAATTTTCTAGAAATGTAACTTGGCTTTGTTGACGAATTGTTATATCGTGTCTTGATAAGAGTCATTGTTTGATTGGGCTCTAGCACAAGATTATCTATTTTTCGATAGACTTTATCTAGCCTTGCTTCTGCTTGAACAACAACTCTTTTTTGTGTCATATTAATAACGTTTACTTCTGCACTCATAGGACTTTTGTACAAATACATACATACTTGTTCGGTCTCATATTCGCAAGGTGGCATTGCATACATACTCGTGAGTAATCCTATTAATAGTAATATTTTTTTTCATACTATCCCTTAATCTGATGTTTTTATAGCTCAATTGATTATATATTAAAAATTAAAAATTTCATAATTTTTATTAATTTGTGAGTCAAAAAGGTTAAACAGATGACTTTTACATGTAAACTTTTCACACTTTAAAAATCTTTACATGTAAAGATTTAGTTATACACTTTGGTTGCTCTTCTGATTTCTGAAATGAGCTCTTTTTGGCGAGTGTACATGTAACGAAGCAAATAGTCATCATATGGTTTTGGTAAATTTTCGAGAGCTACAACAATTTTTGTATATTCATCGGTGTGCCCTATATAAGTTACTTTTGCTTCAATATCCATGATAACATATCCATTTTCACCCTCTTCACATGGAAGTGAAAAATTGAGTCGTACGTATTGGTTCATCATCTCTTCTTCGCGGAAAGATTTGGTGACTTTCATCGCAATAGAATTGACTGAGATGTCGATAATCTCGCCTTGTGCGGAAGAACGATGGGCGTATTTGATAAGAACAGGTGTTCGTACACTGGTTTGTACCCGCGTATGTTGCCTGTTATTGGCGCTTGAGGCTAGAAACTTGAGGTTTTTAATGATGACAAGTGAGCGTTTAATATCGACCAAAGAGATTTCGGCTTTGATGTCTTTTGGAAAATTAGGCGCTTGAAGGACGGTTTCCCCTTCGAGTTGCATCGCGTAGCCTTGAAGGTTTTCGCAGCTCATTTGGTAGCTGTCTTGGGCTATTTTTATGATGGCTGAATTGGTGTTAATACACAAACCTTTGTAGATATTGAGCAGTTTGATAGGAATTTTATTATTAACACAGTTGTGCATCAAATAAGAAATTTGCTCTTGTTCTTCAATAACATTATCAAGGTAATCAAGCTCATAATATTTTATTTTTTCAATATCATGTGGCAAGAGATTTTTGGTATTGATCTTTTCAATGTAATCAATGACTTCGTTAAGATCATCCATCTCTATCTGGAAGGCTGAGGAGAGAATAATAGGTGTTATCTTTTCATTGGCCGTTGCCGAGATGAGCTCTTGCTGAATATACCGTGTTTGATCGCAAGCGTGTTCAAAGGTCTCTTTTTCACCCATCAAAATATAAAGATTGGGGCTCCATTGGATGAGGTCTTGCCCCTCCTCTTTGAGCTTGAAGAGTTGAAGCATCAAATTTTTGAATGCATCATAGAGTGTTGTACTGGTAAACGTTTTACTGAGCTTATCCAGATTGGAAATATTAATAAAAATAAGAGAAATAGGCGTTTGCGTGACACTTTGCTGTGCAAGACGATCTTTGAGTTTATCGACAAAATCAAAGCGATTCATAATAGATGAGCAGTTTTTAGGTTCACTTTCAGGTTCGTAATTAATGAGGGTGACAATTTTTTCACTACTTTGCGGAAAAGATTTGATGACACAAAGATAGATCTCTTTTTCAGCGGAAGCTGTTTCAATAACAATGCTCCCTTGTGCATCTCCATCTTCCTTCAGCGCTTCACATAACTCCTCATCACGGTTGATTTTCGTTTGAAGTGCCATCAGGTCATTGGTTTCATAAAGCATTTTTGCTTTGGCATTCGCATACGTCAGGGTTTCACCTTGGAACACTAAAAAAGGAAAAAAATGTTCTATCTTCTTTTCAAGTTCAATTTTTTGAAACGTGAAAAGTTTATCATCGAGTTTATTGGGACTTTTAGAAAAGATCGAGAAGAGGAGATTTTCTTCATTTTTAAGCGGTAAAACGTCAGTAATTCCAAAATGCAATGCAAATTTGAGTAAGAGTCTATTTTCCACATCATCGGCAAAAAGATAAGCAATAATTGGTTTACGTTTGGCAAAAAGGCTGACAAGGAGTTTGAGTTTGTCTTTATTGCCATCGCCTATTTCAATGAAAAGTATGTCTGCAAGAGGGGCAGATTTGATATCTTTGGTAAGATCAAACGATTGAAAAGAGGTATGTTCTTTTTTAGCGCGATCTAAAATGGTTAATTTTACTTCATCAAAATAGAGATGAGCAATAGATTGATAGCGTGTTTCATGCAAAAACTGTTCTAAAAGCATCTGAATTCCTCACAATCATAGTAATTCAAATTCTACCCAAATTCATAGGAATTTTAATCATTTTTTAACTACAATAACTGAATCTTTTAAAAGGAAACAATGAATGATGTATTATTTGGCGATCAAAGGGAAACAAAAACTAAGTGGTTCTGTCTCAATTTCTGGGGCAAAAAATGCCGCACTTCCCCTTTTAGCGTTAACACTCCTCTCAAAACGACCCATCACAATTTCAAATATGCCTCAAGTCGCCGATGTGAAAACACTGTTGCAACTGCTTACAAATTTAGGCGCGACGTTTACATGTAAAGAAAAAAATGTTGTTGAAGTAGATGCTTCAACGGTAAATTCAGCCTGTGCCAATTATGATATTGTTCGAAAAATGCGTGCCTCTATCTTAACACTAGGACCACTCTTAGCGCGTTTTGGACATTGCGAGGTTTCGCTTCCAGGTGGATGTGCTATTGGTCAGCGCCCGATCGATCTGCACTTAAAAGCGTTAGAAAAAATGGGCGCCGTCATTGAAATTAAACAAGGATATGTTTTGGCCAAAGCACCTAAAGGGCTTAAAGGGACAACAATCAGTTTTGATAAAGTGACAGTGACAGGTAGTGAAAATATCATCATGGCAGCAGCACTTGCGCATGGCGTAACGACACTGGTCAATGTTGCAAAAGAACCAGAAGTGGTGCAATTGTGTGAAGTTTTAGCTGAGTCTGGTGTGAGTATTGAAGGTATTGGAACTTCAAAATTGATCATCCAAGGCAGTGGTGGAAAGCTCTTAGATATTCAAGATTTTCGTGTGATTCCGGATCGCATAGAAGCTGGTACCTATTTGTGCGCAGGTGCTATTACGAATTCAAAAATCACGTTGAAAAAAGTTAATCCTAGACATTTAGATGCAGTTATTTTGAAGCTTCAACAAATGGGTTTTAAGGTCGATGAAAAAGACGATACCCTCACCATTCATCCTTGTGAAAAAATTCTACCTTCTGACATCGAAACAACTGAATATCCAGGTTTTCCAACGGATCTTCAAGCGCAATTCATGGCGCTATGCACGCAAGCAAAAGGCACCAGTATCATTGATGAGCGCTTATTTGAAAATCGTTTTATGCACGTGAGTGAACTTTCACGTATGGGGGCAAATATTAAACTTAAAGGTCATAGTGCCACCGTTGAGGGAAAAGCTAAACTAAATGCTGCTGATGTTATGGCAACCGATCTTCGAGCAAGTTCAGCGCTTATTTTAGCGGCACTCGTGGCAGAGGGAACAACCAAAATTCACCGAATTTATCACCTTGATCGTGGTTATGAAGATCTTGAAGGTAAATTCTCACACTTAGGTGCGCATATTGAAAGACTTGAGGAGTAATCAATGAATAAAGGGCAAGTGGTTAGTTTTGATGAGGCAGTCGCGCTAAGTCAAGATCTCGTATCGACTAAACCTTATTGTGTATGGGTTAGTGTCTTTGAAGCTCTTGGGCGAACACTTGCCAAAGATATTATATGTAAAAAAAATCTCCCTTCTTATAACAACGCAGCCTTGGATGGGTTTGCCTTTAAACATCAAGAAGGGCTAAGTGAACTCTTGATTAAAACAACGATTTTAGCGGGCAATGTGGTTGAACCAAGTTTAGGCGAGAATGAGTGCTATAAAATCATGACAGGTGCCAAAGTCCCTGATGATGCCGATACTATTATTCCTTTTGAAGATTGTCTTTTATACGATGAGCATAAAATCATTCTCTCTCCAAATGTGAAAAAAGGCAATGCCCTTCGTCTCAAAGGAGAAGAAGAACGCGTTGGTGCTCTTTTACTCAGTGAAGGAACGTGTTTAAGTTCACGGGATATCGCTTTGCTTGCCTCGCAGGGTATCAGTATGGTTGAAGTCTATAAAAAGCTTGCTATCGCTGTTTTTTCAACAGGTGATGAGCTCAAATCTCCTTGGGAAATTGCAAGCGAAGATGAAATTTACGATATCAATGCGCTCTCTTTAATGGCTCTTTTGCGCGAGCATGGCTTCGCTGCGCAGTATTGTGGCGTTATTCCCGATAATTTAGAAGCTGCAACCGCCTATTTTGCACAAATGAAACAGTATGATGTTTTGGTGACCAGTGGGGGTGTCAGTATGGGCGAAGCGGATTTTGTGGAACGGGCACTGCTCATAAATGGTTTTAAAGCTTCATTTCATGGTATTAACATCAAACCAGGAAAACCGACGATGATGGGCAAGATGGGAGAGACAATTGTGGCTTCTATGCCAGGAAATCCTTTAGCTGCTTATGTCAATGCGTTTTTGTTTCTCATTCCTGTACTCAAAAAATTTCAAGGTCAAAAAAAGTTTAATTTTGAAGTGATTTATGCACAAAACAGTGAGCCTTTTAAAGTTAAATCAGGTCGTATAAACCTTGTTTTGGGCACATACAATGAGGGAGCTTTTTATGCATTTGATGGCAATAGATACGGTTCAGGCATGGTTAAACCCCTTGTAAACAGTAATGCGCTTTGGATCAGTGATGAGACAACAACGCATGTAGAATCGGGAGAAGAGATTAAACTTTTGTTATTCTGATTCTTTAGTTTTAATATTTTTTATTTATAAAAATAGTTTAAAAAACTTGACCTTTTAAATATTTTTTGGCTATTATGCAGCTATGAAAATAAGGAAATGTTCCAAATAAAGGTATGTGATGTTTACTGAAATTAGAATCTCTACAAAGCTTCTTTTTATTTCGTTTGTTACCGTTCTTGGTTTGATTATTCTCGCTTATGTGAGCATTAACTCTAGTGTGATTGGTAAAAACTCATTAGAAACGATTTATGAAAAAAAATGTAGTGCCCGATAGTGAAATTACCGCGGCACGTAGCACTTTTGAAATGGTTTTAAATGACCTGATTCATGTCACAAGTGAATTTCTACCTACTGGTCAGGCAAAAGATCATATTCCGATGATTGAAAAAAATATGAAAGAGTTTTTTGATAAAGCGCTCAAAAGTGATTTTTATTCTGATCCTACTTTAAAGCAAAACCTTAATGAAGCGTATGACCGTTATAGTCAAAAAATTGCACCACAATATCAACGTATCTATGCATTGTATGTCAAAGATAATCGTGAAGATATAGGCGATATGGCAGTTGAGATTGAGGCAGATTGCAAATATATATCACAACGTTTTGATAATATCTCAAAATTTACCAATCAAAGAGTGAAAGATATTAGTGTAGAAATAAGCACAAAACTCAAACAAAATCTTTATTTAGTCATTGCTATTTCACTAGCGGTTTTAGCCATTACTTCTAGCCTTCTTCTATCTATTAGCCGTTATATTGTCAAACGTATTGGACGTATTGGAGACCATCTCTCTGACATCACACAGGATTTGGCACTTAACCGTCCTTTAGAAGTCCTTAACCATGATGAAATTGGGCATATCAGCGAACATCTTAATACCCTCCTTTCAACGCTTCAACAGGCCTTGATTAAAGCTAAACTAACGATGACAACCAACTCTGAAATCAATAAAAATGTACAAAATTCTTCTCAAAAAATTAATGATCTTGCTGAAGATCAAGATCGTATTGTGGAAAATGTTAAAAAACTTACCTCTAAAATTAATCGTGAATTACAAGAATCACGAGATATTTCAGAGACATCAGCAACGTATATGAAGGAAGATTATGTCATGCTCGATGAAATGATTAAAACGCTTGATCAAATTGTTGAAAGCATTAATAGTGTTAGTCAAGATGAACAACATATCTCCTCTCAGATGCATGATTTGGCAGAGCAGACAACCCAGATTCGTTCTGTACTGGATATGATCAAAGATATTGCAGATCAAACGAACCTTTTGGCACTGAATGCTGCCATAGAAGCAGCCCGTGCAGGTGAGCATGGACGTGGTTTTGCTGTCGTTGCAGATGAAGTGAGAAAGCTTGCAGAGCGTACCCAAAAATCACTTTCCGAAATTGATGTTACCATCAGTGTTGTGGTTCAAAGTGTATCAAGTGCCAGTGAAAATATCAAAGAAAATAGCCAAAAAGTGGTTAATCTCAATGAAGATGCCATTAAAATTTCATCAATGGCAAATGAAACAAAAGAGAAGACTTCAAAAAGTTTAGAGATTACCAATGTAGCCTATGAAAAGGCACTCAGTATCAGTAAGGAGATTGATAATCTCACGCAAGGAGTGGAAGCAGCAACAGGTCTTGCCCATGAGAATAAAAAGATTGCTGATAATTTAATGAGTGTCTCAACTAACCTCAATCTCTCAACAGCAGAACTAGAGAAAGAGATTACTATTTTTAAGGTATAAAATTGCTCTCTAAGCCCTTTAAAATCTATTTGTGCTACAATTGTAGTCCAAATAGATTGACATAAAGGGTTTTTTTTGGTAGAATTCCGTCCGTTTTGCGGGAATAGCTCAGTGGTAGAGCACGACCTTGCCAAGGTCGGGGTCGCGAGTTCGAACCTCGTTTCCCGCTCCATTCTATTTTCACTTCTTTTTTTATCTTCACTTCTTTCATCAGAACCAATTTATATTGATAAAACTTATTGTATTGAACAGGATGAACTTAAAGCTTCATTTTTTGGCTATCAAGGCAAAGATGATACTGTTTTAGTCCAAATTCCAAAAGATCGCATGCAGTATTCAATTAACTCTAATGTACTTGTTTCCGCTCTAACAGATCGCAATGTGACTGTGATTGATAGCAGTGATGGCGTTGTTATTTTTAAACATAATTGTACATTAATGGGCAAGGCAGACGCAATTGAAGATGCTTTTTTGAAAAAATTTCAAGAAGCTTCTCCCTCGGTTCTTATTGATGAAAAACCGCGTATTTCAACCAAATCTTCACTCCCTGCGGATTTTAAACGTTATCAGTTGATTGATGTGCACATTCCTGAAAATACACTCAAAAAAAACAGTGGTTCATTTGTCGCAATTTTTAAAGTAGGAAACAGAGAAAAAAAACTCTATTTTTCTTATGAAATGAACGCTAAGATGCTTGTATTTAAAGCAAAACGTAATTTGCTTAACGGTAAAATCCTCACAAACGATGACTACGAGAGCATTTGGATGAGTTTAGAAGGCATTCCTTCAAGAGCTGTTCTAAATGAAATACCACAAAATGCGATGACAAAAACCAGCATTAAAGAGGGACAGGTTATAGCAGATTATCATTTTGATGTGAGAAAAACTCTCTCAAAAAAAGATAGTATAAGAGCCCTCCTAAAAGAAGGTGGCTTAGTGATAGAAGTTCCAGCGACGCTTGTAGAAGATGCTGATATTGGGGATGTTGTTAAGATTAAAACAGAACAAGGCAAAATTTTGAATGCAAAAATTGTATCATCTAAAGAAGCGGTAATCCTCGAATGAAGCGCATCATTGTAGGCATCAGTGGTGCCAGTGGTGTTGAACTTGGTCTCTCTTTTCTGAAAGCACTTCCTTCTGACATTGAAAAGTATGTTATTATCTCTGAGCATGCCAAAATAGTTTTTGCTAAAGAAGCCAATACTGTTTTACTTGATGATGAGAATATTGGAGCTGTGACGGCTTCTGGCTCTTTTAAATGTGACGCTATGGCGATTATTCCATGTAGTATGAATACGCTTGCTAAGATCACTTATGGTATTGCAGACAATCTCCTTACTCGTACGGCATCAGTGATGATTAAAGAGAAACGCCCTCTTCTGCTCGCTCCTCGTGAGATGCCTTTTTCGGCAATTGCGTTAGAAAATATGCTTAAACTTTCCATGCTTGGCATCCATATTGCACCTCCTGTGCTTGGTTATTATGCCAAGGCTTCTAGTCTTGAAGAGATGGAGCATTTTCTCATTGGCAAATGGTTTGATCTTTTAGGAATTGAACATAATCTTTTTCAACGTTGGGAGGGAGCATGAGAGTAGCCATCTATCCAGGGACGTTTGATCCCATCACCAATGGTCATATGGATGTCATTAAGCGTGCTCAAAAGCTTTTTGACAAAGTCTTAGTTGCGGTAGCACTCTCTGAAGAGAAACACCCTGTCTTTGACATAAATACACGTGTTGAAATGGTGCAAGCTGCCATTAAAGATATGGATGGTGTTGAAGTTGAACCTTTTGATAATCTGTTGGTGAGCTTTTCCAAAGAAAAAAATATTCGCGTTATGATACGTGGACTTAGGGCGGTGAGTGATTTTGAATTTGAACTCCAAATGGGCTATGCGAATGCTTCATTGTGGAGTGAAATTGAGACGGTTTATTTGATGCCAAGCCTTAAAAATGCATTTATTAGCTCGTCTGTCGTTCGATCCATTGTAAAACATGGTGGCGATGTTTCTCATTTAGTTCCACCAATGGTCTTACCTTATTTGCAAAGTAGATTTACATGTATGTGATTTTTGAAGGTATTGATACGACGGGGAAAAGTACCCAAGTGGCATTGTTCGCTCAAAGAAATCATAATGTTTTAGCCACGAAAGAACCCGGTGGAACACCTACGGGAATCAAACTTCGAGAAATGTTGTTGGGCGGCGCACTGAAAGGCTCTTTTAACGCAGAACTTTTTTTGTTCTTAGCTGATCGAGCATTGCATTATGATACGGTTGTTAAACCCGTACGCAATGAGCGTTTAGTCATTAGTGATCGTGGTTTTTTATCAGGAATTGCCTATGCCTGTGCCAACCATTGTGAGGTTGATGGTGAGTTTTTACTCCAAATGAATCGTTTAGCTCTTGAAGAAAATTATCCTGAAAAAATGGTACTTTTCTTAACAAATGAAACACTGATAAAAACAAGGCTAAGTGCTAAAGTACATGATGCCATTGAAGAACGTGGTGTAAGCTATTTGTTACAGATTCAAGATATAATGCGTCGCGTTGTTAAAACCTTACCAATTCAGGTTTTAGAAGTGGATGCTTCGCACGAAATAGAAACAATTTATAAACAAATCGAGGAATTTTTAAATGATTAATGCATTACGTGGAATGAAAGATACCCTATCCCCACAAAGTGAAATTTATCAATATATTATTGCGACATGCACTCGTATTGCGCAAAATTATGGTTTTTCGTTTATGGAAACGCCGATTTTAGAAGAAACAGCGCTTTTTAAACGCAGCGTAGGTGAAAGTAGCGACATTGTTGGTAAAGAGATGTATCAGTTTATTGACAAAGGTGAAAACGATGTCTGTTTGCGCCCTGAAGGCACTGCAGGCATTGTAAGAGCCTTTATTCAACAAAAGTTTGATAAAGCAGGTGGTAACAGACGCTTTTTCTATCACGGTCCAATGTTTCGTTATGAGAGACCTCAAAAAGGACGACTACGACAATTTCATCAGTTTGGGGCGGAGAGTTTTGGTGAAGGTGATGTTAGAGAAGATGCAACGATTATTTTGATGCTAAAAGCGATGTTTGAAGCGCTTGGCATTGGGTTTACCCTAGAAATTAACTCATTAGGTTGCCCTGCTTGTATGCCACAGTATCGTACAACACTGGTCAAATTTTTAGAGACACGTGAAGGGTTATGCGAAGATTGTGAAAGAAGAAAGCTTACCAATCCTATTCGTGTACTGGATTGTAAAAACGAACACTGTAAAACATTGCTTGCAGATGCTCCATTAATTACCGAGCATTTATGCATTACATGTAAAGATGATTTTACAACATTGAAACGTATCTTAGATCAATTTGGCGTGTCTTATTTGGTCAATCCAAAGCTGGTTCGTGGACTTGATTATTACTCCAAAACAGCCTTTGAATTTGTAAGCTCTGAAATTGGTGCACAAAGTGCTATCGCTGGTGGTGGACGTTATGATCGTCTGGTGGAATTTTTAGATGGAAAATCAACACCCGCGGTTGGTTTTGCAATGGGTATTGAGCGTTTAATGGAACTGGTAAAAATGCCAGAAATCGAACGTGAGGGATACTATATCGGTGCCTTGTGTGATGAAGCATTAGATGTTGTTTTTGAATTGGTGGATCGCAAACGAAAAACGGAAAAAGTCCTCACCGATTATGATGCAAAATCGCTCAAAAATCATCTTAAAATCGCTGACAAAAACTTTGTAAAATTTTGCGTATGTATCGGTGAGGATGAGCTTTCAAAGCAGAGTGTTTGGATCAAAGATCTTGTGAGTAAAGAAGAAAAAATTATTAATATTGCGCATTTTTAAGGAGCAAGACATTGGACTACGGCATTAAAACATGGGGAAACGATAACTTTTTTATCGAAGATGGTAAAGTAAAAGTTAACACAGGCTGTGAGCCTTCGTTAATAGAGATTATTCAAGAGATACGCAAAGATGGTATCCGTGGTCCTATTCTTTTAAGATTTCCTCATCTGATTCAAAAGCAGATCCGTATGATTTACAAAAGTTTTTCCGATGCGAAGAAAGAGTTTAACTATGAGGGAAAATTTAGTGCGGTTTATCCTCTTAAGGTCAATCAGTTTCCTAATTTTGTGAAGAACCTTGTCTCTCTAGGAGAAAAATATCACTATGGGCTAGAAGCTGGCAGTAAAGCGGAGCTTATTTTAGCGATGGCGTACAACAATCCAGATTCGCCTATTACGGTCAATGGCTTCAAAGACAACGAAATGATCTCTTTAGGCTTTATTGCTGAGGAGATGGGGCATGACATTACGCTAACGATTGAAGGACTTAATGAGCTTGAGAGCATCATTTCGATTGCCAAAGATCGCTTTGGGTGCGTGCCCAATATTGGTCTTCGTATTCGTCTTCACAGCTCAGGCATTGGTATTTGGGCGAAGAGTGGCGGTATTAATTCCAAGTTTGGTTTGACTTCTACAGAGCTTCTTGAAGCGGTTAACATGATTCGTGATGCCAATTTACTCGATAAATTTACAATGATTCACTTTCATATTGGTTCTCAAATCACCGACATTGCACCGTTGAAAAAAGCCCTTCGAGAAGCGGGGAATATTTATGCGGAACTCTGTCGCATGGGTGCAACGCATCTTCGTGCGATTAATCTTGGTGGCGGTTTAGCCGTTGAGTATTCACAACATAAAACAACGCTTCATAAAAACTATACCTTAAGCGAGTATGCCAACGACGTTGTGTACTTACTCAAAGATATTGCGACACAAAAAGGGGTTCATGAACCCGATATTTTCATCGAATCAGGTCGTTTTGTAGCCGCGCATCATGCGGTATTGGTTGCTCCTGTTTTAGAGCTTTTCTCGCAAGAATATACCGATATGAAACTTAGACCAAAAGAGGTTAACCCTCCTCTTGTTCAAGAGTTGTATGATCTTTTAGGTACTATGAACCGTAAAAATGCCCTGGAATTTTTACATGATAGTATTGATCATATGGAGTCCTTACTGACTTTGTTTGATTTGGGTTATATTGATCTACAAGATCGTTCCAACACCGAAATTTTGGTCAATCTGATCATCAAAAAAGCCGTTGGTTTGGTTGCAGATAAAAAACTCAGTGAGATTCTAGACATTCAAGACCGTGTTCAAGAGCGCTATTTGGTTAACTTCTCACTCTTCCAGAGCTTGCCAGATTTTTGGGGGATTGGTCAGACGTTTCCTGTCATGCCTTTGGATCGTTTGGATGAAGTCCCAACACGTTCCGCCTCTTTATGGGATATTACCTGCGATAGCGATGGCGAAATTGGGTTTAACACCGAAACACCCCTCTTCTTGCATGATGTAGACATTAAAAATCGTGACTATTTCTTAGGCTTTTTCTTAGTGGGGGCTTATCAGGAAGTATTGGGTATGAAACACAACCTTTTTACTCATCCAACAGAAGCTACTATTGTCATTGACGATGATGGCTATAAAATTGAGAATATGCTGGAATCCCAAAGTATTAGTGATATTTTAGAAGATCTTGATTATGATATCAAAGAGGTTCAAGAAAATCTCAATGATCGTATTGAAGCTTCAGATAATATCAGTGAAAAAGAGAAAAAACACATCTTAGGTGAGATTTATCTCTTCTTAAATGACAACGGCTATCTTAAAACGATTAATAATGAGGATAATGTGCAATGAACTCTGTCTCCTTGTGGGAAAAAATTAAAGAAGATTTTTCCCAACCGATTCTGCATGACCCAGCCATAAACTCTAAAATAGAGCTTTTTTTCAACTATCCAGGCGTATGGGCTTTGGCAAATTACCGCATCGCACATGCTTTACATGTAAAAGGGTTTCGCACCCTTGCTCGCGCTATTATGGGCATTTCACAGATTATTACCAACATTGACATTCACCCTGCTAGCACGATTGGTCGCCGTGTCTTTTTAGATCATGCCTTTGGGGTGGTCATCGGTGAGACAGCGATTGTGGGAGATGATGTTTTGATCTATCAAGGGGTCACGCTGGGTGGTGTTAGCTTAGATCGCGGTGTGAAACGCCATCCTACTATTGGCAATCATACGGTTATTGGTTCGGGTGCTAAAATCTTGGGTGATATTATCATCGGTGAAAATTGCCGCATTGGTTCCAATTCAGTTGTGGTAAAAAGTATTCCCAACGACTCCACTGCTGTAGGTGTTCCTGCGCGTATCATAGACAAAGGACGCGATAAAAACCCAATGGCACACAATAAAATCCCTGATATTAACAAAGAGCTTTTTATCTATATGTTCAAGCGTATTAAGATTTTGGAAGAAGCTGTGCTAACCACCAACAAAGATCTTAAAATCAAAGACGACGAACTCGAAGCCATTTATAAATGCTATTTGGAATCCGTTAAAGAGTAAATGTTTACGTTTGTTTACTCTTTTTACTTCCTTTCTTTTAACTTTTTACACTCTAAACTTCTTTAAATGTAAGCTTTACATTTTCACTATTTTGTAAACCTATTGTTTTACAATTTTGTATATATGCCCTCAATTATTTTTCTTTCATATCTTTTTAAAGCCCTTTAATAGCCACTTTTCTTCACTTTTTAACTCAGGAATACTCCATGCAATAAGTGCTGGGATGATTGACTATATTAAAAAGGAGAAACCCGCTATGCCACATCATGAATTTGAATGCAGTACCTGCATTCCAGAGAGAAAATCACATGCGGTTGTGAAAGGTGAAGGCGAGGATCTTACTTCTTGTCTTCCAGAAGGACATCTTCTCACCATCCCTGGAACCATTTCAGAGCGAGGTTGTGCGTATTGTGGAGCCAAACATGTTATTGGAACTCCAATGAAAGATGCGATTCATATGAGTCATGGCCCTGTTGGATGTACGTATGACACATGGCATACCAAACGTTACATCAGTGACAATGACAATTTTCAACTCAAATACACCTATGCGACCGACATGAAAGAGTCCCATGTGGTGTTTGGCGGCGGCGATTTGCTTAAAAAGAACATCATTGAAGCCTTTAAAGCGCATCCTGAAATCAACCGAATGACCGTGTATCAAACCTGCGCATCGGCATTGATTGGGGATGATATGGAAGCGATCACCAGAGACGTTCTTAAAGAAATGCCTGATAAAGATATCTTTGTTTGTAACTCTCCAGGCTTTGCTGGTCCTAGTCAATCAGGAGGCCATCATAAAATCAACATCGCGTGGATCAATGAAAAAGTTGGAACGGTTGAACCCAAAATTACGAGTGACTATGTCATCAACTATGTTGGGGATTATAACATTCAAGGCGATTGTGAAGTGATGTGCGATTACTTCAAACGTATGGGTATTCAAGTGCTTTCAAGTTTTACAGGCAATGGATCATACGATGATTTACGTAGCATGCACGGAGCACATCTCAATGTCCTTGAATGTGCACGCTCGGCTGAATACATCTGTAATGAACTTCGTGTGAAGTATGGCATTCCACGACTTGACATCGATGGATTTGGATTTGAACCACTTTCCGATTCATTGATGAAAGTGGCACGCTTTTTTGGACTGGAAGATCGCGCACAAGCGATCATTGATGAAGAGACTGCCAGATGGAAACCTGAACTTGACTGGTACAAAAAACGTCTAACGGGTGTGAAAGTCTGTTTGTGGCCAGGAGGATCAAAACTCTGGCACTGGGCAAACGTCATTCATGAAGAGATGGGCGTTGAAGTCGTCTCGTTGTATACCAAATTTGGTCACCAAGGCGATATGGAAAAAGGTGTGGCACGAGCCCAACCCGGCACGCTCGCGATTGATGATCCCAATGAATTAGAGGGTATCGAAGCGATGGAAACACTCAAACCTGATGTCATCTTTACGGGTATGCGCCCAGGAGAAGTGGCAAAAAAACGCCGTGTTCAATACCTCAATGCGCATGCCTATCATAATGGACCCTACAAAGGGTATGAGGGTTGGGTACGTTTTGCACGCGATATTTACAATGCAGCGTTCTCTCCGATTCATCAACTCTCAGGGATTGATATTAGTAAAGATCCGATTGCCATCGATAAAGGTTTTATGACCCGTAAAATGATCTCTGATGTCAAACTGACTCCAGAAGAGGCCAATGTTGAGGGCGAAAGACCGTATACGGGCGATTTTGATTGTGTGACACGACTAAGAGGCAAAGTATACGATCCTGAATTGTCTCGTAATCACGAGTCAGCAGCAGTTTAAAGGAGAAAACAATGAGCGATGAAAAAGTGAATATGCAAATGCAGTCGACACAAAGCGTTCGGATTGCTCAGATGGAAGATTATATTATGAAACATTGCCTTTGGCAGTTTCACTCTAGGTCTTGGGATAGAGAGAGACAAAACGAAGGGGTTTTAAGCAAAGCAAAGCAACTTCTGTGTGATGAAGAAGTGGCAAAAGAGACGCCCGAAGATCGTTGCTACTGGGTCGATGCCCTCTCCTTAGCCGAAGCCTTTAGAGCGCGCTTTGCGTGGTTTGCGGAAATGGATAAAGAGAGTATCAAGGTGCTGATAGAAAAGCTTAAAGAACGTATTGACTACGTCACGATTAGCGGTTCGCTCAACAAAGAGCTGACAGTTGCTCGATACTAACAAAGGATAAACCATGTCATGTGAACTCAGAGCAAAAGAGCGTACGGGTATTATTAACCCGATCTTTACATGTCAGCCGTGTGGCGCACAATACGTCAGTATTGGCATCAAAGATTGTATTGCCATCGTTCATGGTGGACAAGGGTGCGTTATGTTTGTGCGGATGCTGTTTGCGCAACATTTTAAAGATAACTTTGACATCGCCTCTTCTTCGTTGCATGAAGACAGTGCCGTTTTTGGAGCAACGGGAAGGGTTGAAACCGCCGTCGATGTCCTTTTGATGCGTTACCCTGATATTAAAGTCATCCCGATTATTACAACCTGTTCGACAGAGATCATAGGCGATGATATTGAAGGTGTCATCACTAAGCTCAATAACGGACTTTTAAAAGACAAATACGAAGGGCGTGAAGTACATCTCGTTCCCGTGCATACGCCCAGCTTTAAAGGCAGTATGGTCAGTGGGTATGATGTTGCCGTTGAGTCGATGCTCAAAGCGTTTGCAAAGAAAACGGATACACCCAATGGCAAGATCAATCTGATCACGGGCTGGGTGAATCCGGGCGATGTAACAGCCCTTAAACATCTTTTGAAAATGATGGGGATTGATGCGACGGTTCTGTTTGAGATCGAGAGTTTTGACTCTCCTTTAATGCCAAGCGGGCAATGCGAAGTCTCTCATGGTGATACGACGGTGGAAGATATGATAGGCACTGCCGATGCGATTGGCACGATTGCACTCAATCGTTATGAAGGGGGCAAAGCGGCAAAATACTTGGAGAAAAATTTCCAAGTACCTGCGATCATCGGACCTACGCCTATTGGGATTCGCAATACCGATACCTTTTTGCAACGCCTCAAAGAGATGACGGGCAAGCCCATCCCTGAGGCGTTGGTCAAAGAGCGGGGTATTGCCATAGATGCCATTACCGATCTTGCGCATATGTTCTTAGCCGATAAACGTGTGGCGATTTACGGCAATGCTGATCTTGTCATTGGTTTGGCGGAATTTTGTATCGATATGGAGATGAAACCTGTGTTGCTCCTTTTGGGCGATGACAACTCAGGGTACAAAAAAGATGCGCGCATTAAAAATCTTCAATCCAAAGTGGACTTTGATATGGAGATTATTACCAATGCGGATCTTTGGGAACTTGAAGATCGTATCAAAAACAAAGGCTTACAGCTAGATCTCATTATGGGGCACTCCAAAGGGAGATTTACCTCCATTGACAATAATGTCCCCATGGTACGTGTGGGCTTTCCTACCTTTGATCGTGCGGGTCTTTACCGTCATCCTGTTGTGGGGTATGCAGGGGCGATTTGGCTTGCCGAAGAGATCGCCAACACGCTTTTTCGTGATATGGAATATAAACGTAACAAAGAGTGGTTACTCAACGTTTGGTAGAAAAAAAAGAGGGATTTTTTCTTTACATGTAAAGCTAAAATCCCTTCATTATGAATGAGGAAAAAATATGCACACAATTCGTTATAACAAGAGAATCTGTACCGATGAAGCGATGATTGAATCCTTTTTGCAAGAGACACGCGTAGGCATTGTGGCGATGGTTGATGAAGAGAATTTTCCTTATGCCATACCTGTCAATTATGTTTGGCATAAAGGGGCTATCTATTTTCATGGTATGGGAAGTGGAAAAAAAGAGAGTCTATTACTTCAAAGGCCTTCTGTTTGTTTTACTCTTTTTCATGAATACGGTACCGTAGTTGACCCCGTTCCGTGTCATGCAGATACAGCATACCGTAGTGT
This sequence comes from Sulfurospirillum diekertiae, assembly GCF_002162315.1. NCBI lineage: Bacteria > Pseudomonadati > Campylobacterota > Epsilonproteobacteria > Campylobacterales > Sulfurospirillaceae > Sulfurospirillum > Sulfurospirillum diekertiae. Next base: position 1,625,414 of record NZ_CP021416.1, on the reverse strand, counting down.
TGTCATTTTTGGTAAGGCAGAAAAAGTAATGGACGCTGAAGAATCAGCCTTAGTTCTTCAAAAATTACTTGACAAATACACACCCAATTACTACAAACATCAATTATCAGGAAGTTTGATCGAAAAGTATCGTTCCACACATGATGGAAAAGCTGTTTCTGTTTTTAAAATTGAACCAACAACATTGACCGCTAAAGAAAATATAGCGCAAGAGAGTGAATTGTTTAATAAAGAGGCATTTTTGAATGAATGAGACTAGAACATAGCAGTAAAATAACGTAGTATAAATAACTATACTACGTTTAGGTGACATTCATCCCATCTGAGGAGATACACAGTGGATACGATTTGCATCAGCCCTATCCAAGATTGCCCACGCTATCAAGAGCTCAGAGTTTTATATGAAATTGCACTCGCTTTAAAAGGGAGTGAACTTGGCATAGAAATAGCATTTGAAAAGACGCTCAGCCTTCTTAAGAGGCATTTTTATATGGATAAAAGTATTTATTATGCGCTTAATGATGAAAGTAATGAACTTGAAGTGTTAAGTTCGGCAGGGCTAAGTAAACGGCAAGAAGTCTTAGCTACCTATAAAGTGGGCGAAGGTGCAACGGGATTATGTGCACAATTTTTAGAGCCTGTTGTGATTGAAAATATCCATCAAAATATTCTCTTTCTCAATAAAAGCTGCAGTTTAAAAAAGAGTGAGATTTCTTATCTTGCCATACCAGCCCTTTCTCAAAATAAACTTTTTGGTGTTTTAGGTGTGAGTTTAACTCAAAAGTCGCTTTGCAATATTGAAGAGATGGTGACAATCTTAACCATTACCGCTTCGCTCATGGCGCAATCACAACAAATCTACCAAACAATCAATGATGAAAAAAAGCGTCTTAAAGAAGAAAAACTCTACTACAAAGAGGAGATATTAAAGCAGAACGAAATCATAGGTTACAGTCCTGTAATTCAAGATGTTTTAGAGATTATTGGCAAAGTAGCGTGTACCAATTCAACGATTTTTATCAGCGGTGAGACGGGAACGGGCAAAGAGCTTATCGCAAAAGCTATTCATAATTACAGTCATCGTAAAGAGAAGCCTTACATCAAACTCAATTGTGCTGCCATTCCTGAAAATCTTTTGGAAACAGAGCTTTTTGGACATGAGCGAGGGGCCTTTACGGATGCCAAAGAGATGCGTAAAGGTCGTTTTGAACTGGCACATGAAGGAACACTTTTTTTGGATGAGGTTGGCGATCTAAGTCTAAGTCTCCAAGCAAAACTGCTGAGAGTCCTGCAAGAGCAGGAGTTTGAAAGACTTGGTGGAACAAAGACGATTAAAGTTGACGTGCGCATTGTGGCGGCCACAAATCGTGATATTAAAGAGATGGTACGCCAAGGAAGCTTTAGAGAAGACCTTTTCTACAGGCTCAATGTCATTCCCATTCACTCCCCTCCTTTGCGTGATCGAGGTGATGATATCATCTTGCTTGCATGCTATTTTTTGGAGCGTTTTTGCAGACGTCATGGCAAAGAGCGTACCTTGTTGCCTGATGCACAAATGATGCTCAAAGAGTACACATGGCCTGGTAATATTAGAGAGTTGGAAAACAGTATGGAACGTATTGTTCTTCTTGCTCCCTCTTTACATGTAAACGCTCAAGTAATTTTTTCCGTACTTCCAGCAAAGACAAAAATTCCTACTAAAGAAGTTGAAACTAAGGCTGATTTGGAAGATTTGGAGCGACAAGCCATTATAAGAGTGTTACGAGAATCAAGAGGCATTAAAATAAAAGCAGCCAAGAAATTGGGCATAACCAATCGTCAAATTGGTTATAAAATTCAAAAATATGAGATTTGCATGCAAGAATATCTGGAGTAATGAACGATTAAAGGAAGCCATGATGTCACGTTTTTTTTTCAATTAAGGAGCTTTATAATGAGTCTTCGTGTTCACATAGTGGAGATAAAGAGAAAAAAAATATTTGTGAAAGACTTCATCCTGGATCATCCATCAGTGATTGTGCTTTAGAAGGAGCATTTAAGTTTTTAAGCTCATATGAAGATTGTGCCCATCTGATCTATTCATCGTCGACGTGCTTTACGACCACATTCATTGAAAAATCTTCCCAACAAAAGCATTCAAACTATTTTTGCAGTAACCTAGACCTCAATGATATTATCTTTGGTGGCACTTCAAAACTGATGTTCCAACTGGATCGAATCGTAACTCTCTGCCAACCCAAAGTTATTTTTATCTATATAACGTGTGTTACTTCGCTCATTGGTGAAGATGTCAATGCCATTGCACAACAGAAGCAACACGCACTTGGTGTTCGGATTGTCCCCATTTTAGCAGCTGGTTTTTTGGGTGTTGAAAATTTTGGAGCACGCATTGCAAGTATGACACTTTGTGAACATCTTATAGGACGTAAAGAGCCAAAAGAAATAACTCCTTACGATGTTAATTTACTTAGTTGTGATGCCAGTTTACAGGAGATGAAAACCTATTGTGCTTTGATTGAGAGCATAGGCTTACGTGTACTGACCACTTTTGGGAGTGGTGATTCTGTTGAACCCATTATGTACGCACATAAAGCCAAACTCAATATTTTGATTTCAGCCAAACCGCTCGCGACCATGGCACGAAAAATGGAAAAAATATGGGGAATTCCTTGGATTCAGGTTTCTTTTTTTGGAAAATATGCCACATCCGATGCTTTACGTACGATTGCTGAAGTTTTTAATGATGGAAAATTGAGTCGCAATACACAAAAGGTCATTGCTTTTGAAGAAAAAAAATTGGCAGAGCAATTAGAGCTTTTCAAAGATAGCTTGTATGCAAAAAAAGTTCTTATTAATCTTCAAGGAACGCTATCGTGGGCGTATATTCCTCTTTTACGAGAGCTAGATATGCATGTGGTCGCAACGTCTATTGAAAATATAACAGAGGATGATAAAGAACAAGCGATTCGTCTTCTACTTGGCAAAGGAATGTTTATGTATGAGCCAGAAAATGAGCAAATGGATATTATTGAAGAAGAGAAGATTGATCTTTTGATTACAAACAGTGATAATGTCTATGCCGCAGTTCAAACAAAAATCCCCTTTCTCAATATAGAGAAGGCAAAAGAAAAAAATTATGTGGGGTACCGTGGTATTTTAGAATTTGCTTACATTCTTGAAAATACCTTGAAAAATCCTCTCTTTAAAATCGTTTACCGTGAAGCTCCTTGGTTAGGATAAATTTATTTAAAAAATTAAAAGAAAACTTCAGAAAACGGTTGAATTTTCGCTATAATCTGCACGATATTTTTATAGAGGAATGTTTCATGCTATCAAAAAGAATCCAAGTCTTATCACCCTCTTTAACTTTGGCTATTACGGCTTTAGCAAGAGATCTTAAAGCTCAAGGAAGAGATATTCTTAGCTTTTCGGCTGGTGAACCAGATTTTGACATACCACAACGTGTCAAAGATGCCGCGATTGAAGCCATTCAAAATGGTTTTTCAAAATATACTGCAGTAGCAGGTACGCCCGAAGTGCTTAAAGCAATTGCTGGCAAACTTAAGCGTGAAAATAACCTCGATTACAAGCCTTCTCAAATTGTAGTCAACGTTGGTGCAAAACACTCATTGTTTAACATTTTCCAGGCGATTCTTAATGAGGGTGATGAAGTGATTATTCCTTCACCTTATTGGGTAACCTATCCTGAAATTGTGAAATACTCTGGTGGTACACCTGTGTTTATAGAGACAGATGAAGCAACTGGCTTTAAAATAACACCAGCACAACTGAAATCTGCCATTACACCTAAAACAAAAGTGCTTTTGTTCAATACGCCATCCAATCCAACGGGAGCTGTTTATTCAAAAGTCGAACTTGAAGGTTTAGCTGAAGTTCTTAAGGGAACCAATGTTTTAGTGGTTTCGGATGAGATGTATGAGAAAATTTTATTTGATCATTTGAAATTCACCTCTGTTGCATCGATTAGTGAAGATATGTTCAACCGAACTATTACTGTCAACGGTTTGAGTAAATCTGTCTCGATGACAGGATGGCGATTTGGCTATTTAGCCTGCCCTATTAAAGAGATTGTAGATGCGATTGTTGATCTTCAAGGTCAAAGTACCTCTAATATCAATTCTATTACACAAAAAGCAGCCATTCCAGCACTTAATGGCCTTGTAGATGATGATATTGAAAATATGCGTGCAGCTTTTGAGAGACGTAGAAATATGGCATATGATTTACTGAACAATATTAAAGGTATTTCAGTCATGAAACCAGAAGGTGCTTTTTACCTTTATGTCAATACCAAAGCTGTTGAAAATGATTCAATGAAGTTTTGTGCAAAACTCTTAGAAGAAAAAGGTGTTGCCGTGGTTCCAGGTCTTGGTTTTGGATCAGATGGTTATTTTAGACTCTCTTTTGCAACCGACGATACCACGATTCAAGATGGTATAGGACGTATTAAAGCGTTTGTTGAAAACTACAAATAACTCTTATTGAAGGGCACTTTTTAAAAAGTGCCCACTTCTTTCAAAAATATTCTTCAATATTAATATGGTTTTGGTACAATTCCGACATTATTTTTACATACACATTCTTATAAAGGTTAGACATGAATAAATATGTCATCACACTTGCGAAAACATGCTTGGGCTGTAAGAAACCATCATGTCGTACGGGATGTCCTGTTGGCACACCCATTCCAGAAATGATTCGTCTTTTTTTAGCAGGAGAAATTAAAAAAGCAGGAAAAAATGCTTTTGACAATAATCCTCTTTCTGTTATCTGTTCTATGGTTTGTCCACATGAAAAACATTGTGAAGGTCACTGTATTCTCAATAAAAAAGGAACGGCAGTCAGTGTTGGAAGTATTGAAAATTATATTTCTGATCTTTACATAAACGATCTTCAGTTTGAAAAACCTGTAAAAAATGGTAAAAAAGTGGCGATTATTGGAAGTGGTCCTGCGGGTATCTCTTTAGCCGTTATTTTAGGTGCAAAAGGCTATGAAATTACAATGTACGATGCTCACGATAAAATTGGTGGAGTATTACGCTACGGTATTCCTGATTTTAGGCTCAATAAAGATATCTTAGACACGATTGAAACGAAATTACGCCAATTGGATGTAACAATTCGCCCTAATATAACGGTGGGTAAAAACATTACCATTGGTGATCTTTTTAGAGATGAATTTAAAGCTGTTTTTATTGGTACAGGGGTTTGGTCTCCTAAAAAACTTGGTATTAAAGGTGAAAGTTTAGGTCATGTCCATTTTGCTATTGACTATCTCAAAAATCCTTCGGTATATCGTTTAGGAGAAACCGTTGTGGTTTTAGGCGCGGGAAATGTTGCTATGGATGTTGCTAGAACAGCAGTCAGACACGGTGCTCGTGAAGTGATCATTATGTACCGTAAAGGTATGGAGAACATTCCGGCATCGCATCATGAAGTCGAATGTGCCAAAATTGATGGTGTTAAGTTTGATCTTTATAAACAGCCGATAGAGATTACAGAAAAAGGTGTTATTTACAGTAGCACGGATGAAAGTGGTGAAGAGGGTTTACTTGAAGCAGATTCTATTTTAGTTGCTATTAGCCAAAATCCTAAAGATAACATTGTTCAAACTGCGAAACAGATTGAAGTTGATGGTAAAGGTTTGGTTGTGACGGATGAGTGTGGACGAACTACCATGGAAGGCGTTTTTGCTTCAGGTGATGTGGTCACAGGAGCCAGAACGGTTGTTGAAGCAGTTGCCTTTTCAAAACGCGTTGCTGTGGCTATCGAAGAGTATATCGATACACTTTAGGAGAGAATGAGTTTTACATGTAAAAGCTTCACATGTAAAACTCTTAAATATTATTTTGTCTCTGTTCCAAAACGTGCTTTTGCATCTTGAAGAGCACTAATAAGTTCATCAAGATTCTCATAAGGAATATGTGCTTTCCAATCAGGCTCTTCCCCACTTTTTTTCAGTGCAATACCAATACTTACAACAGGAAATGATCCATTTCCATATGGCTCTTCCAAATGAGAGACTGAAATCATTCCATTTTTTGTTCCTGCTAAAGGAAATTTAGTAAGTATTGTGTTTTTTCCGCCCATGACGTGATCCTTTTAATTCTTTTTAAAAAATTTTGCGAGTTTTGCTTGCGTTTTCAACCACTCATTTTGTAATGTGAGTGGAAAACCGCCGTAAATTTTACCGCCTTCAATCGACTTTGAAACACCACCACGTGCTGCGATGGTTGCAAAATCACCAATCTCCAAATGTCCAGCTGTGGCACTTTGTCCACCCATAATGACATTACGTCCAAGTTTTGTCGAGCCTGAAATACCTGTTTGAGCCACTAAAATACAGGCTTGCCCTATTTCGCAATTATGTCCAATCTGAACCAGATTATCTATTTTTGTTCCTTTTTGAATAATAGTGGATCCAAAAACAGCACGATCAATTGTTGTATTTGATCCCACTTCAACATCTTCTTCAAGGATAACATTACCACTATGATAGATTTTAATATGCTCACCCATTTTTGTATGAGCATAGCCAAAACCATCGCTTCCTATAATTGCCCCTGCTTGAATAATACAGTTATCTTTGATGATTGAATCATCATACACAACAACATTAGGGAAAATTTTAACGTTTTTACCAATTTTAACATTGGCACCAATGGTGACGTGCGGCATAATCTCTGTGCCTTCCTCAACCACACTATTGCTACCAATAACCACATTTGGACTAATGAAACATTTTTCTGAAATATGGGCAGGTGAAGAGGTATCAAAGGCTTTTTTAGCAAAATATACACTTGCATACGCCATACTTAAATGGGGATTGTCACTGATAAGCGCTTGAGATGTTTTGGGTAGATATTCTTGATACGCTGAGGAAAGAATCACAACGCCTGCTTTTGTATTTTGCAAGTCAGTTAAAAGTTTTGGATTGTCAAAGAAAGTAATTTGAGAGGAAGTTGCCTCCTTGAGTGTTGCAAAAGAGGTAACTTCCTTATCTATACCTGAAAATTCAAGCGAAATTGCTTGAGCAAGAAGGCTGAGTTTCATTAAATATCCATTGCGACAGAGCCGCTTCTTACGATGTCTGTTGGGTTGTATTTTTTAACCGCTTTTAAAAAATTATCGATACGATCATAATCATCTGCAACCATGACAACGATAAAATCCTCACCGCTACTAGCAATTGTTCCATTATACGCTTTAAGCATGGCATCAAGCCCATTAAAGTCTTCATTTAAAGGAATCTTGACCAGCGCCATCTCTTTTTCAACAAACTGACCTGATTCTATGACTTTGTACGTAGGTATCAATTTATGCAATTGCTTTACAATTTGTTCCAAAACAGGAGCACTGCCTGAGGTCACAATCGTCAACCGTGATAGATTTGTTTTAGGTATTGGCGCAACTGTAAGTGAGTCAATATTGTAACCACGTCCCGCAAAAAGACCTGATATACGTGACAAAACACCGTCTTCATTTAAAACGATAACCGATAAAACTCTTCTGATATGTTCCATCGCTTACTCCTTATACTCAAGCATCATATTGTAAAGCGTTCCACCTGCTGGAACCATTGGTAAAACGTTCTCAAAGCGATCAACTTGAACGTCAATCATACAGACAGTGTTACTTTCAACAGCCTCTTTAAGGGCTTTATCAAACTCATCTTTGGTTTTAACTCTAAAACCACGTCCTCCAAAACTCTCAACCAGTTTGACAAAGTCAGGCTGGACGGAAAGATCGGTTGAAGAGTAGCGTTTATTGTAAAAGAATGTTTGCCATTGGCGAACCATTCCCAAGAACTGATTATTTAAGATGATATTAACCACTGCTACTTTATTTTCAACGGCAGTCATCAACTCTTGAATATTCATCAAAATAGAACCATCACCCGTAAAATTGATAACAGTTTTGGAAGGCACCGCTACTTTGGCGCCAATGGCTGCTGGAAGACCATAACCCATCGTTCCAAGTCCACCGCTCGTAATCCATTGACGAGGATAAGAGAAAGGATAAAACTGTGCAGCCCACATTTGGTGCTGTCCAACATCTGTACAGATAATGGCTTTATCACCAAGTATCTCACCAACGCGTTCTATTGCCCATTGTGGTTTAAGAATCTCATTTGAATCTTCATATTTCAATGGATGGATTTCACCATAACGCTTTAACAAATCACGCCAAGGTTTATATTTGTTTTCATCAATTTGTTCTTTGGCTAAAGGGATCATCGCCTCTACAACATTTTTAAGATCACCTACAATGGGGTAATCAATCGGAACAATCTTCCCAATACTGCTTGGGTCAATATCGACATGAATGATTTTAGCATGTTTTGCAAATTCGCTCAGTTTTCCTGTAACACGATCATCGAAACGTGGTCCAAAAGCAATCATGAGGTCTGCTTCGCTCATGGCCATATTGGCACTATAGCAGCCGTGCATTCCAAGCATTCCAAGTAGTAATGGATTTTCATCGCCCATAACGCCGCGCGCCATCAACGTCTCAACCGCAGGAATGCCGCAGATTTTTGCAAATTCACGTACTTCATCACTTGCATTTGAGTTAATCGCACCACCGCCAATATAAAGAACAGGACGTTTTGCTAAAGCAATAGCTTCAATCGCTTTTTTAATCTGTCTTGGATTGCCTTTGTAGGTTGGCTTATAGGTTTGCATTTTAATTTCACTTGGATAGGCGAAATGGCCAATTTGTGCTGTGACATCTTTTGGAATATCGACATGAACAGGACCTGGTCTGCCACTTCGTGCAATGTAAAATGCCTCTTTTAAAATACGTGGCAAATCTTTGACATCTTTAACTAAGTAGTTATGTTTGACACAAGGACGACTAATACCCACAGCATCAATCTCTTGAAAAGCATCTGTGCCTATCATACTAATAGGAACTTGACCGCTAATCACAACCATAGGAATAGAATCCATATACGCTGTTGCAAGACCTGTGACAGCATTGGTAAAACCAGGGCCACTGGTAACAAAGGCAACGCCTACATCACCCGTTGCGCGTGCATAACCATCTGCTGCATGCAGAGCTGCTTGTTCGTGTCGTGTTAAAATATGTTTAAAATAGTTTTGTTTGTAAACTTCATCATAAACATTCATGATAGCACCACCAGGATAGCCAAAGACGACGCTGACATTCTCCTTACGTAGTGCTTCTATGACCATTTGGGAACCGCTTAACTCCATGACCTCTCCTTTCATATTTTTGATGATACTTCTTGTAAAAAAAGTGGGTTATTATAGCAAATAAAGATTAAAGAAGGCTCATTTTTGGGGCATATGTTATGATTTGTTCAAATTGTAACACTGCTCAAGTGCGACACCTTCTCTGAGTCCATCATCAATTACGATGCAACTTTCAAAGCCAAGTTTTTTCATAATTGCTTTGACAATTAAGATACCAACAACGACTAAATCCCTACGATTCGTGCCTGTATAACGCTCTGCATCTTCTTCATTCATGGCAAATAAACGCTCATAGGCTTCATCAAAATCCTTTACATGTAAAACGGTTCCATTCACAATAGTCGCATCATAATGAGCATAATCCAAGCCTTTTAAAAATGCGGCAACCGTTGTTGGTGTTCCTGCTGTTGTTACTAATTGTAAAAAATTGGAAGAAATTGGATCGTGTTGAGTCATAAAATCATCAATGGAATTAACGATACGCGTTACATGTAATTCACGATCAAGTGAATATCTCTCCGCTACATTGATAATTCCAAAAGGAAAGCTTTGTGACTGTTTTGTACCATCTTTGCAAAAGGTAAATTCTGTTGAACCTCCACCAAGGTCAAATAAGGCATAGGTTTGATGTTTAAACCCTTCGCGCTTGAGGGCATTTTCAACAGCAAGTGATGTGAGATATGCTTCTTTTTCACCTGTTATAATCTGAAAAGTAAGGCCAAAAATTGTTTCGATTTCTTTTAAAATTTCCCCAGCATTCGAAGCAATGCGCATCGCTTCAGTGGTTACACAGAAACAGCGTTCATTTTTAAAATCAAAGATATGAGAGGCTTCATATAGGGCATTCAAGATATTTTGTTTGGAAGATTCACAAATCAATCCCGTTACATGTAAATCTTTACCTGTGCGCACAATTTTTTCATAAACATGAATACGCTCTTTTGTTTGACAATCCATTTGTACAATTCGCAAGGTATTGGAACCTAAATCACAGCCAATCATCTTCAGCCTATTTTTTTCGAAAGAGCTTCATAAAAAGCGCTGATAATAAGGCGTACAAGACCTAAAAAGAGATAAACAATCGTCGTATACAAAAGTGGATGATATGGCATCTTTTGTGTACTCAGATGCATTAGATGCTCTATAGGGTGTGTCAGCCATTGATTCATATGCATTCCCAATGACAAGACAATAAAAATCAGGATAAATATAAAAAATTCTTTTTTCAATAAAGACCTTCGCAATAATAATAAATAGATGATTTTATGTAAACAAAACTTAATAATAGGTTGCATAATATAACATTATAACGACAATTTTAGAATATTATAAATAACTAAAATAATGAGGTATAATTTTTTTTAACCAAGGGAAGCCTCAGAATGTTGGAAGTAGAATGGGGAGATCATACAAACAAAAAGGATGGGCAAACTATGAAATCAGACAAAATCATTGAGGAAATACTCATTGAGATTGAGAAGCATGAAGGTGGGATGTCTCGCCGTAATGCGATGAAACTTTTAGCAGCATCGCCAATTGCTGCGAGTGTCTTAGCGGGCGCTGCAACGGCAACAGAAGCACATGCTTCTAGTTCCAATGCTACTGGTAAGATAGTCATTGTGGGTGGTGGCCTTGCAGGTGTTGCAACGGCTGCAAAATTGACACACAGACTCTCTAATCCTGATATTACAATTATTGAACCAAACCCAAAATCAGTTTCGTATCAGCCTGGGCAAACACTGATCGCTGCTGGTGTGTGGAAAAAAAGTGACATTACCTATGAAACTGAAAATTTTATTCCTAAAGGTGTGAAATGGATCAAAGACTCTGTCGTAACGTTTGATCCACAAAATAATAAAGTAAAAACAGCCGATGGTACGGAAATTAGCTACGATTATCTTGTTGTCGCAACAGGATTAATGCTTAATTTTGGTGCTATAAAAGGGCTAGAAGGCGAAATTACTTCTTCTGGTGCCAATAATGACGTTGTTCGTAATAAAGTAGGAAAAGATGGTGTTTACTCTATCTATTTTGCAGATGGTGCTGTTGATACACAAAAAGGTATTGAAGAACTGATTGCTAAAGCAAAAGCGCATAAGGGATCCGAAAAACTCCAAGCAATTTTTACCGATCCTGATACTGCTATTAAATGTGGTGGAGCTCCTAAGAAAATTATGTACATCACACATGATTTACTCAAAAAAGCAGGTGTTCGCGATAAAGTAGAATTAACCTTCTGCCCATCAGGTGATAAAATGTTTGGTGTGCCTGAATATAGCGCTGCTATTTTAGAGCAATTTAAAGCAAGAGACTTTAAATGGGAATTTAAAACCAATTTAGTAGCGATTGATACAGAGAAAAAAGTAGCGACATTTGAGAAAAAATGGCTTGAAAAAGGTGAGTATGACGAAGACCTTAAAGAATATACCATGGTTTCTATGAGTAAAAAAGTTGATAAAAACTACGATTTTATTCATATTACTCCTCCACAAAAAGCATCAGATATTGTTGGTAAATCGCCTATTGGTTCAAGCAAAGGCTGGGTTCCTGTTGTGAAAGAAACCCTTCAACATGTAACCTATAAAAAACGTTTTGCCCTCGGTGATATTGCTGCTGTTCCTATGGGAAAAACAGGTGGTAGTGCGCGTAAACAATATCCTGTTGTTGCAGAGAACCTCATTGCTGTTATGGAAAAACAAGAAAAACTTCCTGCTGCCTACGATGGTTATACGGTTTGTCCTTTGATTACGAGTATTGGAACGGTTATGCTTGCTGAGTTTAATTGGACAGCAAAACCTACACCTTCTTTCCCTCTTGATCCAACACAAGAGCGCTGGATTTGGTGGTTGCTTAAAGTCTATGCACTTAAACCTATGACAGTTTATGGCATGCTCTCTGGCAGAGCCTAATTTTGTTGATGATACATAAAAAGGAAAAACTTATGAAAAAAATGAATTTAGCACTTTCTCTAGCAGCAGTTGCCTTAGTTGTTTTAAGCGGGTGTGGTGATAAACCAAAATCGGATGTTGCTACTTATAAATATACTCCAGCACAAGTTTATGCTGAGACTTGCGTACATTGTCATGGTCCAAAAGGCGAAGGTATCGCTGAGAAGAAAGCACCTGCGCTGACCAAGCAAAGTATTCAAGAACTTGAAATGTCACTTTTTGATATTAAAAATGGTGGTCTTGGACAGTCCACAGCAAGTGAGCATGATATTATGGAACATAATATGAAGAAGCTGGCTGAAAAAGGCTACGACTACGATATTAAAATGATGGCAAACTACCTTCACAATGCGTTCTACGTTGCTAAATAAAATTTGAATATGATGTTTTTGGTGTGTTGCACACCAAAAACATCTGAAAGTTACTTATGAATAAAAGATCTGATGAAGTTTTTGTTTGGCCGTTGTGTACACGTATTATTCATTGGATTATTGCTACCTCTTTTCTCCTCTCTTTTGTGACATCTTTCGATCGCACTCTGTTTGAATGGCATCTTGCTTTTGGTTTTATTTTTGGAATCATGTTGCTTTTTAGAATTATTTGGGGATTTTTTGGTCCTAATTATGCAACGTTTAAAACGTTCAAATTAAAATACAGTGAGCTTCAAAGCTATTTTATTGAAAAAGTGCAAAACAGATGGCGAAAAATTCATGCAGGACATAATGCCGCATCAAGTTGGTTTACACTGATTGTTCTAGGTTTGGGGAGTTGGATTGTTTTGAGTGGACTTTTACTGCAAGGGACACAAGAAGCAAGCGGTCTTTTTTCACGTTTAAATGCGCATTATTTTCGTTTTTCTTCGGCATTGCTATTGTTTCATGAAATACTTTCTTATCTCCTTTTTACTTGGGCAATGATCCATATTGTGGGTGTTTTAATTGAACAGTTTTACCATAAGACACATATGCTTTTTGCGATGATTACAGGGTATAAAAAAGCGGAAGGTCAAGATGCGGCTGTTTCGATAGTGCGACATCTTTTTGCCTATTCAGCAATTATTTTATCTATGATGACGCTCTTTTTTGTTGCGCAACCTCAAGATACTTTTTTAACAAAGAGCTTATTTGAGCGGCGAGATTTTAAAGCTGAAAATAGCACTTTTTATGAAAAATGCAGTAAATGTCATAAGATCTATCCACCATTTATGTTACCACATGACTCATGGATTCGTCTTATGGATGGTCTTGAAAACCACTTTGGTGAACAGATTAGAGAAAATAACATTACTCAAAGTGAGCAAATGAATATTAAAGCGTATCTTTTAAGCCATAGTGCAGAGAGTTCATCTCATAAACTTGCTTTTAAAACCTTAGAATCACTGGGCGAGATGCGTCCTATTTCCATGAGTAAAGTTCCCTATTGGAGAGAAGCACATAAAAATATTGATAAAAAAGTCTATCAATCTTTACATGTAAAAAATGCTTCAAATTGTTTTGCCTGCCATGAAGATTTTGAATATGGGATATTGGAAAATAGACGTATCCATATACCTAGATCATGATGAAACTTTTTCGAAATCATATTTTGGCTATAATAATTCCTAAAAACGAAGGATGTCATAATGCTTCTAGGCGTAAATATCGATCATATTGCAGTGCTTAGAGAGGCACGAAAGATTAATGATCCTGATCCACTTGATGCAGTTTCTTTGGTTAAACGTGCCGGAGCTGATCAGATTACCATCCATTTGCGAGAAGATAGACGCCATATTAATGATGATGATGCTAAAAAAATTATTGAAACGTCTCAACTTCCTATCAATTTAGAGTGTTCTATTAATGCCGAAATTATTGACAAAGTGCTTCAATTACATCCGCATCGAGCTACGCTTGTTCCCGAAAAGCGTGAAGAAGTGACAACAGAAGGTGGACTGGATGTTGTTAAAAACAAAGAGATCATTACAGAGATCGCAAAAAGACTTAAAAAAGAGCATATTGAACTTTCGTTATTTATTGATCCCAATAGTGCTATGATCGAAGCTTCAAAAGAGATCAACGCTGAGTGGATTGAGTTACATACGGGATTGTATGCCAATATTTATGCGATGCTCTACTCTAATCTATCACGTTCAAGACACAGTATCAAAGAGCTTGAACTGGATCGTGAATCTTTACATGTAAAGCTCCTTGAAGCAACCCATGAGCTTGAAAGATCTGCAAAACAAGCACAGCAATTAGGGCTTAAGGTAGCTGCAGGGCATGGACTAAACTACCAAAATGTTAAGCGTATTTTAGATATCAAAGAGATTTGTGAGCTTAATATTGGGCAGAGTATTATCGCACGTTCCATTTTTGTAGGGTTTGAGACTGCCGTTAAAGAGTTGTTAGGATTAATACGATGAAAAAAATAGCGATTAGCATTGGAGATTTAAATGGTATTGGTTTAGAGATTGCTCTGCGCGCACATCAAGAGGTGCAAAAGCTCTGCGATCCAATTTATTGTATCAACGAAAATATGCTTGGTTGGGGCGCTGCACTTTTAGATTTAGATGTCCCTAGTGACTTTGAAATACGTGATTGTGGCAAAGTTTTTGAGATTGAAGCGGGTGTTTGTAGCGCTGAAGCGGGTGAAAGCTCATACGATTCGTTTATTACCGCTGTTGCACTGGCTAAAAGCAATGAAGTTAGCGGTATCGTCACGCTTCCTATTAACAAAGAGTCATGGGCCTTAGCAGGTCTTGAGTATAAGGGACACACCGATGCACTGAGCGATCTTTTGGGGTGTGAAGCCATTATGATGTTAGGATGCGAAGAGATGTTTACCATACTTTACACTCATCACATTCCACTGCGCGATGTTCCGCATGAAATTAAAGCAAAAAAAATCAAACCTTTTTTGCTGAAAGTGTATGAAGAAATTGGCGAAGATCGTATCGCCGTTTTAGGACTTAACCCTCATGCAGGTGATCACGGTGTGATTGGCGATGAAGATGAAGAGATTAAGCGAGCGATTGAAAAAGCAAATAACTTTTTGGAACGTGAAGTCTTTGTAGGACCTTTCGTCCCTGATATGGCATTTTCAAAAGTCAATCGTGCAAAATTTCGTTATTTTGTCTGTATGTACCATGATCAAGGGTTGATTCCTCTTAAAGCACTTTACTTTGATGAGAGTATTAATGTAAGCCTTAATGCAGGTATTGTTCGCACATCTGTAGACCATGGAACGGCTTTTGACATCGCTTATAAAAATGAAAATCCTTCCACGCTTAGTTATATTAATGCCGTCAAAGAGGCCGTTAAACTTGCCACTGGAAAAACATTATTGACATTTTAATTCAAGTAATACTAAGACTAAAGATGTAATAATAATACTAGATTTAATTAAGTAATATTTAAATATTGCCTAATTATTATCTTAATATTACATCTTTGGAGGTCACGTATTATGCATATTCCAGATGGCTATCTCTCTCCTATCACATGTATCGCAACGTATGCTGCTGCATTACCACTGTGGGTTATCGCATTTAAAAAACTCAAAGAAGAACTGAATGAAACAACACTTCCCCTCATAGCCTCTTTGAGTGCACTCAGTTTTATTATTATGATGTTTAACATCCCTATTCCGGGCGGAACCAGTGGACATGCTGTAGGTGCGTCACTCATTGCGATTTTATTCGGTCCATGGGTTGCATCTGTCTGTATCAGTCTTGTTTTATTGATTCAAGCACTCGTCTTTGGTGATGGCGGTATTACAACATTTGGGGCAAATGCCCTTGTAATGGCTTTTGCTGCCTCTTTCTCTTCTTATTATATTTTTAATATTTTTAAACAGAAAGCCTTTGCTTCTTTCTTAAGTGGTTGGGTTGGTATTGTTTGTGCATCAATTATTCTGTCGCTTTTCCTTGGTGTCCAACCCTTAATCGCAAGCGCCGATGGTCAGCCCCTCTATTTTCCTTTTGATTTTGCTTTGACCTTTCCTGCCGTTGTGGGTTCTCATGTACTCTTTTTTGGTGTGGTGGAAGGTATCTTTACAGCGATTGCCTATCGGTACATTGTCAAAAACCGTATTTATAAAGGAGCGAATGCATGAAAAAGATACTTTATCCCATACTTATCTTATTTATACTGATACCTCTTGGATTATTGAGTGAAAATCCTGCGTGGGCTGAGTGGGACAATGAATACTATCAAGAGGTTTTAGGTTTTATCCCCAGAGGGATTGAAAATGCTTTTCACTTAAGAGCACTAGCACCTGATTATACGATAGATGGGTTAAACGATGTCATCGCTTACTATCTTTCAGGGATGTTGGGAGTTGCTTTGATTTTTGGAATTTTCTATTTTCTCGGGAAAAAAATTTGCGCGATAGAACTCTTTTTGGACTCTATCTTTTAGGGCTAGCTGTTATTCTAGCTAGCCATTCTTCTTATCTATTACTCTTTTTTGCTTTTATCTTGTTACTATTGGCTCGTTCTCAGTGGCTTAAAATGCTCAAAAAATCTTTTAAAGCGATTGTTTTTTTTAACATAGCCATTACCCTTGGATATTTGATAATTGCCCTTGTTCAGCAAAAACCTTGGTTGGACTATTTACTACTGTTTAACTTACGTGTTTTTGACTTAACCCTGACGACAATGCTTTTTTCCCATTATGTCAATATCGCACTTGCCCTCTCCTTTTCAAAAACATTGAGTTTTCTCTTGAGCATTTCACTTTCACAAATTTACAGCTACCAGAAGAGTTATGAAAATTTCATGTTAGCCCTTAAAAGTAGATTGATTAAAAAAATGAGTGAACGTGCTCAAAAAGAGTTTATTACCTCTGTCTTTGGTTATTTTTTTACCAAGGCATTGTATGATAGTGAAGAAAAAAAGTTTGGCGCTTAAAGCAAGGGGATTTTTTGATAAAAGTTGACAATTTAGCGTATCAGTATGAAACACAATGTGTTTTAGATAAACTCTCATTTGAAGTTAAAGCGGGTGAAAAAGTTGTTTTACTAGGAAATAATGGAAGTGGCAAAAGCACGCTGCTTCGCATTCTTGCAGGACTTTATTTTGGCGAGGGAAACTATTTTTATAAAGATCAATTGATAACAAAAAAAAGCGTTGGTAAAACCTTTCGTAAAGAGATAGGGATTCTATTCCAAAATCCAGAAACAATGATGTTTAATCCAACAGTGTATGATGAGATTGCTTTTGGGCTTAGAGAGTTTGATGTGGAAAATGTCGACGAACGTGTCCATGCGATAGCTGAAAAATTTCATTTAACGCACCATCTTCAAAGCTCTCCTCTTAAGTTGAGCGGTGGCGAAAAGCAAAAAGTTATGTTATGCGCTATTTTGGTTCTTGAGCCACAATTCCTACTCTTAGATGAACCTACTGCCAATATGGATCCAAAAACAACAGGATGGTTTGTTGATCTGCTCTCAGAAATGAATATTACAACCCTTATCTCAACCCATAATATCTCTTTAGCCTATGAACTTGGTGATAGAGCACTTGTTTTAAACGATAAACATCAGTTGATTTATAATGGCGAAATTGAAGCGCTAATGAAAGATAAAAAGATACTGATTGAGGGAAATTTACTGCATCTTCATGCCCATAAACACAAAGACTTTCAGCACTCACACTATCATATGCATCATTTCTAAACGTTACTAAGCTTTACATGTAAAGATTGAAGTGCTTGAATACTCTGGCTTTGATCGGCATTATCTATGACCAGATCAACCTTACGAGGTTTTTTATAGACTACATCGTAATACTCTACTAAAAGTATCTTTGCTACCTCTGCGAGATGATTGCTCTCATATGCTATTTGGGCGGCTTCTTTTGCACTCTTCTTAATATAAGGTGAAATCATTTGCATGACTTGATTAAAAAAATCGGTTGTGATGCTCACATAATCTTTGAGAATTCGTTCAACGCGTTGTTCAAGAGGGGCAGTAATTTCGACACGAAATCCTTGTTGCATACGTTCATGTAACAGGGCTGGGATGGTACATTTTCCCATACGCTTACTCTCTGCTTCAATGAATATATAGGTATTTGGATCAATTTTACATAAAATTTCGCATAAAATATTTTCAAAGGCTTTTTGACTTGGTTGAGCTCCTTTAATACTACCAAAGCTCGAACCTAAATGATTGGCAAGCATTTCAAGATCAATGGACGGTTGTAGAATTTGTAAAAGCTCACTTTTCCCGCAACCTGTATTGCCCCCAAGTAAAATAAAATGGTGGTGTGGAATAGTTTCAAGATACGTTAGTACATGTAAACGGTAGTTTTTATAGCCGCCCGTTAGTCTATACACTTGGTAGCCAATATGAGAGAGAATAATGGCAATAGAGCTAGATCTTAGCCCTCCTCTTGCACAATAGATACCAATTCTTGCACCAATTTTGTAATGTTTGGAAATCTCTTGAAGGTGGAGTGCAACATTTTGGCAAATATAACGAGCTCCTAGTATTTTTGCATCATTACGAGAAACTTGTTTATAGATGGTACCCACTTCTTGATGCTCAGCATCATTTAACGCATAGAAATTTTGAGCATTTGGAATGTGTGATTCATTAAATTCTTTGGGACTACGTGCATCAATCAAAAGATCAAAAGAGGATTTTTGGGTAATAAAGGCATCAATCTCGACATCATTTAACATGCAATATACTCAGGAATAAGCCCTTTAAGATGTTGGTAAATTTTTTCAAAATCAGTTCCATAAACTCTTGTGTCTGCAATTGTCGTTATAAAATTAGTATCACCCATCCAACGTGGTATAACATGGTAATGTATATGCTCAGCAATACCTGCTCCACCGCTTTTACCAAGATTCATACCTAAGTTGACACCGTGTGCTCCAAGACCCTGTTTAAGCATCTGTACACAACGCTGTACGATCAAAGAGATGTGTAACCATACTTCTGGATCAAGCTCTTCAATGGCGTCTGTATGCTGATGGGGAATAACCATAAAGTGCCCTGGTGAGTAAGGGTAACGATTCATAACAATGAAACAGAGTTTATCGCGATAGAGTACATGATACTCTTCATCTTTTTCGGGATGTGCACTAATATTGCAAAAGACACATCCTTCGGGCTTATCACTAAAATAAGCATCACGCCACGGAGCATACAGATAGTTCATCAATCGACCTTTTTAATGGCTTCAAGTGAGGCTTGAATATCAAGCTCACGCATAAAATATTCGCCAATCAAAAAGGCATCTGCCCCCATCTTACTTAAATGCTTAATGATCTCTTTGTCGTTTAATCCACTCTCCGCAACAATGATTTTACCTTGTGGAATCAGTGGCATGAGCTTTTCGGTTAAACTCATATCCATTTCGAAAGTCTCAAGGTTACGGTGATTGATACCAATAATATTGGCTCCTGCAAAGATGGCTTTTATAAGATCTTCTTTATCATGGATTTCGACTAAAACTTCAAGTCCAAGTCGTAATGCGTACTCTAAAAGATGCTTTAATTCAGCTTTTGTCAGTGCTTTTGCAATCAATAATATAAAGTCAGCACCGTAAACAAGGGCTTCTAATATTTGGTATTCATCAACAATAAAGTCTTTGCGTAAAAGAGGCGTTGGTACATAACGTCGAATCTGGGTTAAATACTCTAAATTACCTTGAAAATAGTGAGGTTCTGTCAAAACGGAGATAGCATCAGCCCCACCGAGTTCATACGCTTTAGCAATGGTAAGAGGATCGAAATCAGCTTTGATAATACCTTTGCTTGGACTTGCTTTTTTGACTTCCGCAATAATGCGGTAAGGATTTTCTGGCGTAGATTTCAGATAAGGTTTTACATCGCGAGGCATAAAAGGGTTAAAGGCAAGACTCCTGCCTAACCAATCTATCGTATACTCTTTTTTCTTTTTTTCTAAATCTTCACGGGTTCGTTTGATGATTTCATCTAAAATCATTGTGGCTTTTTCTCTTTCAAACATTTTTTAATGGCTTCAATATGAGCATTCACCTCTTCTTCGATGACATTGTCACCAAAGTATTTCATGATGGCATACGCTTCTTCACATTTACCTTGCTTAAAGAGCCCCCAAGCAAGAGAATCTAAATAATAAGGTGAGTTTGGCTCTAATGCAAGGGCATCTTGTACTAAACGAATCCCTTTTGGTACATCAATATCATGGTCAATTAATAGATAGCCATAGTAATTCATATACACGGAATCTTTTAGCAATCCTGTGACTTCTTCAAATTTTTTGGAAATGGATTGCAATATTTCAGGTGTCAGTTTTGTCTTATTGAGCTCATATTCATAAATAGCCATTTTGCCGAGATAATCAAGGTTCTTGCTCTCTTCGTAAAGCTTTTCTGCAAGAGCATAGGCTTCTGTGAATTTTTTCTGTGTTGCATAAATTTGAATCAACATGTCTTGGTTCAAGCCTGTTTTTTCCAAGAAATGAGTTGCCCCTTTGATATCTTTTGTGTACAGCATTAATTCAACGATTTTTTTGGCAATTTCATCCGTTGGTTGTTCTTTATACAGTTTTTTATACGTGGCAATAAGCCCTTGAACATTACGATCACGTCCGTAAATTTCAATCAGTTTAAAACATGCATGTTCTCCGCAGCCTTCTACATTTGCATATGTTTCCAAATAGGCGACTGCGTCATCTTTACGTCCTAAAAAGCGGTATAGAAGTTCAACGATATTGAGTAAAAGATCTTCAGATTGCTCTTGTTTATAGGCACTTTCAAAATATTTAAGAGCTAAGTCATACTCTTTCATTTGCAAATAAAGATTACCAGCGATGCTGAGATGCTGTACTGTTTTATCGTACTCAATGAGTTTAAGAATCTCTTTTTCAGCTTCTTCGTAGCGTTTTTCTTTAACAAGTTGCCCCACAAGAAGACGGTTAAAGTTCTTTTCTTCAGGGTATTTTTGAATACCTTGCAGAATAAGATCACGTGCATCAGGATCACCTAAGACAAAGGCAAGACCTGCATCTTCAGTAAGATAAACTTTCTTTTGGCTCTGTTCGTAAAGTGTATGATAAATTTTGCGTGCATTGACATAGTCGCCATTTTGCTGATAATCTAATGCTTGTAAAATAAGGTTGTCTTCTTCTTCAAAAACTTTTTTTTGTTGTCTCTTTAGTAACAACAACTTCTTTGGTGGCGCAACCAGCCAATAAAAAAAGGACGATTATAAACGAATAATACCGGGACATTCTGTGACTACCTCGTCAATATTTTCTTTAAAATATTCCCAAAAAGGGAATGTACGGCACTGTTGTGGACGTACGTCATAGATACGACACATCTTTTTTTCCATATCGAAAAAGATGCAACCATAGCCGCCTTCGTATGCGATTTCTTTAATCGTGAAACGATAGCGAATTTTTAGTAAATAGTTATTGATAAATTCTTCTTTTGATAAAGAAAGTTTCAAAGCAATCGCACTTATCTCCTCTTGACTCACCCAAATGTATCCGCTCTCTCCAATACAGCACTTTCCAGTACAGCTTTGACACGCTTTTGGATCAAAAGCGTATGGATAGCCTTCACATTTCATTATGCTTTCCATGTCACACTCTTTGTTTGGGATCGCTCAAAAATGGTTTGTACCTGAGGACTAAATGTTTCACCATTGTAGATAAAAAGTGGTGGATGAATTTTACACAAAGTTTTTGAGTTTTTACGTGCACGAATCAGCACCAAGGAAGCTTCTCTCTCCTCTTTGGGGTACACAAAACGAAGATCTTCCACATTCAGTCCATTGGCAAGCAGTGCCGCCATCAAACTATCCAGTTGCTTGGCATCATAGCAGAAGAAAAAATAACCACGATTGGAAAGACTTTTGGTAACTTTAGAGGCAAATGCCGTAAAGGGAAGCGCACTACTGTGACGACTAAGGTAGAGGGCATCGTTTTCACTTTTAACACCGCCTTTATGGTAAAAAGGAGGATTTGATACAATCATATCAAATTTATGCTCGAATTTCGCCTCTAAAAAATCTTTACATGTAAAGCTGGCGATCTCTATGTTATTCGCATGTGCGTTGGCTTTTGAGATTTCACAATTTTGAGCTTGAATGTCTAAAAGATTTACATGTAAAGCTGGAAAATCGCGTTTGAGCAAAAGCCCCAAAATGCCACAACCACAACCAACATCTAGTAATTCGCCTTTTGGTGTGAATGAGGCGATAAAATCATAAAGTAAAAGGGTATCACTGTTGTAGCGATACCCCTGTTCTGGCTGAAATAAGTTCATTTTTATTGATACACCCTTATCTGGAAGCCTCGTGCTTTATCTTGCTCTATATTTGAAAGTGCATAGCTAATTTTTGCGCCTTCTCCTACATAGGTTTCAACGAGCTCTCCACCCGCTTTTGCTCTGGCTTTTCCAAGTCCAATATTGGCAAGTCCACTAATGCGATCAATTTCACTATCTTCTACGCCCACTTTTTTATTTTTAATCAGCTTGAGTGATGCAAAACCACCATTGTCAACAATAGGCGCAACCTCAAAGAGGTAAGAGCTGTCATACTTCGCAAGGAAGGTCTGAACCTCTTTTTTACAGGTTTCAGAGATAGCATTGACACCTGTTCCCATATCGGTACACGTTACTTTGTCAACCATCACAGGCTTATGACCTTTTTGCAAAGGTGTTGACGTTTTGGCTACAACTGTTTTTGGTGTTGCCGTTTCTAACAGCTTTATTTTTTCATTGAGCGTTTT
Organism: Sulfurospirillum diekertiae; assembly: GCF_002162315.1. Taxonomy (NCBI): domain Bacteria; kingdom Pseudomonadati; phylum Campylobacterota; class Epsilonproteobacteria; order Campylobacterales; family Sulfurospirillaceae; genus Sulfurospirillum; species Sulfurospirillum diekertiae. The sequence continues at coordinate 1,602,511 of NZ_CP021416.1, read as the reverse complement.
GATTGTTTGCTCATTGGAAGCAATGCGTTTTGTAAAATCATCTTGTTGTTGCGCTAAAACACTCTCTTTTTGTTTGAGCTCTTTTTCGAGTGCAATTATTTTAAGGGTTTCATCTTTTTTACTAGCTCCTAATTGCGTCTCTTTTCCTTTGATGTCAGCTTGGAGTGCTTTCGCCGCCTCTAAATATTGAAGCTCTTTTTGCTTGAACTCTTCTTTGAGTTTCGTTATATTCTCTTCAAGTGAAGCTTTAAGTGTTTCTGTCTTTTTGTAATTCTCTTTATTGGCAACAATTGTGGCTTCTTTAGCTTTGAGCTCTTTTTCTAAAGCGATACTTTTAAGTGTCTCTTCTTTATTAAATGAGGCAATTTGGCTCTCTTTTGCTTTTAGCTCTGCTTGCAATGCTTTGGTCGCTTCTAAGTTTTGAAGCTGTTGCTGTTTTGACTCTTCTTTGAGTTTGGCGAGTTTGTCTTCAGTTGCAACTCTTTGCGCTTCAAGTTTTTTCATCTCTTCTTTAGAGGCTAAGAGTTGTGCCTCTTTGGCTTTAAGCTCTTTGTCCAAAGCAATGCTTTTAAGGGTTTCTTCTTTAGAGGAAGCTGTTAATTGTGCCTCTTTGGCTTTGATCTCGTTTTGAAGTGCTTTGGTGGCTTCTAAATGTTGAAGCTCTTTTTGTTTGGACTCTTCTTTAAGTTTCGTTAGATTTTCATCTGTTGAGGCTTTGAGACCCTCAATCTTCTTCATCCCCTCTTTGGTTGCAAGAATTGTCGCTTCTTTAGCTTTAATCTCTTTGTCTTTCTCTTTGAGCGCATCTAAATACTCAATCTCTTTACGGCGAAGTTCGTCTTTAAGTCCAACCATTTTTGAATCTTCACTCACACGATTTTTTTTCTATCGTTGCAAGTTGCGCTTTAAGCTCTTCAACTTTTTTGTTGGTTGCCTTTGTTGCATTGTCTTCTGAATCTTTAAGTTTTACATGTAATGTTTGAACCATTCCTTCATTGCGTGCATTCTCTGTCTGAATTTTTTGGAGCTCAAGTGCTTTACTTTTAATCTCTTTTTCTAAAGCAGAAGTTTTGAGAACTTCATCTTTACGGTTGGAAACAATCGCCGTCTCTTTTTCTTTAATATCTGCTTGAAGTAACTGTATTTTAGCGATGTAGTCGTTTTCTTGAGCCTTGCTATTTGCTTTGAGTTCATCTAATGCTGTGCGAAGTTCTTTGATTTTTCCATCATCGCTCTCTTTACCTTTTTGTGTCTCTGTTTTATAGGCAACGAGTTGTGTTTTAAGGGCTTGTAACTCTTTCTCTTTTCCGTCGTATTTGAGTTTTAGATCATTATTAGATGCAGTGAGTTCATCGGTATGAAACTGCATACGATCACTGTTTTCTTGCACGGTTGCTTTGTAATCACTTAACTGTTTGTCAAATTTAGCCATCAACTCTTTTTTGACATTATCAAAACTGGCAATTTTTTCATTAAATACTTTATAGTTTTTATTGTGAATCTTGTCGTTTTCATCGACTCGTTTTTTGACCTCTTCCTCAACGTTAAGCTTTTCTGTGTTCATTGTTACTATTTTATCGCCTAACTCTTTGATCTTAGCCTCTCTTTTAGCAATTTCCTCATTGAGCTTTAAGATGGATGCATTGAGATTTTTTTCGCTGTTTTGTGCATTTTCTTCAAGCTTTTTATTAGCAGCAGAGAGTTCTTTATTGAGTTTTTTCTCATCTTCAAGATAGGTTTTAAATTTATTAAAATCCTTCTCATTTTCAAGGATGAGTGCATCAATATGTTTTTTAGAACTGGCAATCTCATTATTTAGACCTTTGATTTTTTCCTCTTCAAGTGCCATTTTCTTGAGATGATCGTCATCTTGAAGCGCCATATCTTGGCGATTTTTAGCAATCAATTTTTCAGTATCTGCTTTGAGTTGTTCTATGGTAGCGTTGTATTTACCAATCTCTTCTTTATGCTTTTGGTCTGAAAGGAGCAAGGATTGTGTTTGTTTATTTAAGAGTTCATTTTTCTCTTTTGCCGCTTGTACGATCTCTTCTTTAAGTTTGTTGATCTCATCTTGCTTACGTGTAAAAGCATTTTTAGCTGTCTCGTTGTTTGTATTGATTTGCTCGTTTAAAAGCGCAATCTGATCGTTCAAAAATTTGATTTTTTCTTTGTAATCCGTTAGCTTTGCTTGCTCTTCTTCGCGTGCTTTTTGAATGGCAATACGTTTTTTATCTTCATCATCGACAGCCTTAGCTTTAAGTTCTTCTATTTGACCTCTTAAGGTATTGGCTTCAATGTTTGCTTTTTGAGCGATGACAACATTTTCCTTTTGCAACTCATTGATTTTCATCGTCAAATCACTGATGTTGCGATAGTGTTGCTGCTCTGCTTCATTAAGGCGTTCGGTATTTTTATTGGTTAATTGATTGCGTTGCTCTTCAAGTTCGTTGTCTTGCTCTTCGAGTTTTTTAGAAAGCTCATTTTTTTCATTGGCCATTAAAAGGTTATCGTGCTGAACAAAGAGGAGTGTTTTTTGCAATTTATTGACCATACGTTTAAAGTCTTGAGGTGTTAACTCAGAATCAGGAATAGGTTTGCCTTGTTCGTCAAAGTATTCATCTTCATAGAGATTGCCATCTTTGCCCTGCTCAATCGTCGCGTCTTTGTCTATATAATGCTTTTGCATATCCTGAGGTAGATCACTAAATTTAACATCGCTTTTACTGATGTATTTTTCACCGAGCTCGTCAAAAGAGACTCCACCAAAATTACCATATTTTACAGAAGCTAAACTTCCAACTACGATAATTGCACCAAGTGCTATATTTAAAATCTGCGAAGAAGAGAGAGCAATTTTTGCCATTAATCAAAAGCCTTAATTATTTTGAATTTAAAATATGTGACACAATAGAATACGCATGGTTAAGCGCAATAGCGATACTTCCACCACTTTTAACCGCGATGTCACCTGCTAAATAAAGCCCTTTGGTTTTGGTTTCATAATTTTCATCAAACTCAGGTTTTCCTTCGCTATCAAGTGAAATCCCACATTTTCGTAGAAAATCAACCGGTGTTGTTCCGCCAATTGCATACACCACACGATCGTAAATCGTATAATAGCCATCGGTAAAGTTAACTTTGACAAGACCATTTTCATTTTCTACCGATACAATATCCATACCAAGGCGAAGACGAAGTTTCTCTTGTCCATTGAACTCTTGAATCATCTTAAGATTGATGTCGTTGAGCCTACTAAAGGTGTCACGACGATAATTAACAGTAACGTTATTGGTTTTGGAAAGCTCTATCGCATACTCTATGGCAGAGTTTCCACCACCCACAATCAATAGTTTTTCATTTTGTGAACATTTGTCTAAGTTGAAATTGATGCGTTCTTTGAGTGAGAGAGGTAGTGTGTAATCGGGTTTATTGGGTTTTCCCATCGTGCCAATAGCAACGATAACATTTTTGGCTCTGTATCCTGCTTTGGTTGTCACAATACGAAATTCATTGTTCTCTTTGATGATACTCTCAACTTCGCTGTTAAATGCCGAGTCAATCTCACCCGAATCCAAAAGTGAGTCAAAGTAGTTTAGCGTACTCTCTTTGGTGCCATCACGGAAATCAATAGAGCCTTTAAGTTCGATCTCCTGACCTTTGTAGTTTTTATCAACACGTTTATTATCTTTGTAAAATTTGCGGATCGTTTGTGAATGGTTATCACCCTTTTCAATCATCATAATATGTTTCAGTCCAAGCACCTTTGCTTCAACCGCTGCACCAATACCGCCAGGTCCACCACCAATAATGACTAAATCGTAAATTTGTTGCATTCTTGTGTCCTTGTATGATTATCTACTGATGCTAACTATTATATCCCGAACTTACTTATGACACATTAAATATAAAAAGTGTAAAATCCCATCAAATGCCATTGTAAGGAACTATCAACGTGCAAACTTTTCTAGAACATGCCAAATCTGCCAGTCGAATTATCGCCACCCTTGATCCTAAAACAAAAATGGATGTTTTAGCACATATGGCAGAGGCTTTAGAGAAACACAGTGCGCTTATCATAACCGAAAATCAAAAAGATTTAGAGGAAGCCAAGAAAAACAATTTAAGTTCGGCACTTGTTGATCGACTCTTACTCAACACGCAACGCATAGCAGATATGGCAAATGCCATTCGCGAAATTGCAGCGCTCAAAGAGCCTGTAGGGCGTATTTTAGAAGGTTGGGTTGTTCCTAGTGGACTCAGAATTGAAAAAGTCAGCATTCCTATTGGTGTGGTGGGTATCATCTATGAAAGTCGTCCCAATGTGACCAGCGATACCGCCGCTCTTTGCTTTAAAAGTGGCAATGCGTGTGTGCTAAAAGGTGGTAAAGAGGCATTTTACAGCAATGCAGTTATTGCTTCCATTTTACAAGAAGTGC